>MTCR01000033.1 GCA_002212725.1 Sphingobacteriales bacterium TSM_CSM | reverse complement strand
CCTGCACCGGCAGCACCCTTACCCACCAATACCCCGCCCCGGGTACCTACACCGCTACCCTTACCGCCATTGTTTGTACAGATACCAGCACGGTGCAAGCACTCATAGATACAGAAAGCACAGGCGGCACGGTAGGCATACCAGAAATAACTCCCCCCTTCGCTTGCGAGGGGACTTGCCCCGATTGCTCGGGGGGGCAAGGGGGGGAGGAGATACTCGTTTACCCCAACCCCGCCCAAAACACGCTTACCTTTGCATTAAACAATGCCTTAAAGTCCCCTTCAGGGCTAGTCCCGAGTACTCGGCGGGATTTAGGGGTAAGCCTCTACTCCCTCACCGGTCAGTTGGTACTACAAACCCAAATACCGGCGGGCGAGGCAAACAAAACCATATCGGTGGCGCACTTACCGGCAGGGGTGTATGTTTGCCGGTGGCAAAGCGGGGCAAGCGGCGCATCGGGGTATATAAAAGTGGTTATCGTGCATTAGTGTCCTGTTGTTGAAGTGGCACAATTTCCGGTTCGGTTGTTTTTGTAAATCATCTTGCCGGCAACGCCTCCTTTACCGATGCCCTGTTTATTAACAAACGTTTTGTGTGGGTGGGCAACCGTATTAATATGTAGTAAAAGCTAATAAAAAAACTTAAAACGGGCGGGGTTTTGGTAAAACACCCCCCGTTTTTTATACTTCATAAATAAACTTCCATGGTTTTGCTTCTTCCAGTTCGTAAGCCAGTTCAAGCAGTAACTTGTCGTTTCCGTAGGTGCTTGAAAACTGAACACCCATTGGCATTCCATTAGAATCTGTACCCAAAGGCAGCGAAATAGCCGGAACGCCGGTAACGTTGTGCAATCCGCAATAAATTGAATATTTAATTGCCCGGTTACATACTTCTTCATAACTCAACTGAGGAGAAAAGTAGCCAATCTTCGGCGTTTTATGCGCCAAAACCGGTGTCATAATTACATCATAGTTTTTATGCAATCCGGCTGCCACAACCTTCAGTTTTCGCATGGCCGCCAGGGTTGCGGGAAATTTCAGCGCATTAGCCCTGAACCGCTTTTGCAAGCCTTCGGTAAAGGGTTCAAGCAGGCTATGGTCAATTTTAGCATTAAGTATCAATTTTGACCAATGTGTGAGTATGTAGGAATGAAAAGCGTAGATATTCAAAAAATGGCCTACCATCTTTTCTACATCAACCGCAAACCGCATTGGTGTTACCTTATGTCCCAGCAGTTCCAGCAGTTTTGCTGTTTCTGCCTGTATGCGTTGGGTATCTTCATCCTGGTTTCCTATTACTCCTTCGGGGTAGTTTTCAATCAGGGCAATGTGCAGGCGTTGTTTTCCGGCATGTTTTACATGCCCCATTTTGGGCAGGCGCGGGTAGCTGTGGTACTTTTCTGCTTCGGCATAAAACAAGGCGGTATCTCTAACGGTTCGGGTAAGTACTCCCTGGTGTACCAACTGCACCGGCAGCGCCTCGCTGCCATCAATGCTATACAACCGGTGCCGCGAGGGTTTAAGCCCTACCAACCCGCAAACAGATGCCGGAATGCGAATAGAGCCTGCACCGTCGTTTGCCGATGCAATGGGCACCACTCCGCTTGCTACCAGTGCGGCAGAACCCGAAGAAGAGCCGCCGGTAGTATAATCGGTATTCCAGGGGTTTCTGGTAATTCCCCACCTTTCATTTTCGGCGCTGCACAAAAAACCAAACTCGGGCATGGTACTTTTGCCCAAACATATTAAGCCGGCAGCCAAAAACTGATTTACAAACCTGCTGTTGCGTTTTGCCGGTTTTGCCCTAAAAACACCGGTACCCATTTGGGTTGGGTAGCCGGCAAGGTTGTCGTTATCTTTTATAAACGCCGGCACGCCAAACAAAGCGCCCTGCCCTTTTGATGCTGAATTTTTTCGGGCATCATCATAGGTTTTTAACACTATGGCATTTAATTCGGCATTTACCCGTTCGGCACGCAAAATAGCGGCTTCAACAACCTCCGCCGGCAATATTGTTCCATCGGCTATGGCTTCGGCTATGGCGGAGGCATCTGATGTTCCAAGGGCATCGGCGGTAAATGCACTTACTGTTTTTTCCATTATAGTTAAATTTAAATGGTTTGTGGCAAACTCAACATAAGTGTTGCCTGAAAAGAAACACAAAAACGCCGCCGGCAAAGCAACCTGTGGGTAAAAACCGGTTTATTCTTCAATAAGCACCTTTTGTGTGTAGGTTTGCCCGTTGCATTTCAGTTTTAAAATTACCATGCCGCGGGTGTTTTCGGGCATGGTGTATTGCAAAACATGTTTTCCGGTTTTTAGTTTCTGAAAATTTTCTTCCAACAGCACAGCGCCGTCGGTTCCGTAAACAGCAAGGCTTAGGTTGCAGGTTTTTTCGTTCTCAAAGGTAATGCTGAATATACCCTCTGAAGGGTTGGGAAATACCTGACACTGCAACCCGTTTACCGATTGTGGGTTTAGGGTATGAACGGCGGTAGCGTTTTCCGGCACCCTGTACACCTTTAAAATTTGTGCGGAGGCTGTACTTTCTGTACCCTCATTTGACCAGAAAATGTTGGGTGCCGAACTATGAATGCCGCCCACAATATAGCCCAGCAAAACAGTATCTGTGGGCAACAGGTGCAGTTTCAGCACGTGGTTTGCATATTCGGGCAGGTTTTCAGATTTAATAAACTCGGCACCGGCGCCCAACAGCCCGGGCATTTCAATGGGCAGTTTATATTCGGCCATTTCGCCTGTGGCATTCCGGGTAACGCGGGCAATGGTTGGCACAAAGGGCACGTTGGCATCTTGCACCAATATGCCGGTGTTATCTATGGTATATTGGGCAATGCCACCAAAAAACAAGCTGTGCATTTGGTTGTGCAAACTATCGTAAACGGCTAATGTGGCACAATGGTAATGGTTTAGGTATTGCGAAAAATCATTGTTTATTGCATACCCCGATGTGTCGATGTTGACGCAGTTGAGGTAGGGCAAATCCTGTGTTTGCTGAAACACCCCCGAAAAAGCCGTTATTCCGGGTCTGCCATCGGGAAAAACCTGTGGCAGCAGGTTATAATCGCGGCGGTGCAGGTTATCGGCATCGGTAAACGGTGTTAGGTGGGTTATATCAAGGGTTGTTCCGTTATCGGCAATGGTAAAGCGCCTTATCTGGTTGGTATATTGCTGGGTAAAACTGGGTCCGTTCATGGGGTTATAACGCCCGTCAAACTGCTGCCCGCCCACCAAATAGTAGGTGTTATACAGTTTTTCGAGGCGGCCGCCGGTTACGGCAAAATTGCTGTGCGTAATTTGCCTGAAATGTGGGGCAAGAGGCGCATTGTTTACAATGGCATGAATAACCTGTTCTACATTTACTGCTGTAAGATACGGGTAGGTAACATGGTCATCGGCGGTGGCGCTGTAGCCATAACCGCCAATCAGGTACAGCATGTTGCCGGTTTGGTAAAACTCCATATTGGTAGAACTAAGTTGTTCCTGTATTGTTTGCGGAAGTGTGGAAAGGTTTGCTGCCCACGTTTGCAGGTTTATGGGGTCAACCACAAAAAGTTGGGTATTATGCCCCTCCAAATCAAACGAAGCCCAAGGTTGCCGCCGGTGCAGCCCATCGAGGCGACCGCCTATGAGCAGCCATTTACCGTTGTATTGCCCGCAGGCAAAAGATTGCAGGCCGGGTAAACCGGCAATGTTTACAGGTTCTATCATCAGGTTAAGGGCGCTACTTTGTTGGGCGCTCAACGGCAAGCATATTGCTGAAAGCAAAAACGCCAGCAAAAATTTTACTGTTTTCATGTTTTTGGAAAAGAACTTTGGTTAAAAATGGTTGTTGTCTGTATTTTAAACAAAAATTTTCTGCTTCAAGATGAGCAGAACGCTTAAAAGTTGCGGCGCCGTAAAAAACATTTTACCGGGTTTTTGACCGTTTAATCCTTTCCGTTTATTTGTAATAAATCTGCATCTTTATCGGCAGGCAAAGCCTTTGCGGTCTTTGCATTTTGATACTGCCAATTACGATAAAAACAAGGCTGCAGTGTGCTGTGTATTGTATTCCCGATGTTAAAACAGCAAAATTTACCTGCTCTCCAACCATAAGTGATACCCTATGTCAAATATCGGGTTATCTTTGTGTGGTGTTCAAGTAAAAAAAAGAGAAAAGTGTTCCGGATTAATTGATGGCGGCTGCCACAAGCAGATAATTACACAATTCATTATGCCATACTCAAATTGCCACCATGATATTACAACTTAACTGCGAACAATGCGGCGCACCGGTTTCGGCAAACAATATAAATATTGAAAAAGCCATTGCCAAATGCGATTTGTGCGGCGCTGTTTTTAGCTTTGAAAACAAAATACCGCCGCCTGTGGCAGAAAAACCGCCACTTAATTTAGAACTGCCCGAAGGTATTGACATGTTGAAACTTTCAAGCGAATTAACCCTGTATGTTAAATGGAGCAGCGCTTTTAACAAGTTTCTCATTCTTTTTTCGGCCATTTGGAACAGCGTGGTGTTCTTCTTTGTGCTGATAGCCATTTTAACGGGGCAGTTAATAATTTTGCTGTTTATAAGCGTACATTTGGCAATAGCCATCGGGCTAACCTGGTATTTGGTGGCGCTTTGGTACAATACAACCGAAATCAGCGTAAACCGTCAAATGATAAGCGTGCGGCATAAGCCGATATGGGTGCCTTTTTACCGCAACCGCGATATTGCGGCTATAGACATACAACAACTGTTTAGCAGGGAGTATGTTGCCGGCACTGTAAACAGGCAGCCACGCCATGCATTTGAGGTAAGGCTGCTTACCACGGGCGGCAAAGAATTGCGCCTGCTGCATGGGCTTAAAAGCCCGCAACAGGCGCAATACATTGAGCAGGAAATTGAAAAATATCTTAAAATTAAAGATGTTTACGTATCGGGCGAGTTGTAAGCGCTGCCGGGCTTATATTGCCGGCTAACCGCCTACTGTATTATAAGTTTAAACACCTGTTTTTCTGTGCTGCTTTGCAGGGTAAGGTAATAAAGACCTTTGGCAAATTGGCCGAGGTTAAGTTGCAGGGCAGATTCTCCTGCATTTATATGTCCGGTATGCAGCAGTTGCCCTCCCACGTTGTACACCAGGGCAACAATGCCGTTTGCATTGGCTGCCTGTTGCAGTTGTATGGTAAACAAGCCATTGCCCGGATTGGGATAAATTTGGCTAAGGTGCAGTTGCCCGTGCGGGGTTATGCCGGTACAATCTTCAACGGTAAGGGTTATTTGCGAAGTGCCGGTACAACCATTTGAGGCGGTGGCAACAACCGTATAGGTAGTGGTTTGCGCAGGGCTAGCAGTTGGTGCATTTATTAACGGGTTGCTTAACCCTGTTGCCGGTGTCCAGGTAAAAGAGTTGGCGCCGCCGGGCACTATGGCTACCATTTGGGTGCTTTCGCCCAGGCATAAAGTGGTATTCCATGCGCTTATAGAGGGCTGCGGCGCCGGCAGCACGTTAATGGCAACCGATGCCGATGCTGTACACCCTGCTTCTGTGCTTACCTGTACCTCATAAGTGGTTGCCTGTGTTACGGTGGCTACGGGGGTGGCGCTGCCGGGATTATCCAGCCCGGTTGGAGGCGACCATGTGTAGGTATTGCCGCCCGATGCGCTCAATTGTACAGATTGTCCGGGACAAACAGCCGTTGCAGGGGCTGTAACGGTAACCGGCAGGGCATCTTGTCCTACGGTTACAATATGGCTTTGGCTGCAGCCATTGCTGTCGGTAAGGGTTAGTTCGTGGGTTCCGGGTGCAATGTTTTCAATTTCGGCGATGTTGGTTATGGGCGAGCCGTCCCAAAGGTAAGAAACGGGTAAAGCTGCATTGGTAATGGCAACCGTTACGCGGCCGTTGTCGGCGCCATAACAGGCGTTTTGCACGGTTATTTGCGCTATTGCTTCGGGAAAAGCTTCAACGGTAACTTCGGCGGTGTGTTCGCAGCCGTTGGCATCGGTAACTGTTACGGCGTAAGCGCCGGCGGCCAAATTTCCGGCCATGGCATTGGGGCATTCGGCAGGGTCGTTCCAACGGTAGGTAAATGGTGGTGTGCCGCCGCTTACGTTTACGGTTGCGCTTCCGCTGCTTGTATTGGGGCAGGTTTTAAGGGCGCTTACCTCCAGGGTGGGTTGTTGTGGCGGGTCAATGGTAATATCGGTAATGTATTGGCAACCAATATAATTGGTAACCGTAACGCTGTAATTGCCGGCAGGCACTCCGTTAAGAACGGCATCGGTGCTTCCGTTTGACCAAAGATAGGAGAGTGGCCCGGCTGTTTCCGACGGAACAACCGCTGCACTGCCATCTTCCGAGTTGGGGCACAGAGGGCTTACGGTGTTTACCCCGCTTACAAAGTTTTCGGGCTGGCCAACCACCACTACCGTATCCATTATACAACCATTGGGGTGGGTAATGGTAACGCTGTAGGCGCCGGCAGTAAGGTTTACTGCTGTATGGGTTTGCTGACCGTCTTGCCAGGTAAACACACAACCGCTGAAAACACAATTACAGCCCGTGCTGGCCACCGTGGCAGTACCGTTGTTGGCACCGTAGCATGTGGCATCGGTAGCGGTAGTGGCTAATGTATAGCCTGCCGTTACACAAGGGTCTTCGGTTTGGGCTTGTAACCGCAAGGTGCTGCCAATTAAAAGCAACATGCTGAAAATGGTACAATATAGAGCAATTATACGGGTGATGCCTGTTTTTTTCATACAAAAATTATTTAACTTGTTTTGTGACATATTACCTGAACAAAGGTACAAAAAGCGAGCCAAAATGAAAACCTGTATTGCTGAAATTAATGCAGAAACCGCCCGATACCACTGCTGCTTCACAGGACCGGACAAATACCCCGGTACATTGTCTGCTGTTTGCATAACCGGTAAATCAGCGCGGCTGCCCGTTACAATTCATGTTATTTGCAGGTTTTTGTTGTATGGTGGTGATTTTAACGGCTGCGGGCGGTTATTGGGAATAGCGATAAGAGCCATCGGAGTTTACACCTACAGCAGGCGGGGTTCGGTAGGTTTCAAACAAATCGTAGCCAACTTTCAGGTTATCCCAAAACTGAATAAGGCGCGGGTTGCCGGCATATTTTGAAAATTCGGTCTGGTAATGTTCAAAGTTATCAAACTTAAAGGGGTAAATATGTACGGGTATGGTATCCTGCCCGTTGTCTTTGGCCAGTACGGACAGCCAATACACCTCTTTAATTTTATCGTTTCCAATGGGCAGGCAGCCGGCGGTCATGCATGCGCCGTGAATAAAAATATCGCCGCCCAGGTTGCTGTAGCCGCCCAAAATGCGGTCAGACTCGTTTGGGTAATTAATGCCCAACGACAGGAAGTAGGTACTTCGGGGGTTAAATTGGTTAATATAGTAGTAGCCTTCGGGCACCTGGTAATCGCCCTGCCGGCGTTTAGGCCCCAATGTTCCGCCCGAAACGCAAACGGTATAGTCTTTAAATTTTATGTATTGTCCGCCGTTTTGCTGTACCCATACTTCCAGCAAGCCTTCCTTTTTAAATGCTCTTATATAAATGTGTTGTGGCGGGTAAGACAAGCCTCTTAAGGCAAATTGGGTTTGCAGGTTGCTTTCGGTACCTGTTTTTGCTTCCCACACGCGGGGGTTCATGAGTTGCTGGTTGGCAAAAGAAATAGAGGTGGTATATTCCAGTTGGGCATACAGTTGGTTGCTGCCCAACAACAGCACAACAAAAAACAAAAGCAGTACGGTACATTGTTTTAACTGCATAAACGTTTCAATTTTGAGATGGGGGTGGTTAAACAAGAGGGCAAATTTAACCTTTTTTACCCTTTTTACAGCGCATGACACACAGATTTGCGCCGTAACTGCCCAAAATTTGATTTTTATAAGATAGTAACCGCCATTTTATGTGCCGGATTTACCGTTTTAAGCTTATTTTTTTGTACCTTTACACAAAGGTTTTTTAACCCGGCAGTTGTGGGTTTGGTTAGTACAACGCCAATAATACGCATTATAAAAACGCAAATGCAGTACGGCATTTTTTATGAAGAAAATAAATTTTAACTGGTATAACAGCGAGGGCAATAAAATATTTGCCCGAATTTGGCAGCCCGAACAAAAACTTGAATTGAAAGGGGTAATTTGCCTGGTACATGGATTGGGCGAGCATTGTGGCAGGTACGAGCATTTTGCCAAATTTTTTGTTGAGCGGGATTTTGTGGTCATTTCGTGCGATTTAACCGGGCATGGACAATCTGAAGGTAAGCGCGGACATGTATCTTCTTTTGACTTGTTTTTTGACCAACTCGACAAACTGTTGGAAGAGGCAAGCAAGCGTTTTCCGGGCGAACCCAAGTTTATTTATGGGCATAGCATGGGCGGAAACATTGTAATAAACTATACCATACTAAGAAAACCGCGTGTTTTGGGGGTTATTGCCAGCGCCCCGTGGCTGCGGCCGGCTATGGAAATTCCCTCTTCTAAACTGGCATTGGCTAAAATTGCCAATATTATTTTTCCGTCTTACCTTGAAAATAACGGCATTGATGTAAACCAACTTTCAAGAGACCCCAAAGTAGTGGAGGCGTATGTAAAAGACCCGCTGGTGCATAATAAAATATCGGCGCGGCTGTTTACGAACGGCACCGAAAGGGCAGAATTTGCCATGTCTAATGCAGCACAACTGCGTGTACCCATGCTGATTATGCATGGCAGCCAGGACGGCCTTACCAGTTATAAAGCAAGTGAGGAATTTGCCAAACTTACCGAAAAATTTGCCGAATTTAAAAGCTGGCCCGGCTTTTACCACGAACTGCACAACGAACCCGAGCAGAAAGAGGTAATGCAATATGTACTGAACTGGATGCAAAACAAACTTAAACAGCACACCAGCCTGGGGCAATCGGGTACTTAAAATTCCCTGAGCAATTAACCCCTTAACTCCGCGTGTTTACCAATTCTATGTTATTCCCAACCGGGTATTTTATTGTAATAACATAAACAAACCAAGCTATCTGTTATGTTTTTTGAAAAAGTAGAACATTTGGGCATAGCCGTAAAAGACCTTAACAGTGCCAACGAACTGTATGCCACTCTTTTGGGCGTACCGCATTATAAAACCGAAGAGGTAGCAAGCGAGCACGTAATTACCTCGTTTTTTAAAACCGGCGATACCAAAATTGAACTGCTGCAAGCCACCCACCCCGATAGCGCCATAGCCAAATTTATTGAAAAACGGGGCGAAGGGCTGCACCACATAGCCTATGCCGTTGCCAACATTAACGCCGAAATGGAACGCCTTGCCGCCAACGGGTTTACCCTGCTTAATGCGCAACCCAAACGCGGAGCCGACAACAAATGGGTATGCTTTGTTCATCCCAAAAACTGCAACGGCGTACTAACCGAACTTTGCCAGGATATGGACACCACTGAACAATAGGCTTTTAAAACAAGGCTACTTGTAGGTTACCTTAAATACAACATCATATTTATCGGGTACTTTGGGCACTGTTACCCAATTGTAGTTCACAATCTGCTTGGCTGTATCGCAACCGGCAGTGCCTACTTGTATGATTATTTCGTAAATGTATATTTTGTCATCGGTATCGGCATTAACGCTTCGGGTGTAAAAGGCATAGCAGCCGTTTACCTCTGTTCGTTTGGCCAGCAGCGTTTTTTCGTTAAAATCAATTACGGGTGGGGTGTAGTTTTGGCAGTTGGCAGTATCGGAAAAAAGCAACTGGTAACTTTGGGCATCGTTTATTACCAATTCGCCGTTTTCGGTAACAAAGCAGGCAATGTTTACCGTTTCAACACCCTCTATGTTTACAATAGACTTAATGTTGCAGCCCCATAACAGCATTACACCTGCAATACAACCCAACAAAGTAGCCGCTCCTCGCATATTATACAATTCGGTTCAAAATTAAAAAACAATACAAATCCGGTTAAGTGTACCGGCAACCCCGGTTTTTATGTCACTGTAAAATGGCAAAATACCCTCTTTTCAGGTAATTGCCGCTTGCTGCCACCGCTTTTGATATTTTGATTCTGCGGTTTTATATTAAAACGAACCGGCAGCGGCTGCTAATATACAACATTGCCAAAACTTTAGCCTGCATTCAGCGCCATATATTTTGCCTGCAAGGCCTTTATGTTGCGTTTTTTTCCTTTTTCAAGCATTTTAATGGCAAAAGGGGTGTGGTAATAATGGGTTTTAAGAAAATGAAGACTTTGTTCCGTCCATTCTTTATCGGAATAAATTTTTTGTTGCCTTAGAGCCAGTTCCTGCCGCAACAGGTTTCCGGTTGTAAAAAAATGCGGGGTGGCAAGATGGTACAAATCGGCATCAGCCAAAGTTGCTTCCAACAGGTTTTGCGGGTTTTGCGGCATACAGGTAGCCATAATACAACCCTCGGCTAAGTTAATAATTTCGGGGCTTACCCCCTGCTGCTCCAAAAAAAGGCGCATAATACGGCAACTACTCTGCTCATGGTTATCATTGCCATTGATATAACCGGTATCGTGAAACCAGGCTGCTGCCACCGCTACGGCAAGCAGGGGGGCGGGCAGGTGGTTGCCTTTTCCAATATACTGCACCGCATTTACCACAGCTTGCGTATGTTGCAGGTTATGATATACATAATCAGGCGGTAAATGCCCGGCAAACAATTGCCGCACATGCTTTTCGGCTCCCTCTGTTAATGCAGCAGACGGGTTGTTGTTGTGCAAAAAATGCAACGGCAATGATGGCAATACGTACATAAGCAAGCTGTAAAAAGTAAAAATACTACAAATAAATTAATCCCAGACAGGTTGGGCTGCATACATGGCACTTAACCTCCGCATAAAGGGCAACAGCTAACCCCAAAAAACAAAGTAAACTATTTTTTTGTAGCTTTAGTGTCATATTATGGCCTCAAATTGCTAATTTTGCCCGTTCGGAAGCAACCTGCAAATAACAACCCCAACTTGTTGCACAAAATTAACAAAAATATTGCAAACAAGAACCGGAGGTGCTAATTGCCGCACTTTCAAAATTTTAATCAATTTTAAATACCGTCAATATATATACATGGGACTTTTCAGTTTTTTAGACCTAACCCACGACATTGCCATAGACCTTGGCACTGCCAACACCCTTATTGCCTACAAAGACCGCGTAGTAGTTGACGAACCCTCTATTGTTGCCCGCGATAAAACTACCCAAAAAGTAATTGCCGTTGGAAAAAGGGCCATGCAAATGCACGAAAAAACCCACGACAATATAAAAACCATTCGCCCGCTCAAAGACGGGGTAATAGCCAATTTTGAAGCTGCCGAAGCCATGATTCGGGAAATGATTAAAATGCTGTACCCCAACAAACGATGGTTTACCCCCTCTTACCGAATGGTCATCTGCATTCCGTCTGGCATTACAGAGGTAGAAAAAAAAGCCGTTTTTAACTCGGCCGAAGCAGCCGGCGCCAAAGAACGCTACCTTATTCACGAACCTATGGCCGCCGCCCTGGGCATAGGCATTGACGTGAGCGAACCTATGGGAAACATGGTGATTGACATAGGCGGCGGTACCACCGAAATTGCCGTCATAGCCCTTATGGGTATAGTATGCGACCAATCTATACGCGTAGCCGGCGATGAATTTACCAACGATATTGTGGACTATGTGCGCCGCGAACACAACATGCTCATAGGCGAAAGAACTGCCGAAAATATTAAAATTAACGTGGGAGCAGCGCTAACCGATATTGATAACCCACCCGATGACTACCCCGTTAACGGGCGCGACCTTATCACCGGTATTCCAAAACAGGTTACGGTAAACTATGCCGAAATTGCCGGTTGCCTCGATAAATCTATTGCCAAAATTGAAGAAGCAATAATGAAAACCCTTGAAATTACCCCGCCCGAATTGGCCGCCGATATTTATAAAACCGGCATTTACCTGACCGGCGGCGGAGCGCTGCTGCGCGGGTTAGATAAACGCATTGCCAAAAAAACCAACCTGGCCGTGCATGTGGCCGAAGACCCCCTGCGGGCCGTGGTAAGAGGAACCGCTCTGGCACTTAAAAACATTGAAAAATACCCGTTCCTTATGAGCAAATAACCAATACGCCCGACTTTGCTCCCCAAAAACAACCAACAGACGAAACGGTAATTTCATACGCCCCCAAATACCTACTTCGCAAAATAATATGCGAAACCTCTTGTACTTTATTTTGCGCTACAACGCCCTGCTCACCTTTATCATTTTACAAATGGTGAGCTGGACCCTTATTATAAGATACAACAACTTTCAGCGGGCGGCCATTCTTAATTCGGCAAACATCGTTTCGGGCACCCTTTCTTTAAAAACCACCGAAATCAGAAACTACCTGTCGCTTAAAGAACTGAACGACAGTTTGGTAAACGAAAATGCCCTGCTCTTTGCCAAAGTAAAAACCCTGGAAGAAAAACTGCAAACCGAAATTGTGGGCGCCAACTGCACCCCCGAAGAAGTACCCCTGCTGCCCACCGACTCGCTCACCGGAAAATTGCTCTACAAATGCACACCGGCTATGGTCATTAACAGTTCTATAAACCGCACCAACAACTTTTTAACCATAGACAAAGGCGCTGCCAACGGCATTAAACCCGAAACCGGCGTGGTAAGCAAAAACAGCGTGGTGGGTGTGGTTGACCAAGTGTCTGAACATTTTGCCACCATTGTTCCTATTATTAATAAAGGCCTGAGAATAAGCGCAAAAATTAAACGCAATAACTTTAAAGGCTCCTTGCAATGGGCAGAGTTAGACCCGCTTCGGGCAATATTGTACGAAGTGCCCAAGCACGCCAATGTGCAGGTAGGAGATACCATTATTACCACCGGCTACTCCGATTTTTTTCCGCCCGATATCTTTATAGGTACCGTTGAAAAATGGACACTTTCCGAAGGCAGCAACTTTTACACCACCTATGTAAAACTGGGTACCGATTTTAACAACATCCGCTTTGTGTATATTATTGATTACCTTAGCCGCGAAGAACAACTCAACCTCGAAACAAAATCAAACAAATAATTCTGAAACACACCCCCCACCCGCCGGGCAGTATTTAAAAAACAGTTGCCATAGCCGCTGCGCCGGCAACCACCACAACCGCAAAAGCAAAATATGAGAAGCGCCATTTACAGCAACTTGTTTCGCATTACTGCGCTCCTGCTTTTCCAGGTGCTTATATTAAACAACATAAAACTGCACGGGTTGGTAAGCCCCTATATTTACCCGCTTGGCATTTTGCTGCTGCCGTTTGCCACCCCCCGGTGGGCAACTCTGGTAATTGCCTTTGCCGCCGGACTGTTTGTTGATATGTTTAACAACACCCCCGGCCTTCATGCCTCGGCAACACTAATCCTCGCTTTTACCCGCCAGTATGTAATAACCATGAACCGCCCCGTTGGCGATTATGAACCCACCCACCAGCCTACCATTGCCAGTTTAGGGTTATACTGGTTTTTTTCTTACGCCGGCATTTTGGTGTTGCTGCACCATTTTTTCTTCTTCATTTTTGAGGCATACACCCTTTCTTTTTTTGTTTACACCCTGGCCAAAATAGTTGCCAGCGCTGCCGCATCGCTGCTGCTTATGCTGCTTTTTGAATACCTGTTTTACTACCGAAACCAGTAATTCCACCCCAACAGAGGTAAAATGCCAACTTCGGGAAATTTTTGCAAGCAAACCGGATACTTGTTTGAAATGCCGGCAACCGATTTTTTGCGCCCCGCCGCTTGTAAATAAACCGGCAACTGCCTAAATTTGCACAGTTGTTACATGCCTTGACAAACGGAAAAAAAGCGAACAAATACCCCGCATATCTGTTCTTAATTATGAGGCAAGTTCTGAATTTGCACCCCGAATGCAGCGCCAAATGAAGCGTAAAGCATGGAGTGTTTCATGTAAGTAAAAGCAATTTTTTATTTTTTTTCAAAATAATATATAAAAATGGACAATAACTCTAATGAAAGCAAATGCCCGTTTTCGGGAACAGTACAAAAACACAGCGGCGGCACTAAAAACCGCGACTGGTGGCCTAATCAACTTAAACTAAACATTCTCCGGCAAAATTCATCGTTATCAAACCCCATGGGCGAAGCGTTTAATTATGCCGAAGCATTTAAAAGCCTCGATTATGAAGCGCTAAAAAAAGACCTTCATAACCTGATGACCGACTCACAGGATTGGTGGCCGGCAGACTTTGGTCATTACGGGCCACTGTTTATTCGCATGGCATGGCACAGCGCAGGCACCTACCGCACAGGCGATGGCCGCGGAGGTGCAGGAACCGGTCAACAACGATTTGCCCCGCTCAACAGTTGGCCCGATAATACCAACCTCGACAAAGCACGCAGACTTCTCTGGCCAATTAAGCAGAAATACGGCAACAAAATTTCGTGGGCCGATTTGATGATACTTGCCGGAAACGTGGCATTAGAATCAATGGACTTTAAACCCTTTGGTTTTGCAGGTGGCCGCGCAGATGTGTGGGAACCCGAAGAAGATGTATATTGGGGTTCTGAAACCAAGTGGTTAGATGACCAGCGATATTCGGGAGAGCGACAACTTGAAAATCCGCTTGCAGCCGTACAAATGGGCTTAATCTATGTAAATCCGGAAGGCCCGAACGGAAATCCCGACCCGCTTGCCGCCGCTAAAGACATTCGCGAAACGTTTGCCCGAATGGCCATGAACGACGAAGAAACAGTAGCGCTTATTGCAGGCGGCCATACATTTGGAAAAGCTCACGGCGCCGGCGACCCCACCCTGTTGGGACCCGAACCCGAAGCTGCCGGCATAGAGGAACAAGGTTTTGGCTGGACGAGCAAATTTGGCTCGGGTAAAGGAGGCGATACCATTACCGGCGGACCCGAAGTAACCTGGACTAAAACGCCCACAAAATGGAGCAATAACTTTTTTGAAAATCTGTTCGGGTATGAGTGGGAACTTACAAAAAGCCCCGCAGGTGCTTACCAATGGGTGGCTAAAAACGGAGCAGGAGCAGGGTTAATTCCCGATGCGCACGATGCAACCAAAAAACATGTGCCCACCATGCTCACCACCGACCTTTCGCTGCGGTTTGACCCTGTTTATGAAAAAATTTCGCGCCGTTTTTACGAAAACCCCGATGAATTTGCCGATGCCTTTGCCCGCGCATGGTTTAAATTAACCCACCGCGATATGGGGCCCGTTTCAAGATACCTTGGCCCCGAAGTGCCCAAAGAACAACTGATTTGGCAAGACCCGCTGCCGGCTGTTGACCACCAACTGATTGACGAAAACGACATCGCCAACCTGAAAGCCACTATCTTACAGTCGGGACTTTCTGTGTCGCAGTTAGTGGTAACTGCCTGGGCTTCGGCCGCTACCTTCCGCGGCTCCGATAAACGCGGCGGCGCCAACGGTGCCCGCATTCGCCTTGCCCCGCAAAATAACTGGGCGGTAAACAACCCGGCTCAACTTTCAAAAGTGCTGGATACGCTGGCTAAAATTCAAACCGGTTTTAACAATGCACAAACGGGCGGTAAAAAAGTATCGCTGGCAGATTTGATTGTGCTGGGAGGCTGTGCAGCCATTGAAAAAGCCGCTTTTGAGGCCGGTTGTGCGGTAAAAGTTCCGTTTACCCCCGGACGAACAGATGCCACCCAAGAGCAAACAGATGTTGAATCTTTTGCCGTGCTTGAACCAATAGCCGATGGTTTCCGAAATTATCTGAAAACCAAGTATGCCGTTTCTACCGAGGAACTGCTGGTTGACAAAGCGCAACTGCTTACCCTTACAGCACCCGAAATGACGGTTTTGGTTGGTGGTATGCGGGCGCTCAATGCAAATTATAACCATTCTAAACACGGCGTTTTTACCGGCCGCCCCGAAGTGCTTACCAACGACTTTTTCAAAAACCTGCTTGATATGAGCACCGTGTGGAAAGCAACCTCCGATACCAAAGAAGAGTTTGAAGGACGCGACCGCAAAACCGGCCAATTAAAATGGACAGCAACCCGCGCCGACCTGATTTTTGGCTCAAACTCTGAACTGAGAGCGCTTGCCGAAGTGTATGGCAGCCAAGATGCACAGGAAAAATTTGTACATGATTTTGTTGCCGCATGGAACAAAGTCATGAATTTAGACCGATTTGACCTGCATTAACCATTGCCCGCAAACCAGCAAACGGTTGCTGAAATAAAAAAGGGGGTGCTGTAAATAGCATCCCTTTTTTTATTTTTCCACCGCTTGTTCGAGGCGCAGTTTTAGAGGAAAATTATGAATTATGGAGTATGAATTATGAGCCAAACTCCCCGCTTGCGCGAGGCTGAGCCTTGCAAAAGGTTTCATTTTACAAGTGTAACCTTGCGCGGGCGTGGCAAAAGTTGTCCAGATTTACAATAACCAAAGACCTCACCGGAGTTTGCCAAAACGCATGACC
>MTCR01000035.1 GCA_002212725.1 Sphingobacteriales bacterium TSM_CSM | reverse complement strand
TATTGGAGTAAAATAAAAACATATTCGCTTGTCTGTTAATAGCGAGAATTGCTGACATTAACCAAAATCTATAATAAAAAACCTTAAACAATGGATGCCTATACTTACTTGCTCATAAACATTTTTACCATACTTTTTCCTCTTTTGCGCAGTTTTGAAACCCGCATACGCTTTGCAAGCCGTTGGAAATACCTGTTTCCGTCTTTGTTAATTACCGGAGCTGTTTTTATTTTTTGGGACGTGTTATTTACCAAATGGAATGTTTGGCAATTTAACCCCAACTATATAACCGGCATTACCTTAGTTAACCTGCCAATAGAAGAATGGCTATTTTTTTTAACTGTACCGTTTTCTTGTGTATTTATCTATGAATCGGTAAGGTATTTTATTAAAAAAGACTTACTGGCGCCGTATCACCGGCTTATATCCTTTGTTTTTCTTGTTGTGCTATCGGTTGTTTTGGTTTTTAACATTGGTAAAATATACACGGTTGTCAGTTTTTCGCTGGCCATTATTTTGCTTGTATTGCACCTTTTTGTGCTGAAACCCAATTATATGGGCCGTTTTTACTTGGCCTATTTTATTAGCTTCATTCCCTTTTTCTTGGTCAACGGCATTTTAACCTCATGGCCGGTAGTGATGTACAACAACATGGAGAACTTAGGAATTAGGTTATACACCATTCCTGTAGAAGATACCATATACAACCTGTCGTTGTTGCTTATGAACATTGCCATTTATGAATACCTCATGCAGCGCAGCGCCGGAACTGCCACTTCTGCCGGCAGGATTGCATCTGAACCCAAGTTTGAGTTGGAGAACGCCGGTTCATAATTTTAGTGCCACAAGAAAAAATATTATCTGTATTGCAATGAATGTGTGGAAATTAGAAAAAGGTTCGGCAAAAGGTGTTGTAATTGCCTGTACCATCATAGTATTTTGGTTGATGGCAATGTTGGGCGCTCTGCTTACCCCGGTTGGCTACAGCTTGCCGCTAAACATTCTGTTAATTTTGTTACTCACCCACTTATACACCGGTTTGTTTATTACCGCCCACGATGCCATGCATGGCGCTGTTTCGTGGAACCGCAAAGTAAACCTGTTTTTCGGACAGTTGTGTACTACCTTGTTTATGTTTAACTCGTTTAAAGTGCTGTTTCCCAAGCATTACGACCACCACAAGTTTGCCGGCACCGAAAACGACCCCGATTACCACCCGCCGCATCCGGTAAAATGGTATTTAAAATTTTTATTGGAATACATCAGTCTGCGCCAACTTATATTGGCAGCCATTACCTTTAACCTGCTCCGGTTGTGGTTTCCGGTGCCCAATCTGCTGCTTTTCTGGATATTACCCTCCTTGCTAAGTACCTTGCAACTTTTTATATTTGGCACCTATCTGCCTCATCACGGCGAACATCAACCCCAAAACCGCCACCGCGCCAGAAGTCAGCACAAAAATCACTTTTTGGCTTTTATTACCTGCTATTTCTTTGGGTACCACTACGAACACCACGATTCGCCACAAACCCCATGGTGGTTGCTACATAAAATGAAAGACCGGTAAAACCAAGCAACAATTGCCGTTACTTGCTCAGTTTAATAGATTGACCGGCTCCCTTGCGGAGTTCCTTCAAAAAGTCCGATGCAAAAATAAAGTCATACAGGGTTTCGTTGTCGCTTTCCAGTAGTTGGTGGCGGGTGCCTTCCCATTCTTTATAGCCCTGGTGAAGAAATACGATTTTTTCGCCCATACCCATTACCGAGTTCATGTCGTGCGTATTGATGATGGTGGTCATGTTGTACTCGTGGGTAATGTCGCCCAATAGTTCATCTATTACCAGGGCGGTTTTGGGGTCTAACCCCGAATTAGGTTCATCGCAAAACAAATATTTGGGGTTCAGCACAATGGCGCGGGCTATGCCAACGCGCTTCATCATTCCGCCGCTAATTTCGGCAGGGTATTTTTTGTTGGCGCCCACTAAGTTTACCCGTTCAAGGCAAAAGTTTACTCTGTCCATTTTTTCTTTGGCGGTCATTTTGCTAAACATATTAAGCGGAAACATTACATTTTCTTCCACCGTCATCGAATCAAACAGGGCGCTGCCCTGAAACAACATGCCTATTTTGGTGCGGATGTCTTTTTTTTCGCGCTGCGAGAGGGCGGTAAATTCTATGCCATCGTAGGTAATAGTGCCGCTTGTGGGTGTAAGCAAACCCACTAAACACTTTACAAACACCGTTTTACCCGACCCGCTTGTGCCAATAATAAGGTTGGTTTTGCCGGCTTCAAACGAGGTGGTAATGCCTTTTAAAATTGCCTTGTCTTCAAAGGACTTTTTCAGGTCTTTAACTTCAATCATGCTGTTCGGTTAATATGGTAAACACAAATCAGGTAAGCACCAATGCCACAATATAATCAAAAAATATAACCAAAATACTGCCATACACAACTGCCCTTGTGCTTGCGCGGCCAATATCTAAAGCGCCTCCTTTTACATAAAACCCCTGATAACAGGCTACCGAGGCTATTAAAAAAGCAAAAATTACCGATTTCACGGTCATAATAACCACGTTAAACGGGTCGAACAGGTATAGCAGCCCTTTTTGGTAGTTAGCCGGCGATATACCGTAGTTTTCGGCAGCCCAGTAACCGCCGTATATGCCCAGCAGGGCAGCCAGTACAATAAGCGGCGGCACAATAAAAATGGCAGCAATAATTTTGGGCATTATCAGATAGCCATTGGGGTTAACGCCCATAATTTCGAGCGCGTCTATTTGTTCCGATATACGCATGGTTCCCAGTTCGCTGGCCATATTGGAACCAACTTTACCTGCCAACACCAATCCCGAAAGGGTAGGAGCCAGTTCAATTATCATGGTATCGCGCACAATATACCCAATCAGGTAATCGGGGAAAAAAGTACTTCCCATTTGGTAGGCAAATTGCAAAGCCGTAACAGCGCCAACAAACAACGAAATTACCCCTATAATTATGAGCGAACCAACCCCTATGCCGTTCATTTGCCGCAACAGTTCTTTCCAGTACATGTGCAGGTTTTCGGGGCGCGTAAGCATGTCGCGCATCATGAGCAGGTATTTTCCAAAGTGGTAGAAAAATTTCATGGGGTAATGTATGCGGGTAAAACCGGTTTGGTTGGTATTATTTTAAGAGGGTAAAGGCTATGAAATAATCGGCTATGAGTATGAGTATGTTAGAGAAAACCACGGCGCGCGTACTGGCCTGCCCAATTTCTATGGCGCCGCCCTCAACATGGTAGCCCTGATAGCACGAAACCGTTGATAGCAGCAACGAAAACACAACGCCTTTGGTAAGCATTAACCGCACGTTAAAAGGCACAAAAAAAGCCCGAAGCCCCCTTTCATACTCCTGCAAGGTACTAATGTCAGACAAAACCGTGGCCAACATGCCGCCAATAATTCCTACAAAAGCGGCCACCACAATCAGCGCAGGTATGGTAATGAGGGCGGCAACAATTTTAGTGCCCAACAGGTAACCGGGCGTGTTAATGCCCATAATTTCCATGGCATCAATTTGAGAGGTGATGCGCATGTTGCCCAGTTCGCTGGCAATGTTGGAACCTACCTTGCCGGCTAATATCATACAAGAAACAGTGGGAGCCATTTCAATAATCATGGAATCGCGCACAATAAAACCCACATAGTACAACGGCACCAGAAAATCCTGTATCTGGTAGGCAAATTGTACTGCCGTTACAGCGCCAATAAACATGGCTACCATAGCAATAATGGGCACAGATTCAACGCCAATCTGGTTCATTTGCCGCAACAGCTCTTTCCAGTACATAGTACTGTTTTCGGGCTTGTTAAATATGCGCCCCACCATAACCGTAAACCGTCCTACATGGTAAAATGGGTTCATCTGAAGTTAGTTAGTACAAAAGCCTTCCGGAGCATGAAAGAAATTTGCGCCCCTTGTTGTTGTGCAAAGTTACTATTTTTTTCAAAGTTGCGCTACAATTCAACATCGGGGCTTGTTTTGTGTTTTAAATAACGGGTAATATTTCTTTTCCAACCAAGCTCAACAGTAATGAATTTACACGAAACCAATCTTTCTTATCAAACTCCGCCAAAAGAAATTCTCGAAATTGTAAACGTAAATCCTGTGCCTGCGCTAAGCGTCAGTCCCGATAACCGCTTTATGTTGTCATTGCAACGCCCCGAGATGCCCGGCATTGAAGACCTTGCTCAACCCGAACTCAGATTAGCCGGCATCAGAATAAACCCTGCCACCAACAGCCAAAGCCGCGCCTACCATTTTACCGCAATGGAACTGCGCACGGTTGAAAACCCGCAAACTACTGCCATTACGGGGCTGCCCGAAGATTGTAAAATTGAACATGTAGCCTGGTCGCCAAATTCTGCCTATGTTGCTTTTTCGCTGCTGCAAAACGGCGGCAACTACCTGTGGCTGCTTCATGTAAATACCGCAACTGCCAGATGCCTAACCCATTACCCCCTCAACAATACCTTTGGCGGAGTACCGTTTCAGTGGTTGCCCAACAGCCGGCAACTGGTGTTTACCGCCATTGATACCCGCCGGGGCGCACCTCCGCAAACACCGCTTGCGCCGGTAGGCCCATTGGTTAAAAACAGCGGCGGAACCAAAGCCGCATCGCGTACTTATCAGGATTTACTTAAAACCGAACACGACTGCCAACTGTTTTCTTACTATTTTACCTCACAGTTAATGCTTGCCAACGAAGAGGGAAATATAAGAAACCTGGGGCAACCATCGCTCATCAGGCATTTTTCGGTATCGCCAAACGGGCAGTTTGTGTTGCTGCAAAGCATAGAAAAGCCGTTTTCGTTCTCCTTACCCTACACTTTTTTCCCGCTTTCGGTACAAATTCTTAATATGAAAGGGCAGTTGGTAAAACAGGTGGCGCAAAACCCGTTGCTCCAAAATGTGCCCTTAACCTTTGGCTCGGTAAGCAAATACCCCCGCAATTTTGGCTGGCGTGCCGATGTTCCCGACACCCTCTACTGGGTAGAAGCGCAAGATGAAGGAGATGCCGGTAAACCCGCCGATGTACGGGATAAACTCTGGGTTTTACCCGCACCGTTTACCCAAATACCGCAGTGTCTGTTCTCTTTTTCACTCAGGTTCAGCCATGTATTTTGGGGAAACGGAAAAACGGCTGTTGCAGTGGAATGGTGGTGGAAAAGCCGCCGCGAAATTGTATCGGTTTTTTCGCCCGATGAACCACACGCCGGCCGCACCACCCTCTTCGACCGGAACTGGGAAGACCAATACACCAACCCCGGAGATTTTGTAAAAACACACAACCACTATGGTAAACAGGTATTGCTTATCAACAATGCCCAAAACTGCCTCTACCTTAGCGGCGAAGGTGCATCGGAACAAGGTTTCCACCCGTTTTTAGACCGGCTGCCGCTTTCGCAAAACAGCAAGCCCGAAAGAATCTGGCAATCAAAAACGGGTTATTATGAAACCCTGTTGCGTGTAATGGATACCGAAGCACAAACTATTGCCATTTCGCGGGAATCGGAACAGGAGCGCCCTAATTATTTTCTGCTGAACCTGCAAAACCACACCGAATTGGCTATTACCCACTTTGCACACCCTTATCCGCAACTTAAAGGGGTAAAAAAACAAGTGTTGAAGTATGTACGCCCCGATGGCGTAAGGCTTAGCGGAACCTTATACACGCCGCCGGGCTATAACCCCGAAAAACACGGCACATTGCCCGTTTTAATGTGGGCTTACCCGCGAGAGTTTAAAACCGCCGATACCGCAGGACAATTGCGGGAGTCGCAGCACCGGTTTCTTTTTATTAACGGGGCTTCGCCTTTGTTTTGGTTAACCCGCGGGTATGCTGTTTTTAATGATTTTAGTATGCCCATTGTGGGCGAAGGCAGCAACGAACCCAACGATACCTATATTGAACAATTAGTGGCCAACGCCCGCGCCGCTGTAAACGCATTAACCGGAACCGGCATAGCCGACCCCAACCGCATTGCCATTGGCGGACACTCTTACGGCGCTTTTATGACTGCCAACCTGTTGGCTCATTGCTCTTTTTTTGCAGCAGGCATTGCCCGAAGCGGCGCATACAACCGCACGCTTACGCCTTTCGGGTTTCAATCGGAAGAACGCACCTACTGGCAATCGCCCGAAACGTACCACCTTATGTCGCCTTTTACCTATGCCCATCAGATAAAAACGCCCCTGCTGCTCATTCATGGCGAAGCCGACAACAACCCCGGTACTTTTCCTACCCAAACCGAGCGCTTCTTTAACGCCCTTAAAGGACATGGCGCACCGGCAAGGCTGGTAATGCTGCCGCTTGAGGGGCATGGTTATGCCGCCCGGCAATCGGTACTGCATGTGCTTTGGGAAATGGATAACTGGTTGGAGCAACATGTTAAAAGTCGTAAAATTGAAGTGGAACAAGGCGTTGGTGCAGGCAGTTTATAGTGGTAAGAACCGCCGGAAATTGCCACAACAACACTAAGGCTGAAAGGAACACAAAGTAAAAATAGAGTGAACCTTAGCGGCGTAGTGACCCAATTTTGATTTGTGGTAACTATTCAGGTACTATCTGTAAATCCCTGCATTTTTTCTTGTTCCCTGCTGGTTGGAAGCATTGAACATAAAGAGCAAAAACACTTTGCAGAACTTTGCGTTCTTTGCGGTAAAATGAAAGGAATTTGGTTAAGAACGTCACCCAACATACATAAGTACGCTTTGTTTTAACAGCCAAAAAGGCACAAAAGCATACAAAAGTATAAAGCAACAGGAACTCTTTGAATTATGAATAGAAATTACTTATTGTTACTTGTTTGTGTTTTGGTAGTGTGTTTGCAGACTGCCTGCACCAAAGACGAAACGCCGCCCGAAGGCATATCGGATTACAGCAAGGGCGTACTTGTTTGCAACGAGGGGTTGTTTCCCAATGGCGCCGGCAGCATCAGCTATTTTAACCGGCAAACAAAAACGGTTACAAACAACCTGTTTGAAATGGTAAACAACCGTCCGCTGGGCAATACGGTACAATCGGTCAGGCAGTATAACGGACAAACCTTTATTGTAGCAAGCAGCGCCGGCAGGGTAGAGGTAGCAGATTCTAAATCCTTTACCTCCGTTGCCAGCATCGAAAACCTGCAACTGCCCCGCTATTTTTGGGAAATTGACCAAAATAAAGCCTATATTACCCAATGGGGCGAAAACGGGCTTACCGGTAGTGTGCAGGTGCTGAATTTGCAAACGCTGCAAATTATTAAATCTATTCCGGTAGCCAAAGGGCCCGAAATGATGGCACAGGTTGGAAACCGGGTTTTTATACCCTGCGAAGGTGGCTACGATTTTGAAAACTACGATAACAAAGTGGCAGTTATAAACACCCTTACCGATGAATTGATTACCCATATTGAAGTGCCCGATTACCCCAACAGCATAACAGCCGATGCAAATGGTTTTGTGTGGGTACTTTGCGGCGGTATTATTGCCTATAACCCCGATTGGACAATAAACGAAGCACAAAGTACCAAAGGCGCTCTGGTAAAAATTGACGCCGCTGCCAACACCGTTAGTAACGTATTGCAGTTTCAACAGGCAGGAACCGCCGGCAACCTTACCGTTAATGCCGCCGGAACGGTATTGTATTACGATTATAACGGGCAAATATTTGCTCAACCTGTAACAGACAACACCCTGAACACGCAACCTCTTATTACGCACAGCTACTACGGCATGGCCATTGACCCACAGGAAAACCTGCTTTATGGTACCGATGCCAAAGATTACCAAAGCAACGGCAGCATAGTGCGCCACCGCCTTACAGACGGTGCAGCGGTTGATACCTTTACTGTGGGAGTAATTCCAAATTCGGGGTTTTTCTTTTCCAATTAACGGCTTTTTTTACCGCAAAGTGCGCTATGGGCAAGGGGTAAATCGGTTTTGCAGCTTTTACGTGTAGTTTTTTTCTACCTGTTAACACTGCTATTCATTGGGAGTGTTCCATTAATGCAGCACGCATAATTTACCGGTGTGTGTTAGTTTGTCGGTTGTAAGGGTATAAACATAAGCGCCGGCCGGCAAATGAAGGTTAATATATCTGGCGTTTTGCAGCGTTACCGTTTGTTGGGCTACCATGCTGCCCTGTAAATTGTAAACCGCGAAAACAGCCGTTTCAAAAGCCGGAATTTGGGTAAGGTTTAGAATAATGGAACCATTAGAGGGGTTTGGATACACAAGGGCATTGTTAACTGGTGAAAGCGGGTTAATACCGGTGTTTAAGTCGTTGAGATACCGTACCACAACCATATCGTTGCCGGTTCCGTTAAAACCTTTACCGCCTGCTACAATATTGCCGTTGTTTTGCAGGGTCACAGTGTTAAATTCATGCATACTGCCGGCAAACACATCGGTAGTAATATGTCCTGTACTGCCAAAGGTAAGGTCGGGGCTGCCATTGGGCAGGTAACGCCATAAGGCAAAGCTTTTGGGGTCAAGGAAAGCGCCGCCTATGGAACCTGCCAGCAATATTTTGCCATCGGGCTGAATAACCAAATCATTGGCAACATCATATGGTTGGGCATTAAAGGTTACCAAACCCGCAATGCCAAAATCGGGGTCTAATTGTCCGTTTGACAGGTATTTAAGCAGCACCATGTCCAGTTCAAGGGTTACGGGCAAGGTGGTAAAACCCGATACGTAAATATTGCCCTGATTGTCTATATCCATGCCAAAGGCATCATCAACACCGCCGTTAACAGGGGTAACCACCCTTCCATCTACACCAAAGGTAGCATCGGGAATGCCGTTTTCATCTACCCTTACCACCAAAATATCAAAATTGGAATAGCCGACAAATTCAGCTTCAAAATGCCCTGATGCCACAATTTTACCATCGGGTTGCACCATACAACTGGTAAGTTCATTGTCTATGGCTTCGGGGGTAAATTTAACCACGCCATTTGTGCCAAAAGCAGTGTCTAACTGGCCGTTTTCAAGAAATCTTACAATGCAGGGGGCATTTCTAAGTTCAAACCCGGCCGTTTCTCCTAAAGTACCCGAAACTACAATTTTACCATCGGGCTGAACGGCAAGGGCTTGTAAATAATCATCAAAGGGCGACAATGGCACAACTATCGCTCCGTTTGTGCCGAAAGTTGGGTCTAAATTGCCCGATTGGTCTAACCTGATGAGCAGCAAATCGGCGGTATAATCGGTTTCTACATTAAAGTAAATGCCGCCTACTATTATTTTGTTATCGGGAGTAAGGGCAATGGCATAGCCGTAAGTTTCGCCCGACCCCGGGTAGGCAAACACGCCGTTTGTGCCAAAATTCACATCGGGTACGCCGTTGGTGTTTAAGCGCAGCACTTCCAGTTCTCCGGTAAAAAAACTGCTGAGCGCCACACCGGTGGCCAGTATTTTTTGGTCGGGTTGTAAAATGATTTGGTTAAGGTTATCCTGAAATCCAAAATCGTGAATGTAGTAACCCGTGCTGTTAAATGCGGGGTCTAAACTGCCTGCCGGTTGAGCAGAGGCATTGTAGTGGCTGACAGCAAGCAAAAAGAAGCAGACAAAAGGTAAGAAAATTTTCTTCATTGAATTAAATTTTAAATACGCTTAGTGAGGTCAGAACAGGATTTTTGGGTTAAATAAGTTGGCTAAGGTGGCTTTGGTTGCCCGCATATTACTGTGTTAAGCAGTCCGCTTTAAAAGGGTGTTTTTTAAAACATTGGTTTAAAACTTAAGGTGCAGCAATATTTCTCTCTCCTCATTTAACAAAAAAGCGAAATACTGGTATGGCATTTCGCTTTTTTGTTTCAGGCACTCATGGGCTTATTGAAGTATCCGCCATTGCTTATCGGGTTTGGCAGTACTAATTTTGCTAAAACAATAAAACAACCGGTTTAGTTTAAATTGCACTTACCGCATCCTTCCGGAAACATGTTTTACATTACTTAATGCTTCCAAAATCAACGGTAATGTATTCGGTCATTTCCATGTTTGTAGTGTTCGACTTTACATCTGCTGTTACAAAGTAATTCGTTTTCTCAACATAACGCAGCTGCATTTTGTACTGAACTTTAAAAGTAACTTTACCCGCAAAATCGCCATTATAAGTTTGCCAGACACCTTGTGCCAAAAATGGCATACTGTTGGTTGCCTGTTCGGGCAGAGTGCCTAAAGGCGTACCCGAAAATGCGCCGGTAAAACTCACATCTAACAGGTCTGATGCCTTGGTGTAAGGCCCAACAGAACTACTGGCAAGTTCCATTACGTGATACAGTTTTTTTCCCGACGAAACGTTTAAGTATTTAAAGCCATTAATATTTTGCGACCAACTGTTAGAACCGCTAATTCCCAAACCTGCCGAGGGGCCATCTTTGTTTACCCCGCCTGTGCCGCTTATAGAGGTGGTTATGGTGCGGCTGCCTGTATTGGTATCGGTAGATGGCGAATCTACATCGCGGTAAACATTTTCGGCGCCCGTGGTAGGTTCAATGGTAATTTCCAGTTTTTCCAGGAAATACCCTCTTTTATCCTGTTGGTTGAAAGCCTGCACCCCGGCTTTGGCAATACTGCCTTCGGTTGTGAGGTGAACTAATTTTTGGGTAGGTGAAAGGGTAAATGCGTATAAATAGCCATTAACCCGCATATTAAATTCGCATGATTGATTAGTGCCTTGTATGCCTATTGCCTGGTCTTTGCTTAGTGGCGCCAGGCGCAGGCGTTTGCGGGGGTCATCGGCGGTTGGGTCTGCCACAATATAGTTAGCGTTGTTGGTATTGGGGGCACTCACACTCATTATCCATTGGGCGCTCCACCAGCCCGGTGCGCCCAAATCGCCAATTTCTAATTTGCCATTTTCATTGTGCAGGTATCCGTTCGTCCATCGGTTAATTATTTGTGTGTGTCCATCGGCAGGTTTTAAGGTCCACTGAGCGCTCCACCAGCCCGGCTGAATAGTTCCCGAACCTAATTGCCCTCCGTTTTCGGTATGAAGGTAAGTGCCGGTGGCAACATTTTTAAGCCGCACATAACCGCCCTCTGCCTGTTCTACAATCCATTTATCAGTTGCGGAAGTTGAGCAGTAGGGTGTACCGTTTTGCAGCCCGATCTTTTCAGCTGTCCAGCGGTTGGTAATAGTGGTTTGCGCCTGTGTAGCCAAACAGGTAAACCACATCATAAACACCACAAAGCAAGTACACTTGCTAATGTTGAAAAAATTTTTCATACCACATTGAGTTAAAGGTGAAGAAATGATGTTGTACGGGAAGTTGTATAAAGTTTACCTGCACCATTGCAGATAAATAAAGGCATTTTCGATGTGCCAAATACCGGACTAATAACTTTGCTGCCGCTTTCACAAAGTTTACATTTTTTGCCGACATTTGCTACCGGGCAGGGTAAATATATTATTGCAACGTTAGCAGGCTTTGCAAAGTGCTACATTTTGAAACCATAATTTGTCACAGGCTGCCATAAACTACAACGCACAACCAACATGTTTCTGCCTTCACCCGCTTAAATTTTACCGTAATGGCACCTAAAAACCAACTACAGAAATAAGAGAGGTTGGGTATTGTTGAAAAAAAGCAAATTTTTTTTTCCCCTGCTGTAACTTTTCGGCAGCATTAACCGATTAACGGGCGTATGACAACAAAAGAGTACAATATCTGCGTTGACCTTTACACCGACCGCGTGTACCGCTTCATTCTTAAAAGCTTAAGAAATGAAGCCGATGCCGAGGATATTGTGCAAAATGCGTTTGAAATACTCTGGAAAAACATAACCAAAGTAGAACCCGAAAAAGCCCGTGCCTACCTTTTTAGCGTGGCACACAAAAATATGATAGATTTTATGCGCAAAAACAGCCGTATCAGCCAAATGGAAGAAATTCCCGATTATTTTTCGGTAAGTGACGGCAAGTCCAATGCCGACTTAACCGATGCCCTTAACCAAAGTTTGGCCAAATTGACCGAAGTACAGCGGTCGGTATTGCTACTGCGCGATTACGAAGGATACAGCTACGAAGAAATTGCCCAAATAACCGAATTAACCGAAGCACAGGTGAAGGTGTATATTTACCGGGCAAGGCAAAAAATGCAACAATATTTGGCAGGACTTGATAAAATTTTAAACTAAGCCATGAAAAACCGCTACCCTTTTATAAACCAATTACCAAATTTACAATGAACATTAACCGTCATAACTACGAAGAGTACCTGTTGGATTACTTAGAAGGAACCCTTAACCTCGAATTGCAGGCGGAAATGGAAGCCTTTTTGGCCAACAATGCCGATGTAGCGGAGGAAATAAGCGCTCTTGCAGCCGGTATGCCGGTGCTGTTCCCCGATGAAAGCGTAGTGTATGCCCGAAAAGAAGCCCTTAAAAAACCCGAACCTCCCAAAGCCATTGCTTTTTCAAATAATAATAACCGTTTTTTTGTGTTATCGCTGGCAGCCGCCTTTATTTTGTTTGCGTTGGGTTGGTGGGCAATTGCAAACTTTAACGGGTTAACCAATACAACCAATAGCCCGCAGTTGGCAGCGCAAAGCGCACAAACGGGTAAACCTGCCGCCAATACACCCCAAACCAAACCAACCCCAACCAATACCGGACAAATTACATACCAAACAGCAAATGAAACCCAAACCGCATTAAATACGGCAAAAGTTCCGGCATCGGGCAATACAAAACGGGTGCAAACGGCTGTACAACCATCGGGCACAGCCACAAATAGCCGGGTAAACTCAACTGTTGCAGCATCAGGTTTATCGGGTAACAAAGGGTATCATGTTTATCAACCCGAATACCAGACGCTTCCTGCATCGGCACAAACCGTTTCTATACAACAACCCGATTTGCAGCCGCCACTGCCAGGCAACCCCAAAACAGTTGCCCATGTTTTGCCCATTCAACCCAAAACGGCAGGTTGGGTAAACACCCAAAAACACACGCCAACGGCATTGGCAATGCAGACTTACAGTTTAAATAACGCAGGGTTAGAACCTGCAACCGGCAACCAATTATTGGTACAGGACAACACCCGCCAAAGCAAGGCGTTGCGCACTATTGGTAAATTGTTGTTCGACCGTAAAAAAGAACGCAGCCAACCGCAAGATGATGAAACCCATGAAGGATTGATAGCACAACTCTCTAATTCCATAGTGCCCGAAGCATACCGCAATGATACCGAACCGCGCTTAGATGCTTCCATCAGCTTTTCGTTGGCGGTAAGCCCCGGAACACACCGCATTTTGAAAGATTTGTTAAACCGTTAACTTTAAAAATACCTTACACAATGAAAAACCTTGCAATTGTATTTCTGATGGCTTTCAGCCTTTACCTTGGCGCACAGAATGCGCCACAGCCGCCCGCCCCACCTGCACTGCCCGATGCCGTTGCTCCTGTTCCGCCGCCTCCCCCTGCCGAACCCGATACCACCACCATTAAAATCGGGAAAAGCATTCAAATTAGAGTGGTTGACAAGAACAAGAAAGAAAACCCCGAAAAAGCAGGTACAAATTACCGGATTGACGTTGAAACCGATAACGGTGATTTGGGCGCAGAAATAGAAAAAGCCGTGCGCGAAGCGCTGAAAGATTTGGATAATGTAGAGATTGACCTCGACATTGACCACGAACAAATTGCCCGCCAAATGCAGCGCGCACAGGAAGAAATAAACCGCGCGCAAAAAGAACTGGCAGAGCAAATGCGCCGAATGAACGAAGAACAGCAAACCGCCGAAACAGAAGAAGTAAAGCGCGAACTGGAAAACGCCCGACGCGAGCTGGAAGATGCGCAACGGGAAATAGAAGAAGAAATGCGCAAAATGGAACAGGAAATGAAAGAAAACAGGCAAATACGCATTAATATTGGGGAAGATGCCCCCGATAGCCCCCAAAAACCCGAAGCTAAAGCACACCACAAATATCCGCGCATTAAAACCCGATGGGTGTTGTTTGACATGGGAGTAAGCACCTATATGAACAACGGCTCGTTTAACATGCCCGCCGAACTGGAACAGTTTGACCAACGCTACGGGCGCTCGCTCAACTATCAGTTGCACGTTTTCAGGCAGCGGGTGGGGTTGGTAAAAAACAATGTAAATCTATTGTACGGACTTGGATTTGATTTTAGCAACTATAGCTTTGAAAACCCCATTACCCTTCTCAGAAACACCAATCCGCTTGAAACAAGTATTGATAATACCATTGATTACAAGAAAAACAAACTGGTAACAACTGCACTGAATATACCGCTGATGCTTAATTTTGAAACCAATCCGCGCAGGCCGGGTAAATCGTTCAGGCTGAGTGCCGGTGTGTATGGCGGGTTGCTCATTGGCTCGCATACCCGCCAAAAAAGCGAAGAATTTGGCAATAACAAAGATCGCGACGACTACAACCTGAACAAATTGCGCTACGGTTTTGTAGGACAGGTTGGCGTTGGCCCCATTAATTTCTATGTAAACTATTCGCCGCAATCGTTGTTCAGAGATGGCCGCGGCCCCGATTTGCAGCCCTTTAATGTCGGATTATCGTTAATACCGTTTTAAAATTCGTTATTTAACCGCACCCACTCATAGAGACGCACGGTCGTGCGTCTCTATCTTAATTCAGGAACCTGATGATTATTTCATGCAAGATAGCAAAAAAATGATTTGATACTGTCCGAAACTCCGGCAAGAGATACCAGACAAAGGATGTTTGCCAAACATCCTTTGTCTGATAATATCTCATGTCTGATTCTAATATTCTACTCCACCACCATCTTACCGCTTGCCTCGTACTGCTCATACCCGCCCGGTAATGCCAAACGCCATACGTACATGCCCGGCGCTATGCCCTCTAAATCAAGGTTTTGGGTAATTCCCTCCTTCCGGAAGGGATTAATAGAGGGTTGCAACACCCAATACCGCACTTTTTCTCCTTGTAAGTTATATAACTCTGCCACCCCAAAGGGCAACTGCGGGGGCAGGGTGCAGGTAATTGTGGTACTGCCTTTAGCGGGGTTGGGGTAAATTTGTGCTTGCATGGTTTGCTCCCCCCCTTGCCCCCCCTCAATGAGTGGGGGAGTTATTTGAAGGGGATAGGCAACACTATCACAAGGGGCGGGGCCGCAGGTATGCCCCAGGCTATCTACCTTTAATACCCAGCTTTTGGCAGGCGAGGTGTAGTTAAAACCTACCAACAGGTAGCCACCATCGGGGGTGGGTTCTATATCCCGAATATAATCTTCGCCGGGTAAGCCGCTGCTGATGGGGGTTCTTGTTATAATACTGCCATCTATGGTTGAAAAACGGCAAAACTCTATAACTCGCATTGAAGTGGCTGTATAATGATACATTATTGCTATTGCTGAATTATTAGCGGTTTCCAGATATGGTACAGTATTGTTACCACAATATTGGTTAAACTCATGGAGTTCATGCCACAATTCTGTGCCATTTTCGTCTAATTCTGCAATATAGTAGTAATCTTGCAACTCAGTATCTAGGCTAATTGTGCCAAATAAAATGTAATGGCCATTAGATAACTCTCTTACAAATCCTCCATTATCATTATGTTCTGTGCCGTAGGTTTGCTGCCATTGCAGGTTGCCGAGGCTGTCGGTTTTTACGACATACATATCGTAGCCCGTAGCGCTGCTGTATTTATAGCCCGATAATATAAAACCTCCATCTTGGGTTTGCTCGGCGTGGAGGGGTTCTGCATTGCTACCAATTTTCTTTTCCCATAACTTGTTTCCGATACTATCAATTTTAACAAGATAAAATTGAGAATAATTTAGCAATCCTGTGCTCGCATTTAAACTCGCTGTCCAACCTATTAACAAATACCCGCCGTCTAAAGTAGCCACCGCTTGTGTATTAGAATCAAAGGTATTAGGTAACCCATAATTATATTCCCAAATAACATTGCCCTGAACATCTATTTTTATTGCAAGAAAGTTGTCTAATGTATCTGTATTCCCTCTTTGGCCTACAAACAAATAATTGTCGTCATGCGTGTGAATAAAAGAGTTTCCGAAGAAAGAGTTTATTGAATGAATGCCATAATAAATTGATTGTAAAAATACTGTTTCGCCTTTAGCATTAAGCTTTCTTACATATAGTGAAGAATGATTTAATGGCGAATTGTATGCTCCTACAACTAAGTAACTGGTATCTTGTATGACTTTTCCTGCAACAGAAAGCATACTTGTAGTATCAGTATAATAAATCTTATTAAAATAAGTACTCTGCGCTCTGCCCGTCACTAAAGCATGAAGCAGCAAGCATATAATAACAACGCTTTTCATTTCATTTTATTTTAAAGTGATGCTTGAAAAAAATGATTGGCCACAGCACAAAAAGACATTGTGCTGTGGCTAAAAAGGAAATTGCTTAGTGTAGTACAACCAATTTTTGTACGCTAACGACCTTACCGCTCTGCAAAAGTTGGCAGTAGTAGATGCCGTTTGGCATATTTTGGGTATAAAGCGTAGCAGCACCTTGGCTTGGTTGTTTAAGGGTAGATTTTGCAGTGTTTGCCCATAGGGGTTGCTTATAACTATGGTAGCATTGGTTGCTATTGAGATAGCGGCTTGTATTTGCACCGCGCTGCTGGCAGGGTTGGGCACAAGTTGTAATGCGTTGGCAGGTTCATGACCGTTTTGTCCGGACAGGGGTAGTTTGGCTAAGGTTTTGTCGGTAGGTTGGTGGTAGTAGGCGGCTTTTATGGTTTGCGCCAAAACGGAGGCATCGGCTAGTGTTATGACATTTTAATTTTGGTTATTAATTTGGTAGTACCTGTTTTTGAGTTTTTCACG
>MTCR01000116.1 GCA_002212725.1 Sphingobacteriales bacterium TSM_CSM | reverse complement strand
CAATTAAAAATTTTGGCTAAAGCCACAATGAAATTGCATTTTATTTGTCCTCCAGATAAATCTGGAGGCAATTGAAATCTGGGGGCAATTGAAATCTGGGGGAAATTTATCTGGAAGCATTTCAATCCCTTATGCCATAGCTATTTCTTAGCTTCGCACAAGCAAAGGCAGTTTGGTTTATAGATAGGGGGCATCGCCCCTAAAATCTTAGTAGCCCCAAACGCTGCCATACCTATAAAAAGGGGCATCGCCCTGCAATCTTGGTAAGCCGGTTGAAACGCCGTTGTTTGTTTCCTAACAAACAACTCACTGCAAACCTGCTACCACTTTACCAACTTCATCAATTTACCCGTGCAGTCAATGTCGGCAGTGGCCGGTGAAAGGCAAAATTGCGCGTTAACAAAGTATATGCCTGTTGTGGTAAGCCCGCCGAGGTCTAACAAAACGGCATTTTGGCCGCTTTGCATGGCTACCGGCGCAAAGGTTTTAACCAAACTTCCGGCGGTGTTGTAAACTTGCAGGGTAAGTTGCCCGGCTTGGGGCGCGGTAAGGTGCAGGGTTGTTTGTTGCCGGGTAGGGTTGGGGTACAATTGCAGGTTGGTAATGCCAAAATCGGGCGGCGGCTGATTGCCGACAGGAAAAGCAACCGCATCGGCTTCGTAAACCCCGTTGCCGTGGGTGGCAATGCGCAGTTTGTTGTTTACCGGCGAAAAACCAAGGTGCATTACCATTGCCAAATGGGGCAACCCCTCGCCATACCATTGCCAGCTATTGCCCGAATTGAGGCTGTAATAAACACCCAAATCATTGCCCAAATAGATAATTTCGGGAGCATTGGGGTCAATTAGCAGGGTATTGGCGGGCACATCGGGTAAGCCATCGGTAAGCGGTGTCCAGTTTGTACCGGCATTTTCGGTAACATACACATGCGGCGTTCCAAATCCCGATAAAGTTATATAGGCAATATCGGCATTTTGGGGGTGAAGGGCAATGTCGGTGACCAGCCGGTCGGGCAGGTTGGCGGTAATGTTTTGGAAAGTGGCGCCGCCGTTTGTGGTGGTAAACACTTTTGCGGGCGGCAGGCTGTTGGGCGAGGTGGAAAAATACAGCCTGTCGGGATTGTTGCCGGCTATGGCAATGGTTAAAATCGGGTTTTCGCCATCGGGGGCAGTGTCCGATGTTCGCACCCAGCTTAACCCCGCATCGGCGCTTCGGTACAAAAAGTTAGTACCCGCATACATTATTTGCGGGTTGGCAGACGCTAATTCATAGGGGGCGGCAAAATTTACCCGGTCTTCGGAATTGAGGGGCGGCTGAATGCCGTAAAAACTCGCGCCGCCGTTATCGGAACGCTGCAAACCTAAGTACTGATATGAACCGAAAACAATATCGGGATCTTGCGGGTGTATGGCCGTAGAAAGTCCGTCGCCGCCAATTACCCGGGTCCATGCATCGGAACCGGTATAAATAGCCGTGGCATTGTCTTGCATACCGCCAAGTGCAAAGGCAGAATCTGTTTGCGAACTGGCAAAATTGGCGTAAAACTGCGTGGTTTGGTACCCGCCGTTTAGCCCTTCAAAACACTCGCCGCCATTGGTTGTTCTGAAAATTCCGCCATCGGTAACCATGTAGGCGGTGTTTTCGGTAAAGGGCGAAAAATACACGCCATGAATATCGCCATGCACATAATCGCACGGGCCTTCGGGTCCGCCCACCGGCACTTGCCCGAAAAACCAGTTGTACCAGTAAGTTTTCTGTTCAAAGGTAAACCCTGCATCTTCCGATTTCCAAACGTCAATGCCCACATACAGCAACTCGTTGCCGTTTTGGGGGTTCACCGCCACATCGTGCGAGTACCACCCCTGATGTTTGGCAACATCATCGGAGTTTATGAGTTCCCACGTTAGCCCGGCATCGGCAGAGCGGTACAGCCCTATGCTGTTAAACGGCTCGGCAACCGAGGCATATACCATATTGGCATTTACCGGGCTAAAATTGAGCGCCGCCTTTCCGCCAAAAGATTCGGGTAAACCGGCGGTAATTTTGGTAAAAGAAGAGCCGGCATCGGCAGAGCGGTAAATTCCGCTAATGGCATCGTTGTCAATGCCGCCATGTGTTGCCAGCAACAGGGCAGTATCGGCGGGGCTTATGTGTATGCCCGTAGCCATTATAACGCTGCTCACCTGTTGCCAGGTGTTGCCGGCGTTTTGGCTTCGGAAAATACCCTCTGTGGTGGCGGCAAAAACCGTGTTGGGGTTCATGGGATTTATGGCAATCTGCTGCACGCCGCGCAAATCGGAATAACTCCAGTCGAGCGATTTTGACCAGGTTTGCCCGCCATCGGTAGTTTTTAAAATGCCTATGCCGTAAGAGCCGCGCGTGGTTCGTATGGCAATGCCCGGCATGGTATTTTGGTAGTTATACACCTCGCCGGTGCCAAGGTACATAACGTTTGAATCGAGGGGCGAAACCGCAATAGCCGCCACCCCCAAAACAGGGTAACCGGTTTCTACCCGATGCCAGGCCTGCTGCCCCTCGCCGCCCGAAAAACTGCGCCACAGCCCGCCGCTTGCCGAGCCGACATACAACGTATTGGAGTTGAAGGGGTTAAAAGCAAGGCAAAGTGTGCGTCCGCCAATGTTTTTGGGACCCAGTGAACGCCATGTGCCGTTTTCATCGGCAATAGCCTTTGTAGTGGCACTGTTTGCCTTGCCGTATTGTTGTTCAAAAGCGCGGCTAAGGTGGCGCATGTCAATATTTTTACCCGGGTAAGCCCTTTGAAAAGCCCACCAATAGAGCGAAGCGCCCGCCTCACTGGTTTCTGCGGGCTCAGGAGCAGCAGCATAATACCAATGGTAACCAAACAACAAGGCCAGCAAAACAAAGGCAATGCCGGTAAAACGAAGCAAATTTGCCATGGAAAAACAGGTAAAATTTGGGTAAAAAAAACACAAGCCGCAAACCAAAAAAGCCCCAACTTGTTATTGACTGCAAATTACAAAATAATTGATAACACCCCATACTATGACATTGCAAAAAGGCGACAAAGCACCCGATTTTACCTTATTCAGTTCTGACAAAAAACAAGTTTCCCTATCGGATTATAAAGACGGCAACTTGGTTATACTCTTTTTTCCGATGGCATTTACCAGCGTTTGCACCAAAGAACTCTGCGCCATGCGCGATTCCATTGCCGATTACAACCGGTTAAATGCCTCGGTAGTAGGCATTTCGGTCGACTCGCCTTTTACCTTAGACCGATTTAAGGCAGAACAACAACTCAATTTCCCCTTGCTGTCCGATTTCAATAAAGAAGCCAGCAGCGCTTACGGCGCACTTTATTCCGAATTTGTTTTCGGCATGAAAGGCGTATCTAAGCGGGCAGCCTTTGTTATAGACAAAACCGGCACAGTTCAATACGCCGAAGTATTGGAATCTGCCGGCGACCTTCCTTCTTTTGAAAACGTGCGCAATACCTTGGCACAATTGGAAGGGTAAGCCAATAATACCCAACGTAATGGCAATACACGCCGGCTGGTTTTGCGCTCTTTTTAACCCGCCGCCGGCCTCCCTATGGGAAAAATGCACTGCATTCTGCGGTAAATTAAGCACCCTACTGGCATTTCCGATAAGGAGGGGAGATGATACCGTTTTTCAGATCCATATTCCCTGTCACTCATTGCCCCCTTCATTGCGGTAAATCGGCACTGGCAAGTTGAATTTATCGGGGGTTGTTGCTTGCAGATTTATCGGAGAGAGGGGCAGGTGTGAGTAAAAAAGCAATGGGCTGTACCAAGCTACATTAAATGGAGGCTGTACCGGGAGCAGGAAAAATTGTTCATTTTTTTGCGGGATATGGAACTAATTTTGCAACTTTGGGGTTGTAACCGTCTTGCACTTGTTTGTAACAGGTATTGCCGGCAAGGGTACACTGCAAAACCCCTAAGTGTATGAGCTACGATTGGAAGAAGATAAAGGAAGAGATTAGGAAGGAAACGCAAGATGTGTTTTCCCTTCAACCTACATTTTCCATAGATGAGGCGTTGGAACTATTCCGCAAAATACTGGAATTTCCTACCAACCGCCCGGAGTTAAAATTAGACGGGTTGCCCGATTTGCTGGAAGCAATAGAGCGCATTTTGATCCATAACCAAATTAGTGGCGACAACTTTAATGCAATGGCATTGCCATTTGAAGCCTACCTGAAAAAGCTATTGTACTTGGTAAACCAACCATTTTACCTTGCCAATGCGCACAACATAACCCTTGGCGATAAGTTTGATAAAAACAAGGTATTAATTGCCAACGGACTTATAAGGGAGTTGCAGTTAAACCCGGGTAACTATCAATACTGGCAAAGAAATATGCCGGTAGTAAAACTAATTTTCGATGAACATTTGTGGCGTGCATACAACCTGCGCAACAGTTTGGCGCATTTTTGCACTACATACAACCGACAGCAATTTTGGCAAGGTGTGCAAAGTTACTTGGTAATGTACCTTTACGCAGCCCACAAACACAAGGCAGCAATTTTACAAGCTGTTGAACCCTATTTTCTTTCTGCCTACCTGCAGCAATATATTGCCGATTACCAGCAATGGCAAACCTTGTTTGTGCCCATTGCCGGTATAGAGTTTGAAAAAATAGAGATTTGGGCAAGCGAAGTGCCCGAAGAGGAGCGACCCAAACAAGGGCAAGATAATCCCGAGGATGACAAGAAAAAACCCAAACCCTATCGGTCTTCCCGTCAAATGCGTGGTGGCACAGTTAATGAACTGCGGCGCACCATACAGGAAAGACAAATGATAGTCATTGCCGAACCGGGGATGGGTAAAAGCACTTCTTTGCAATACATTGCCTATACAGATGCACAGGCTATTGAAGCCGGCGATACCAATATGCCTTACCCGGTGTATCTGGAACTGAAACTGTTTCAGCAAGGTGATGTGGTGAAGCAACGCATTATACAAAAGTTGGGCATAGATGCCGGAGTAGGGGAGAAACTGTTGGCAGAGGGTAAAATTACCCTGCTCTTAGACGGGTTGAACGAAGTGGCAGAATCGAACCGAAATGAAACCATACAAGCGGTTAAACGCTTTATGGAAGATTACCCCGATGTATTTGTGCTCCTAACCACTCGCCCCAATGCCTATGAGCGCTATTGGTTTGATAATATACGCAGCCGCAATAAAGCGCCTATTTTTCAATTACAGCAAATGGAACTGCCCCAAATTGAAGAGTTTCTCCAAAAAAACAGTGCGCAAGAGGCTGCTGATATTATACTACATGCCATAGAAGCCAACGAAGCGCTCAAAAACATCATTAAAACGCCCCTGTTGCTTAAAATGCTTATAACCAATATAAGCAGGCAACCCAACAATGCCATACCACCCACCGAAACCGGCATTATATTGGCGTTTTTGGAAGGCATGGGGCAATGGGAGCAGCAGCAAAATGCAAACTTTAACCCTAAACTATTTCTAAATTGGTTGGCATATTTAGCACATCAAGTTAGAATGAAATACGAAGCAAATACTCCCATACCCGAAGGTGAAGTCTTACAAATACTCAAGGGAAAAGCAAATGAAGATACTTTGTCAAATTTTCTCACAAAAGCTGTAGAACTTCATTTACTTGAATATGATAAAACAACAGAGCGCTATAGTTTTGTACACGAAGTCTATCAAGAGGCTTTATGGGCAAAACAGCAGGCACAGTTTGATAAATACCCGCCTGCTGCCAATAGTGGCATACAATATGTACCGGCTATAGAATTATGGCACAAAACCGGTTTTAAAGAAGCCTTGCGGCTGTACTCTGCCCTGCTAACCGGGCAAAAACGATTTGATTTTGTACGCGAAATAGGAAAACGCAATGTACTCTTAGCCGCCCGCTGCAAAACCGCCTGCTGGCATCCGGAACCCGATCTGCAACAAATGATAGTGGAGCGGGCGAAGTTGTTTGCGGTGTTTTTTGATGATGCGTGGAAGTGGTCTGCTGAAGGGATTACGGCTCTCATTGAAATGGATGCAACACAAGTTGAATTAGCTGATGTGATAGATATTTACGAAAAGGAAAATGGTTTATTACGCACTCGTTTTGACAGTACTGTTAAATACATAAGAAAAATAGGGGGATATAAGGCTATCTTAACCCTATTGCATATTGCTATTTTAGAAAATGTAAAAGTTCTTATTGATACTATTATTGAACAACTCTCTACTGAAGAAAAAGACATAGAAAGGTCGTGTGAAAAGGAATTAGGTAATATTTCAAGTTCCTTGCGTGCTAATCAACAATATAAGCAGCTACTTGATCTAGATGCATCTTTAGAGAGTGTTCAACTTTTTAAACCAATTGAATTTAAAAAGTTTATTTTAGAAAGTGTTATCAACAATAATCATAGCAGAGGAGGGGAAGATTTTTCATCATCAGCATGGCTAAAAGTTTTGTATAAGTATAACTTGCCTGAATTCTTGACAAATAGTGAACTAAACAAGGTTGTACAATGGTTTTTAGATAGAGATGCTCCTTTCGTTGTTGATGAAAAAAATCTTTCAGAAGAGTTAAACAGAGATAGAAATAATATGTATAATAATTTTAATAAATGCTTATTGCATTTATATGCTGACTATAATATGAATTATGATCTGCCTATTCAATACTTTAGACCTGAAACATTTCGAGATGATTTTCCTTCACATAAGTTAAGTAAGGAGCAATGGGATAAGATTATTGGATTTATTATGCTCAATGATTTTGAAATAGGCCTTAAGTACGCAGTAGTATATGGTTCATATCCGATTGAGTTTTTCGAAGAAGTCTTGCGAGCAAACATTTTGAAAGATTGGAAAACCTATATATTGCTTATAGAAAAGCTTGGATTACAGGATAAGTATCCTTACTATATTGCGATTGCTATAGCTCTTAAAAAAGCGCAGTTAGAAGATGCAATTAACTTAGCTGAGAAGTATTATACAGAAGGGAATAGAACCAGGTTGCAAGTAAGTCTTAATCATATCGACGGAGATGATTTAGTTGCCGATTTTTCTATAGGAAATGAAATTCCATTTACTAATATAATAGTAAAATTCATTGAATATGATATGAGATTTACTTTTGATGGTCCATATGTATTTTACGACTATATTAAAATTATAAAAAAATATAAACTTCAAGAGAGAATAAGCTACAGGAGTTTGTTTAAATATGTACAAAATGTTACTATTGAACCATCTGGCTGCAGTGTTGAGGATTATCTATTAAAAGAGGCAGAGTTTCGAGAATTAGTATATGATGTTTATGGAGTAACACAATTTCAACTTAGTCAACTTGTAGGGCAAGGAGAGTTTAAGTATTCAAGTTACATAAATGCGGAAACCTATGTTTCCACATTTACTACTTTGTTATCTTCCAAAAATAAAAGAGAAGAATTTTTACTAGCCTTGCTTGAAAGTTTAGATAGGAAAGGATTTTCAAATATTGAAATTGTAGCTGTTAAGGTACTAAAATCATTAGGCTTTTACACTTGTTTTCCAACTGAGGAGTTATTGGAAATAGGAATGCATCCAGATTGTGATGAAGTTTATTTTGCTTGGTTATGCGAATTCTGCGACATAAAAGATATGTTACATAACAATATAATTAATTATATAAATGAGGAATCAAAAAAACATGTCGATATATTTTTTAAATCAACAAAATATATGCAAACTTTTTTTAAGCTTATGTATCCTAAATATTCGATTGGTGTTAAATATTTTATAGATAAATTAACTACAATTGATGAGCTACTAAGGATAACTTTGTTTCATGATGAACTACTAAAGATGATTGATAAAATAAATAATGTTAAGTTGTTTAAGAAGGTATTAAATCTTCTAAGTAATAACCCTTTATATTTGAAATTAGTGAAAAGTGCACTGCCTGAATTGTTAATTAAACACAGGTTAAAGGAGCAATACCCACTTGAGTTATTTTTGGAAAAGGCTATGGCAGTAGATTTATTCTTGGCGGAGAAATTATGTGAAGAGTGGAAGCTTTGGGATAAATACTCAAAACACTACTTCATAAAAGAAGCAGAAAAACGTGACATCCTTCTTGCATATTATTGGAACGACAAATATAGGCTGCCTCAAACTATTGATTTTTATTCTGTTGCTGAAAAAGCAATTTTTAGCGATAGAAAAGATTATCTAAATACTGATTATACAGTTACCGAATATCCTAAAAGTATAGGTGTAAAAGTTTATGAATGGTTGATTGATGGGGTTATAAGCGATAGAAATTTGATAATGTCATATTATTTGCAAAAAATTTCCAATAATAACTCATGGGCAAACTGTTTTGTACTCTATAAAGCTTTAGGTATTAATTGGGTTATGGATCTAATTCCTACTATTAATTGGGCAATTGAAAAGGGATACTTGGACTTTGTAAGCGATTGGTATCGAACTTTGGGGCTAGATCGATATTATCCAATTATAGGATTTAGTGATGATAAAGAAAAAAATGATGATGTAAATAGCGAAATAAAAATTATTAACTTGGTTAAGCCAGAAAGAGGAAAGGTTTATGAGTTCCCCCAATTTGAGCCGCCGGGCGAGGCAGCAGAGGAAGATACACTCCCGCCGGAGGAAGCATAAGTAGTAAATGGCGCAAATCAAACAAAGAGTTTTGTTTTTTTAAACTAAAAAACTTACTTTTGCATTAGTTATCTGTTAAAACCAAATTGAAATTTACCATGCTATCCGATAAAGAGATTGTAGAGAAGTTGCATCAGCTACCCCCTGTAATACAGCAAGAAGTGCTGGATTTTATTGATTTTCTTACCATGAAGTGGCGCAATCAGGGCCTTGCTAAGAGCGAGACTTATTTACGAAAAGCCGGCGCTATGCCTAATTTAGTAGCCTATATGGCAGATGATTTTGATGCGCCTTTAGAAGACTTAAATGACTACCAATAAAATGTACCTGCTCGATACCCACACTATTATTTGGTACTTATCGAAAAGTTCCGGACTTACAAATTTGGCTTTGAAATTAATAGAGCAACAAAATTGTGTTGCACATATAGTTTCATTTTGGGAGATAGCCGTTAAGGTTTCTCTTGGTAAGCTACTCTTAAATGCTTCAATTGCAGAGATGATTGATGAATTGAAACAGCAAGAAATAGAAATACTTCCCGTTAACATACATGCTCTTGAAATTGTGCAGAATTTGCCATTTCATCATCGCGACCCATTTGACAGACTATTAATTGCCGAAGCACTTATCTATAATTTAACAATTATAAGCGCTGATACCAATTTGGACAACTATAAAGTACAAAGAATTTGGTAAGGTAACCTTCAAGATTTCTGCCCCTAGAAGCCATGATTACCAAAGCCCTCGAAATGAACGAAACCAAAACCGCCCATTATTGGGTACAAAAATACAACCTCTACAGTGAGTTCCCCCAATTTGAGCCGCCGGGAGAACTGCCCGAAGAAGACCTCCCGCCGCCGGAGGAGGCATAACCACGCCCGCGCAGTCAACGCCATTGTTTGTATCCTCTCAAACAGCTCTTTCCCTCGCGCAAGCAATCCTTGTAAGCATCGTTTTTATCTGAAACCTACCCCTTTCTTTGCAGCCATTTCAGCGCCTCCCGTTTGCTGAGGGGGGCAAGCGGCATTTGAGCAACTACCTGCTGTACCCATTGCGGGTTGGTTTTGGAATACTCGCGTAGCGCCCAGCCAATGGCTTTTTGTATAAAAAACTCCTTCGATGGGGTGCATTGATTGATATAGGTGAGCAGCAAACCGGTATCGGTTTTTTGACCGTAACCCAATTGAAATAGTATGGCAGTGCGTTGCAGCCACATATTACCGCTGTTCATCCAGTTGCCGGTAATACGGGCAATTTCGGTGGGGAAGCGCAGCAGCAGCCTGCCGACAATGCGGGTGGCTAAGTAGTCAACGGTATCCCACCACGATTTTTCGGTTACCAATTGTTCCAGCAGCGGCAGGTGCGCCGGGGTGAGGTGTTTTACCATCCTTTCCAATATGTCGAGGGCGGCGTACTGTGCCTCGCGTTGCGGCGCCTGCCAAAGGGTTACAATTACAGGCTCTAAGTGGGGCAGGGCAGGGGTGCCGTTTTCGCGCAGAAATTGACGGGTTAAGGCAATGCGTTCGGGGCTTTTAATGCCGTAAAAGGCAAACAAATTGCGCATATATTTTGCCATGGGTTCGGCAATTTGCGGGTTGTCATGCTGTGAAAATTGTTGCAGCAGCGCTTGCGCGTAGGGGTGTGGCTGTTGTTGCATACAGGCGTTTTATGTGGCTAAACCGATGTTGTTCGTTGAAGCAGTCGGGTAAAAAACTGTTCGTATTGCTCAATGGTTCTGTTCATGGAAAAATCGGATGCGGCGGCATGTTTACCTTGTTCAATCAGGCGGTTTCGGGTGGCAGCATCGGTCAGCAGCAGGTTTATTTTTCGGGCAAGGGTGGCAATATCGCCATCGTCAAACCAGAGACCGTTTTTTTCGTTGTCTAATACGTCAATCATGCCTTGGCTGCGGGTGCCAATAACCGGCACACCCATGCCCATAGCCTCTACCAATGCCAAACCGAAACCCTCCATGGTAGAAGGCAGCACGCAAAGGGTAAACAAAGGGTAGTAATCCATTATTTCGTGGTTGGGCACCATGCCGGCGTAAATAATGCGGTTTTTCAGTTGCAGTTTTTGGGCAATATGGTTGAGGCTGCCGGGTTCAATGCCGGCAAACAGCAGGGTTATTTGGGGCCGATTGAGCAGCGCCATTGCCTGCAACAGTTGCTCCTGCTTTTTTCGGCGGGCAACGCAGCCAATAACCACATCATGGGGTTGCAGCCCGAATTGTTGCCGCAGCGCAAGGGTTTTTTCGGGGTGGAGGTTGGTAAACCTTTCGGGTGGAATGCCGTTCATAATTACTTGCAGGTGTGCTTCGGGAAATCCCTTTTGTACAAAGGTTTGTTTCAGTTGCGGGCTTATCACCACTATTTTATCGGTTCCTTTCAGGTAGAAACAGTTTTGCAGCAAACCGCCTGCGCTTTTGGGGGTTTGCCGGCGGGTATGCACTATTTTTACCTTCAGTTGGTACAGCCAACGGGCAAAAATGCTGGTATATCGGTCTATGCTCGATTGTGCATTAATGATCTGAATGTTGTATTTCCTTACCGTATCCCTTATTTGCCGCATGTTTACCACATCCAATTTACCCCCGAAAGTCATGGCAACCCGAATGACCGGTGTATTTTGCAGCATTTGGTACAGCAAACTCTGCGCTCTTGCTCCCACTACCACAGTGTGTCCTTTGGCTGCCAGCCCCGTGGCAAGGTAGAAAATGGAGTTGGTAGAGCCGGCAATATCGCCTTGGTAGGTAAGCAGTAAAATGTTCATGCAGCGGCAGGGGAGTGGTTAAGCCGGCGGCGTGTTGGTTGTAAAAACAACTCCTTCATATACCTGCGAAACGGCAATTTGCAGCCCTATGCTTTGAAAGGTAAACTGCCCGGCGGCATCTGATATTTCGGAGTACAGCCATTCACCGGCATCGGTTTTAAAGTAGCTTTCTATGCCGCATGTATCTTGCGCAATGAGCACATATTCGCGCACAGAAGGAATGGAGCGGTAAATTTTCAATTTATCGCCGCGGTCATATTTTTCGGTACTTTCCGAAAGCACTTCAATAAGCAGCAGGGGGTTGAGCAAAATATCCCGATTGTTGTCTGTCATTTGCGGAGCGCCCTGCACCACACATACATCGGGATAGCAAAAACTATTGTTTATGGGGTTGAAGATGCGCAAATCGCTCGAAAATACGCTTATATTTTTGTCTTTTCGAACCATTCCAAGCAATAAATATAAATTCATTGCAATGATATTGTGATTGATCGTTGCTCCCGATATAGATATGATTTCTCCGTTAAAAAATTCGTGCTTTCCTTTTTTCTCCCGAATGGCGGCGCGCTCCGCCGACAGATATTCTTCTGCGGTAAGCGTTTGCGGTTGAGTGGTAACTACTTCCATATAAGGTGTTTTTCGGGTTAAGCAATTGGGTTAAAATTACAGAATTAACCACTTTTTACCAAAGCATCATCAAATTTTTGCGCCCTTCATGGCTTTTGCAACGGCAATATCCATAATTCTTTCGGCAAAGGGGCGGGTAAAGTTATTAAGGGTTTCTATGCGTTGGTGAATCAGGTCTTTATTGCCCGATTCCAGCACACTGCGAAGGTCTTGCACCAACAGCAGGGTTTGGTCAATTTCTTCGGGGGTAAGCATTTCGGTGTTTTTGGTTACAAAACGTTCGGCTGTGGCGGCCATGGTTTCGGCTTCGTTAATGGCTTCCTGCAAGGCGCGTACCTGCCGGTCGGCTTGGGCATTTTGAATGGAGTCGAGCAGCATGGTTGCCATTTGTTCTTCGGTAAGGCCGTATTGCGGCGTTACCTCAATACTTTGTGCTACACCCGAGCGCAGTTCTTTGGCTTTTACCTGCAAAATGCCATCGGCATCAATAATAAAGGCAATTTCTACTTTGGGCAAACCGGCCGGCATGGCCGGAATACCTTTGAGCGAAAACTCGCCTAATTTTCGGTTGTCTTTTACCAAATCCCGCTCCCCTTGGTAAACCGAAATCCGCATATCGCTTTGTCCGTCAACGTGGGTGGTGTATTGCCGGCCTGCTTTGGCAGGTATTTTGGTATTTCGGGCAATAATTACGTCCATCAGCCCGCCCATAGTTTCAATACCCAGCGACAAGGGGGTAACATCTAACAGCAACATGTCTTTGTTGTTGCCCGCCAAAATATCGGCTTGTACAGCTGCGCCCAAGGCCACCACTTCATCGGGGTTCAGTTCGTCGTGCGGGCGGCGGTTAAAAAAGGTTTCCACCGCTTTTTTTACCATCGGCACACGGGTAGAGCCGCCCACCAACACCACTTCGTCTATCTGTTCGGCGGTAAGCCCTGCATCTTGCAGCGCCTGCCGGCAGCAGGTTATGGTACGCTCTACTGTGGGCGCAATAAGGGTTTCCAATTGTATGCGGCTAAGGCTGCAATGCAGGTTGCCGGCCATGCCCTGCCAGGTTTGGGTAGCGCTGAGCGCCATTTTGGCTTCTTCGGCCAGCAGGCGCAGTTGTTGACCAAGGCTTTTGTTGTGGTGCAACGTTTCGGGTGTTAGTCCGTGTTCCTGCAACCAATGGTTCATAATAGCGCGGTCAAAATCATCGCCGCCCAAAAATGTGTCGCCGTTGGTGGACAGCACCTCAAAAATGCCGTTTTCTATGCGCAGCACCGATATGTCGAATGTGCCGCCGCCAAGGTCATAAACGGCAATGGTGCGCTCATCATTGGGGTTAAGTCCCATGCCGTAGGCAAGGCTGGCGGCCGTAGGTTCGTTTACAATACGCAAAACGTCTAATCCTGCCAATTTTCCGGCATCGCGGGTAGCTTGCCGTTGCGCATCGTTAAAGTAAGCCGGAACGGTAATTACCGCCTTTGAAACCGTTTGCTGCAAAGCCTGTTCGGCGCGGTTTTTCAGTTCGGTCAAGATGAGTGCCGATAGTTCGATGGGCGTATAAAAACGGTCGTTCACCTTAATTTTTACCAGACTTTCTGTATCGTCGTCAATAATTTTATACCCGAAAAATCCGGCATATTGTTTAACATCGGTATAAGATTTACCCATGAGCCGCTTTACCGAGTAAATGGTATTTTGCGGTTGTTCTACCAGCATTTTTTTGGCTTCGTTTCCAACTAAAATGCCGCCGCCGGGGGTAAAATGCACCACCGATGGCACTAATTTGTTGCTTCCCTGGGCATCTTTTATGGCGGTAGCTTCTCTGGTTTCGGGTTGAATATAGGCAACAAGGCTGTTGGTGGTGCCCAGGTCAATGCCTACAATAAGGTCTTTTTCGGCAGATTTTTCGGGCTGTGCAAGGGTACCCGCTTTTATGTCTATGGATATTAACGGCATTCTTAAAAAATCTTTTTTATAAATGTGTTTTTGGCACGTGTTCGGCTGATGATCTGTAAACAATAACCTAACAAATGCCTGCTTGTATTTGTTTTACCACAGTTTTCAAACATGCGGTAAACCCGAAAAAACAAGTCGGGTAAAGTGCTCTACGGGGTATGGCAAGGCAGGTATTACCATGCCCTGTTCTTACTCCGGAAATTTCAACAGCATTTGTCCGCTCACATAGTTTACCAATATTGACGAATCTGATTTAACCCCGCTGATGCTGTTCAGCAGCAAGGCCACCTTTACCCCGCCAGCACCGGTTCCCGACAATTGCATGTCGTCCGATGCAATATCAGCAACATTATTGCCATGCTTTTTATAAACAGTTTGGGCAAAAGAGTCAATATTAGCGCTCCAAACGGGTGTTTCTTCCATTTTCAGCAACAGCGAGCGGTTATTGGGGTCAACAGCTACGCGGTACATTTTTCCATTGGCGCCGGCAACTTCCTGAATATCGGTAATTTCCCGATGTTCGGTATCAACATAACCGTAAAAATCAGCAGATATATTGTTTATCAAAATATCATAGCCCGATACCCGAATGGCATTATTCGACGTTGAATAATAGTTAATACTTTGACCGGTGGGAGTACCGTAGTAGGCGGCATCAATGCCCATAAGCTGCTGTACCATAGCAGGTGCATAGGTAAGATGTGCAGTATCTTTATCCATAATAGCCTGAAGGTCTTGCTCAAACAAAGGCTGAAGCGACGACAGACCGTGTGTGCGGTACAGATATTCTACCGATGAGGCAATTTTGTCGCGGGCTGCCTGTTCGGGTTGTTTACCCGATGCCTGAACCTTTCCGGCAGCGTTGAGCAGGTTGTTTTCCTGCAACACCTTTTTTAACCGATGTTGCTGACTCATGCGCGAAACACCCGATGCTCCCCACGGTCCGAAGGCGCTGAACAAAGCAAGCAGGCAAAGGGTTAGCGGAAGTATTTTAATGTTTTTAATTTTTGAAAAAATAAAGTACACCGTAATGCCGGTAAGCCATAAAGTAAGCAAGAGCAGCAAATAACGGAGTTCGGTAATGCCGTAATCAAACACGCGGCGCAGGGCAGCTATGTAAAGCAAAACAACAAGTGGAACCAGCAAAAAGTAAAACCACTTGGAAAACGTGCGAACCCACGCATTTTCTGATTGGTTGCGGATAGGATATACCAACAGTTGCGACAAAATGCCCGCCACCGAAAAACCCAGCACCAGATACGATACCCAACCCTTGGGCAGCCGTGCTTCCAGAATAATTTTACCCATATAGCTGTACAAAATAAGCAGGTAAATGGCAACCAGCGGCAGCAGTACGTATTGGGTAAAAATTTTCAGTCCGCGCGGATAGGGTTCATTAGCTTCGCGGGTAGTCATATCGGGCAAAGGCACACCCGAAAGGAAAAACAGCGTGTTAAACATGCCGGCCAGTACCACGAACAATTGGGCATACCATCTGTCGGGTATGCTTACATTAAACAGGTTATCTATGGAAACCAAGGCCAGCGCCAATCCAAGGTACAACACTCCCGAAAAGAGGGCGGCGGTTAAAAACCTGATAAACAAGGTTTGGTTATACTGCCAAAACTGATTGGTATTGCCCTTTGCCACAAAAGGTGCAATAGCCACCCCGAAATGTGCCGCCGTTTCAAACAGCGCAAACTGCAGCAGGAAATACATGGGCGAATCGTTCCAGCTATCGGGCAGCAGAAAATAGTAGAGCACCAGCAGCACAAGTCCGGCTAATTGTGCCACAAGGCTATAGCCCGAAAAATTGCGGTTGTTTTCGGTTGCTGTTTTTTCTCTTTGTTCGGCAAACAATGCGAGGGAAAGCAAAAAGGGTATGCCCAAAAGACAGGTCATAACTAAGTTAACCCATGCCGCATCGTTCTCTATATGGTAGTTGCCCACCATGTAATAAGCAGTAGCAGTACCCACCAATGTAGTGAGGCAAATTGCCGGAAAGCGGAACAAGATTTCCCTTATCTCACTCAGAATATAGCTAAAAGAAGGTAATCGCATACAGGTTGCATTTTGGAGGTTAGTTGAGTGTATTTACTGTAACCACAAAAGTATAAAAAAAGACGCACGGAAAAAGCAGGAGCGATGTATTTATTAGGGAAATGTTTTTAAGGGTTGGTGAACCATTGCCGTGCCGTTTAAAAACAATTCTGCATAAATGTTACCAAAATCGGTTAGTCAGACTTATTAAAGTAAGTCAGTCCAGCAGAATACTCAATTCAGGAAACAAGTCGGCAGTACTTTCGTTGCGAAGGGCATCTAAAGCCGCACAACGTTGTTTAAATTGCGGAATCAGGTGTTCCCAATTTTCGGAAAGCATATAATCTATACAATGTTTAAAATCTTTTAGTTGCACCTCTTTGTGATTGGGGTATTGCGTGGGCTGCTCTTTGAGCCAGTTTATATGTTCACTGTAAATTTGGGCAACTTGTTCTTTGAGTGAACGGGGCAAAATGCGAATATTGTAAATTTCGGGCTGGCTTAACATGCTGGGAAAAAAATTAGCCGCATCAACTAATCCTTTCTCCGTCCATTCTTTATGAAAATTAGGCAGGTTAAAAACATTAAACACGCTTACGGTAGGGGTAATTAAAAAGGTTGCATTGGGGCAGCGTTCCAACAGCAGCAAACGGTTGTTTACAGTTTGTTGCCAGTTTTGCTCTTTGCGTTGCAGTTCGGCTCTTTGGTAGCTGTCGTCGAGGCTGGCGGCAATAAAAACCTGCTGAAATTTACTCCAAACCGACAAAATGTCAAAGCCTTTGTGTTCCAATACGGAAAAATTAGTATTGTAAACTAATTTTACATGATACAAATTATTGTCTTGCAGCAGCTTCAAAATGCGGTAGTGTTCATCAATAAACAGCGGCTCACCGCCGGCAAAATACACTTCTTCTATGTAAGGTAAAAAAGGTTCAAGTTGGGTTATCAGCCGGTTGTAATCCTGCACGCCCATGCTGAACGCAGGACTGTCGGGTGGTAAAATGCCTAAGCTTACCGCGTCTTTGTGCCATTTTGAACTTGACCACGGCCCGCAAATGCGGCATCGGAAATTGCAAACATTAGAAAAACGAATATCCCAATAAATTGGTTTGCTTTCAGCCGAGTATCCGTTTGCATTGGTTTTATTTACCCAATCCAATTTATGTGTGTGTCCGGAATGGACGTTGCGTCCCTTCGAACACCCCTTTCAAGGTATTG
>MTCR01000081.1 GCA_002212725.1 Sphingobacteriales bacterium TSM_CSM | reverse complement strand
GAATTTTACAATAGCTAACACATAAAAAACGCATTATCCACTCGCAGCAAGTCTATTTACTTTTACGCCGGCATCTTGCATAAGGTTACACTTCACATTGTTTTTTTGCTCAAAAAAATAAAAAAACAGTGAGCGCATTGTAATTGCACGGAAAGCTTTTGGTTGCTCATTTATAGAATTTGAAAGAATTTTTAAAAAATAATTGTGAGCTTGGGAAAGAACCCCCCGATGGAACATTATTCACCCGCAAAACGATAAATAAACCAGCCGGTAGCAATGGTAACAAAGAAAGAGGTAATGCCATATAAAACGGCAACTACTGCCATTTGCGAGCTATGAAGCAGGGTAGTGGCAATAAAAATAGCCAGCGAACTATTTTGAAGTCCAACTTCTACTGCAATGGTAATGCGCACCGGTTTGCTTAGTTTAGCAGACAAGCACAGGAGGTAGCCGGCCGCCATGCCAAAAAAATTGAGCAGAATTGCCAGGGGCAACCGGTGTGTAAGGGCATTAAGTGATGTTCCGTTTTCCTGCCGGTCAAAAATAAGCACACCCAAAAATGCCGTAAAAAGCACGGCGGGCAATATAAACCGCAAAGGTTGTTCCAGTTGGTCAGAAAGGCGGGCAAATTTACCTCTAAGGTAAACGCCGGCAATTGCAGGCAGTACGGTAAGAAGAAAAATACTGCGTATGGTTTGCAAAACGGGCAGTTCAATATTGCTGCCTGCGCCTAAAAACACATACATGCCCAGATTTACCACAAAAGGAATGGTAAACAGGGTAAGTATGCTGTTAATGGCGGTAAGAGAAATAGACAATGCCACATTGCCCTTTAAGAGGTGGTTTACCAAGTTAGATGAAGCGCCTCCCGGACAGGCAGCAATAAGCACTAAACCGGCTTTAATTTCGGGTGGCAATTTAAACAAGGCGGCAATTAAAAAAGCAACTGCGGGCAACAACACCATTTGGGCAATTAATCCTAGTGTAAGCGCTTTGGGGCGGTTAAATACCTGTTTAAAATCGGAAAAGGTAAGGCTTAACCCCATGCCCAACATAACTAAGGCCAACGATGCCGGTAAAAAAAAATCGGAAAAGAATGTTTTTTCCACAAGAAATCAGGTTCTGTTATATAAACACCCCGAAACAAATGAAGTTGGGCAGTGCTGTATTAAAAATAGCAAAGGTACTGTATATTTTTGTGGATACAATAAAATAAAAACGGGCAGTTCCGGTATAACGAAACTGCCCGCCCAAACCAATCATCTTTATGAAAAACAGCTGCTTGTCAGAAGTAACGTGGAGTAATATAGCGTTCGCCTTTGCCTTTCAGGTCGAAACCCAGCATTACCTCGTGCGAACCGGAGGTAAAATTATTGAGTTTAGACAAGGTGTAGTCATAGGCATAGCCAAGTTTTAGCCCCATCGGAAGCTGAAAGGCAATAATGCCGTCAATAGATTCGGATTGTGCAAACGGGTCGGCATTGCCAAAAGCCGTGCGGTAGGAAGCGCCAAACCATACTATTTCCTTAATCAGGAACATAAGGTTGGCATCGAGCTGTATGGGCGCCTGAGTAGGCACTGTTTTAACCAAAAAGGAGGGGCGCACCTTAAAATCGCCGTTGCCCAGCACTACGCCGCCCATGGCATAATAATGCCGGTATTGCCGGGCAAGAGTGGTAACACCATCATCAGAGCGCAGGTTGTTGTTTAACAAATGCGGCGCCGAAACACCTAAGTAATATTTGTTTGGGCGGTACAAATACAAACCCAGACCAAAATTGGGCAGCAGGTTGCGCTGGTTATCGGCAAAGGCATTGTCTATGGTTATGTCAATATCATTGTTGCCTTCCACTTGGGTATAATCGGAATTAAGATAACCAATACCGCCCTGCAAACCTATGGCTAAACGGCTTTCGCCCAAAATAAACTTATAGGCATAGCTGGCAAAAACATTGGTTTGGTTGTGTACGCCAATGCGGTCGTGTTCTACATAAGCGCCAACGCCAAATTTCTTGTTTTTGCCAAGTGGCGTGTGCCCGCTTACACCCAATGATTTGGGCGCACCATCAATACCTACCCACTGAAGACGGCCAATGGCAGTAAAACTAAAGCCATCGGTACTGCCCGTATAACCCGGGTTCAGCATTTGCTGGTTAAACATGTATTGCGTATAACGGGCATCTTGTTGTGCAGCTGCCTGCCAGCAAATTCCTGCCATAAGTGCAAAAGTAAGTAGTAAACGTTTCATAACAATTTGTATTGGTGTTTGGTCAATTGTTTTAAGCATGGTAGATTAGCTTTCGGTCTTTTTTAAAACAATTACCATGCCAAGCATGACTATCGGGCGGTAATTTTTGAAAAAAATCAACATTTCCCCTTATCCGCTTTGCTTGCATCGCCTTTCCCGGTAAATAACCCGCCACAAAAGTGCCTGTAAAAAGATTGACATTGTTATGACCAATTTAATTGCCTTGTTTTTTAAAAAAAACAGCATACCTTTATAATTTACAGCCTTATTTTTCATTATTACTTTATGTGCCCTGATTTGAATAAAAATACTTACATTGCCGGCAAATTAATTTAACCAACTAATTTAAACTTTGTGCATTATGCTTTTACAAAACCGTTATGAGTACAACCCTTTAACCGATTTTATTGCCGATGGCAGCGCTGCCCGCGTGTACCTTGCCTTCGACAACCAAACCGATACACCGGTAATTGTAAAATTTTACCACGACCTGTCGGTTGAACACCAAACGTTTCAGCACAACATGGAACGGGTTAAGCAACTTAACCACCCCAACCTTACAAAACTGCACAACTATTTTGTAATGGAAACCATTAACTACCTTGGGCAATTAGCCGAGGTTAAAGTGGGTATTTGGGAATATGTGCCCAATGGCGTGACAGAATTGCCCATGAAAGACCCGGCCGCCGAAAACACCCTGCGCGGTATTATTGCCGGCTTGCAGTATTTGTATGCCAACGGCTGCGCTCACCTTGACCTGCACGCCGATAATATACTCATTGCTCCCAACGGACAGATAAAACTGAATAACTACGAAATTACCAATACCAATCCCGAAGACCAGCCCAATCAGGCAGCCGACCTCAAAGGACTGGGAGAAGTATTGCACCAATATTGTACCGGACAATTGCCCGGCAATAATTTGCCCGAACTGCCGCAACAGGGTATCAGAGAGGTATATGCCGTTATTATTCAGGATTGCCTGCAAGGAAAAGCAACATCGGTAAATGAAGTGCTTACCACCTTAAACGAATATGAACGCAACAAACGCTTTGCCGAAGTACTGCCCCTGCAAACCAAGCAGGCGCAAACCCGATACGTTTTTGAAATGGACGATGACCTGCTGGAAGATACCAGCCACTCCTGGATTTTTAAAGCCTTTGATAACCTGCTCGACGAAACCGTTACCCTCGAAGTATTTAAACAAGACCCCACCGTTGCCCTGCTCAACAGCATAGACAAAAACAAATATGCCTACCTGTTTAAACTTAATCTGCCCGATGACTCTGAACCCTACAAAACAGCCCTGGCAGGTATAGTGGTGCCCGTAACTGCCGCCCCAATGCTTCCTGCACCGGAAACCTCAATTGCCCAACCCGAAACAGAAGAAGCGCCGGTTGCCGAAACACATACGGGCGACACGGCTGTGATTGAAGTGCCCGAAAACATTTTGCCCCAGCCCGAAGAAGAAATGCCTGAAGCCGAAAAAGCCGAAAAATCTACCGCAACTTATCAGGAGCCTGTTATTGACCTTGCAGAACTCAACGGGCTAAATAACCCCGAAACTGCTTTGCCGCCAATGGAAGAAACTGCCCCGGCAAATGAGGCAGCAGACCTGCCTCAGGCAGAAGCGCATGAAGAACAACCTGCCGAAAATATTGCCGCCCCCGTTGAAGAAACCACCAACGAAAACAGCAGCATTGTGGTTATTTCAGTGAACGAGCATGTGGAGGCAACCCCCGATAACAGCGTTGCCATTGAACATGTAGCCGAAGAAAATAACCTGACACTGACCGAGTTGCCAGATGTAAGCGAAGAGGATTTAACCATGTCGCAAAATGCCGATGAGATTGCCCAAAACATTGAATTTGAAACCATAGACCTTACCGCCACCGGCGATAACCCCGATGACCAGCCGGTAAATACCGAGGTTATTGTGCAAAAAGCCATTGAGGAGGTAAATGCCGACATGGGAGCACAAATGATAGAAATGGAAACCATGCAAAAGGAAATTGAGCAGGCGCTGTCTGTAAACCTGGGCGATACCGGCATACAAGAAAACACCGGCAGCATTGCCCCCACAGGGCTTATCAGAGTAGAAGCAATGTCGGAATTATCTAAAGATATTGAGGCATCTGCCGAAGAGCAGCCTGCCCCGGAAGAACACTCCGATGTGCACAAAGACAAGTACATAGATATTGCCATCAGCACACTTAAAGACGATGATGCCCCCGCATCAGATACCCAACTTTTTGAAAAAGAGGCCATGGAGCAGGTGCAAAAGGACATCGAAAAACTGTTATCGGAAGGTGATGACGATGTAGCGTAACTTCTTTTAGCGGTTAGTTTAGTCATGTTTAATTATTGCAAAAGCGCGTCGCCCTTTACAGGAAACGACGCGCCTTTTGCATCATCATCATCGGAACAAATCTATAATACGCCGGCTACAATACCATTTGGTTAATACGGTTTAACATTGCGTTAGGGTCGGTTTCTGCGGTTACCATAAAATCAAAGATTTTCTCGCTAAAACCTGCCAATGCAATTACCCGGTCGCCCATCAACTGCATAGAGCCGTAGCCCTGCAGGTCGAATGAGTAAACAAACGGGTTGGCTTTGTATTTGGCTTTGTAGGCATTTGCTTGCAAGGCAAGCGTTATAGCCGGTTTAACTATCAGCCCATTTCCCTTTGTCTATATCTATACTGGCGGAAGCAGCAGGACTCGAACCCACAACCCCTTTGCATCGGGGTTAACTGTTTTCAAGACAGTCTCCTCATCCGGCCGGATTACTTCCGTTCTGCACACATATCGAGTCGGGTACAGGATTTGAACCTGTGAACCAAGGATTTGCAGTCCCCGCCTTTTGGACACTCAGGCAACCCCGCCTTTATTTTCAACCCGGTACATGCAGCAGCATTTAAGACTGCCTCTTTTTGCTTGTAAGACAATATGCTGTACCAACTGCGGCAGGTGTGTATCTTCTGCTTTTTAACCCCCGATGTACCAACAGGATTTGAACCCGTATCGCAACATTCAGCGCGTTGCATCATAACTTTTAGACCACAGCATATTATCTTTTTCCAACTTCGGCCCTTGTACCCGGTGCAGGACTTGAACCTGCAATCTCCACCGTATCAGGATGGCAGCTTAACCATTTGCCTAACCGGGCTTTTTGGGTGTCAAACCGGATTTGAACCGGTGCCTTTGCCTCCACAAAGCAACATGCTGCCATTAACACCATTGACACAGTACGCCCGGTGGGAATTGAACCCACAACCCCCGCATTAAAAGTGCGGTGCTACTACCTGATTGAGCTACGGACGCTTTTGCTTTCGCTATATAAATTGCCCTTAGGGCATTGAGCGGCTATACCGAACGGTTTTTATACCGGCGGTAAAAGACACACTCCTAATCTGAAAATTAAATAAATTAAAACAAACAACCTGTGAATAATAAGAGCACAGAAACGGAGTCGAACCGTTATTGCCGACATGGCCAGCCGAAGTTTTGCCATTAAATTACCTGCGCAGGTTATACACGCCGACTGCTACTATTGCTGTTTTTTTCTGCCCTTCTGCCAAAAGCAGGCACAAAAAAACCGCAAGGCACTCATTTTGCAGCGCCTTGCGGTTTTAATTGCCTTTGCGGGCAAGTAGAACTAACGAGGTGCAGCTACGTTCGGCGCATTTTTGGTTACAGAACCATTATCAATACAATAAAAAGGTACGCCTGCAACACCAAAGGGCGCATGTCCGTAATGAGCTACCTCAGAACCGCGTACCGATGCCATTATTGCGTTGCTAATGCTAAGCCATTGTGCTTTCTGAACAACTTGTGCAGCAGGCTGTAAGCCTTTTGAACGGGTTAAAACTTTTGTTTTCATAACGTACCTTATTTTATGGTTCACAATTTTTTTTCTGTTTTAAAACAGGAGAAAACCGACATGCGAATCTTTTGGCGCTCTACTGTTGAGCTACGGAGTCCTATCCGGATTTTACCCGGCTGTACCCCTCCGACGGGATTTGCACCCGCAACCGCCCGATTTAAAATTCGAAGTATCGCATTACCTCACTACCTGTTTAGCACGAGTGGAGCGACTCGAACACCCCCCACCGGTTAGGAGACCGGCCTTCTTCCATTAAATTACACTCGCATATACAAAGGACTACTGTCTTTGCCTTTTGTTTTTCTTTCAATTTTACCAAAGCAAAACACCCGCTTTGTTTGGTTTTTCATTTCAAACAAAGCGGGTGCATGGCTTCCGTACCGGTATGTGCGCTTTATGGGCGCTTGTAACCTTCGGGCTTATGCCTTTGCAGGCTGCTTTGTTTTTGGTAACTCAATTTCCCATTTCCATCAATATGAAAGAATATACTTTGGTTATTGCTTGCTGTATGCATGGTAAGGCTGGTTATACCTTGTTTGCCTGCGTACAGTTTACAAAACTCGTTGCTATATGTATTTCTTTTCATCATTGCTGCTTTTGACTATTGTTAAAACTTTGGGTTTAATTTGGGTTTTATTTTATTGCAAGTTGCAGGAGAAAATCAAAGTGGGTGTTTTTAGCCATTTGGAAGTGCGAAGTAACCCGCTTTTTACTGCCTGCAGTATTGTACTTTTACTCTTTAATCAAAATGTCTTGTTTTTAGTTCCGGGTGCGTGCATTTTTTACCTTTTTGCCTAAAGTTTACGCTGCACACACGACTTACCTTACAAAAACAGCGTTTGTAAAGTTCCCCGGTGTGCAGTTTTTTTACATTTTTTTAAGCCGGTCTTCCAGTTAAAAGGTTGAAAGACCGGCAACAGGAAGGAGGCGCTTTTTGCCGCATTATATTAATTATACGGAGCGCCGTCATTTACCCATGCTTCAATTCTGTCAATATAGCATTGGTTGAGCGGCGGTTGCTGGAAAGGCATGGGCACATAACCGGCTGTGCCTTTTAAAGAGCCTACCAAACTGCCCGATAAAGCGGCGGCCGAAATTTGGGCGTAATTGGTAAGCAGTACGCCGCCCAAAGGAGCTGAACCGCTGTGGCAGCCGCCGCAGTAGTTCTGAATAATGGGTTTTACCGTAGCCGAATAACTCACATTAACCGTATTACAGCCTCCGGCATTTTCGTCGCAGGCGTTGTTGAGCGCTCCCTGCAATATCCATTGCGAAATAATGGCAATTTGGTCGTTGGATAACGGGGCGGCCGGCGGCGGCGGCATTATATCGTCTTCGTCATTTTCGGTAATAACTTTATACAATTTGCTTTCGCTGGGGTCAAATGGCTCTATTTCGCCGGTGTTCATAACATGGTTGTAGTTATCCAGAATAACCCCTTCCTTATGCGACTGTGCATTGTGGCAGCCGCTGTATGCACAGTTTGAAAGTAAAATGGGCAGTACATCGTTTTCAAAATACACTACACCGGGTTGGCAGGGTGTGCCGCCTGTTTGCGTTGTAGTATCGGGAGGCGAAACAATAGTGTCTTCGGGCAAGGTATCGTTCGGTATGGTATCATTCGGTATGGTATCATTTGGTATGGTATCGTTCGGTATGGTGTCATTCGGTATGGTGTCATTCGGGTTATTGATTTCGGGCCATATTGGTTCATGTTCGCAGGCGTTAAATACAAACAGGAATGCAAGAAAGAGGCTGAACAGCAACAAAGTTTTGGAAAGTACTTTCATACAGAAGGTGTAAGATGTGTAAAAGAATTAAACCCGAAACGCAAAATTAACCCAAATTATTTTAAACGAAGCAGGTAACAATGTTCACACATGGAATAATTTTTTCGCCGGCAGGCGGCAAAAAATGCCCCCGCTCAAAACATTTTTGCACAACAATGTTTTTTTAGGATAGAAAGTTTTTAAAGCAAAGGTAAATTGCTATCTTTGCGGCGAATTTTAAAAGACAATTAACGGTGAAAAATAATATTTCTATTACATTTTATAAGATTTTATCGTTATTCATGTTGGTGTTTTTGTTCAATGCCGGAATGTTGCTGGCACAGGATCATGAGCACGATCACAGCCATGACCATGAACATGCCACGGGTGCGCAGCCGGTTCCGGCGGGTCAGCATCAGGTAAATCCGCAGGGCAACAGAGCATTTAACAGTGTAATGCCTTCGCAAACGGCAACATCGCATCAGCAAACCACACACGATGCCCACCCCGCCGAAGGTCATGCAAAGGAAGAGGGTAAATTAGATGTGGGCAGTATGATTTTACATCACGTTACCGATGCCAACGAGTTTCATGTTGCCGGCAACCTTACCATACCTTTGCCCTGCATAGTTTACAACAAGCATCAGGGCTTCGACTTTTTTATGTCGTCGGTGTTTCATCACGGTCATCAGTCGCATAATGGTTATGTGTTAGACCACGGTGTATTGCGCTATGTTGACGACCCCAATTTTCCGAAAACCGGTTCGGTAGCCGTTGAGGTGCATGATGAAAAAGTGCATTACAACGGGCAGGAATATGGTGCCAGCCGTTCTTCCTTCTTTGATTTTTCTATTACCAAGGTGGTGTTCACCATGTTGCTGGCCATTATAATTATGCTGACTATGTTTATCAGCACTGCCCGTGCCTACAAAAAGCGCATGGTTCCCAAAGGTTTGCAATCTTTTCTTGAACCTATTGTTATTTTTATACGGGATGAAATTGCAAAACCCAACCTTGGACACCACTACGAAAGATACCTTCCTTACCTGCTTACTGTGTTCTTTTTTATATGGATAAGCAACATGATAGGGTTAATTCCTTTCTTTCCGGGCAGTGGCAATGTAATGGGTAATATTGCAGTAACCGCTACGTTAGCCTGTTTTACCTTTCTGCTTACCAACCTTTCGGCCAACAAGCACTACTGGAAACACATTTTTAACCCGCCGGCACCTATGGGGGTAAACGTTATTATCATTATTATTGAATTTTTATCGGTGTTTATTAAGCCCTTTGCATTAATGATACGTTTGTTTGCCAACATTACGGCAGGCCACATCATTATATTGAGTTTAGTAAGCATCATTTTTATATTTGCCCAGTTTGGCGGCACGGCTGCCGGCTTCGGGTCGAGCATTATTGCCGGTCTGTTCATATTGTTCATGAACGCCCTTGAATTGCTTGTGGCAGCTTTGCAGGCCTATATTTTTACCATGCTGTCGGCAGTATTCATCGGGCAAGCCATAGAAGAACCTACACATCATTAATGTATCTGCTAACCCGCACTTTTACAACCAACCTTAAATATCAGGAATTTTTAAAAACCCTCAAATACTTTTTTTATGGAACTTTTAGGATTGATTTTGCTGCAGGCCGCCGGTATTACCGGTAAAATTGCCGCTTTGGGCGGTGGCATTGGTGCCGGTTTAGCCGCTTTAGGCGCCGGTGTTGGTGTAGGCCAAATTGGGGGAAGCGCTGTTGAAGCTATTGCTCGTCAACCGGAAGCGGTAGGCGACATTCGCGCCAACATGATTCTGGCAGCTGCTTTGGTAGAAGGGGTAGCTCTCTTTGCCGTAGTAGTTTGTCTGCTCACGCTTTTCTTCTAAAAGGTATTTTGACTTTGGAAACTGCTCCCCAAGCGGATGGCGAGGGGGCAGTTTTTCTTGCAAAGCACAACCCAACTGCTCTTTTTTTAATTTATTACCGTAATCATAGCAAAATATCATGCTTCTATTACTTTCTTCCGCATTAATGACCCCCGATTTGGGGCTTATATTCTGGACAACCCTTTTGTTCCTGGCGCTTTGGTTTATTATGGGTAAGTTTGCCTGGAAACCCCTCATCGGGGCATTGAAAGAGCGCGAAAGTACTATTGAAAACTCTTTACGGCAAGCCGACAAAACCCGTCAGGAAATGGCCGAGTTAAAATCGCACCACGAGCAATTGCTTATGGAAGCTAAAGAAGAACGCGCTAAAATTATTAAAGAGGCCAAGGAAATTAAAGACTCCATAGTGGCCGAAGCAAAAGAAAAAGCCCGAACCGAAGCCAGAAAAATTATCGAAGATGCATCGGCCGAAATTCATAACCAGAAAATGGCCGCCATTACCGAGGTTAAAAACCTGATTGGCACTACTGCCCTTGACCTTGCCGCACAAGTTTTAGGACGCGAGTTGAACAGTACCAAAGAACAGGAAAGTTTTGTAAACCAGGAACTGAATAAAATTAAACTCAACTGATTTAACTATTGTGCATTGCAGTTGCCGGCACTGCGCCTGTCTTAACCGCCCTGCCTGTGCAAGTGCAAAAATGTAATAGTTATAAGTAATTTCTGTTTACCATTTAACCGCTTTATTCCATGTCTGCTACCCGTTTAGCGCATCGTTATGCAAAATCGCTTTTAGACCTTGCTATTCAAAATCAGCAGGTAGAAAAAATATATGACGACATGCTGGAGTTTGACCAGGCGCTCCAAAGCCGAGACCTGCTGCTCTTGCTTAAAAGCCCGATAATTAAATCGGATAAAAAACTGGCTGTGGTAAAAGCGGTTTTTAAAGACCATTTCGAACCCATTACCACCGCTTTTATTAATCTTGTTATTCGCAAGCACCGCGAGTTTTACCTGCCCGAAGTAGTAGATGAGTTCATTGCTCAATACAAAGAACTGAAACAAATTGCTACCGCCACTTTGGTAACACCCGTGCCGGCCAACGACCAAATACTGGCAAAGGTAAAAAGCATTGTGCTGGAACAAACCGGTATGAAAGAAGTGGAAATTACCGCCACCATTGACCAATCGCTTTTAGGCGGCTTTGTACTTACCTTTGGCGATAAGCAGTTTGATTGCAGTCTGGCAAACAAATTGTATAACATGCGCAAAAGTTTTGAAGAAAACAAATACATCAGACAATTTTAAACACCACCCGGCATGTTGCCTTTCTTATACGGGTAAAACATACAGGGTAAATAGCATATTAATTAAACAATTCTAACTATACAAAAACACTATGGTAGAAGTAAGACCTGAAGAAATATCGGCCATCTTGCGGCAGCAGCTTTCCAACTTTAAAACCGAAACCGAACTGGAAGAAGTTGGAACAGTATTGCAGATTGGCGATGGCATTGCGCGTATTTACGGATTAACCAAAGTGCGCGCCGGCGAACTGATTGAGTTTGAAAACGGTGTAAAAGCCGTAGTGCTTAACCTGGAAGAGGACAACGTGGGCACCGTGTTAATGGGCCGCTCCGATAAAATTAAAGAAGGCGATACCGTGCGCCGAACCGGTAAAATTGCTTCCATAGCCGTAGGCGAAGGTATGATTGGCCGCGTGGTAAACCCGCTGGGCGAAACTATTGACGGCAAAGGCCCCCTTACAGGCGAACGCTATGAAATGCCCTTAGAGCGCAAAGCGCCGGGGGTAATTTTCAGACAGCCGGTAAACGAACCGCTGCAAACCGGTATTAAAGCTATTGACTCTATGATACCCATCGGGCGCGGTCAGCGCGAGTTAATTATTGGCGACCGCCAAACCGGTAAAACCGCCATTGCCATTGATACCATTATTAACCAACGCGAATTTTTTGAACGCGGCGAACCCGTTTACTGCATCTATGTGGCCATTGGGCAAAAAGCCTCTACTGTGGCCAACATAGCCCGTACCCTGGAAGAAAACGGCGCCATGGACTATACCGTAATTGTAAACGCCTCGGCATCTGACCCGGCGCCTATGCAATTTTACGCCCCCTTTGCCGGCTGTGCCATTGGCGAGTTTTTCCGCGATACAGGACGCCCCGCTTTAATTATTTACGATGACCTTTCCAAACAAGCAGTAGCCTACCGCGAAGTATCATTGCTGCTGCGCCGCCCCCCCGGACGCGAAGCCTACCCGGGCGACGTGTTTTACCTCCACTCGCGCCTGTTGGAACGTGCCGCAAAGGTAATTAACAACGACGCCATTGCCGCCAACATGAACGACTTGCCCGACAGCATCAGGCATATGGTAAAAGGCGGCGGTTCGCTCACCGCTTTACCTATCATTGAAACCCAGGCAGGAGACGTATCGGCATACATTCCTACCAACGTAATTTCTATTACCGACGGGCAGATATTCCTCGACCTCGGTTTGTTTAACTCCGGTGTACGACCCGCCATTGACGTAGGTATTTCAGTATCGCGCGTGGGTGGTTCGGCACAAATCAAGCCCATGAAATCGGTAGCCGGTACGCTTAAATTAGACCTTGCCCAATACCGCGAATTAGAGGCATTCTCAAAATTTGGTTCAGACCTTGATGCCGCCACCAAAGCGGTATTAGACAAAGGCGCCCGCAACGTGGAAATTCTGAAACAGAACCAATACACACCCTACAGCGTTGAAAAGCAAATTGCCATTATTTATGTGGGTACGCAAAACCTGTTGCGCAATGTGCCGGTAAATAAGGTAAAAGAATTTGAGGGAACTTTCATAGCCAGTCTTGAAAAAAGATTTCCGCAAGTGCTTGCCAAACTTAAAGAAAAGAAAGGGTCTATTACCGACGAAATAGCTAAAACACTCAGTGAATTAGCTGCCGAAATTGCCAGCCAATATAACTAAACATCTATGCGTTAATGCCCGAAGCACACCATATTCGGGCATTAACGTTCATTGTTAACCAGTACATAACTTACCACTTTATTTACTATGCCCGGTCAATTAAAAGAAGTTCGCATACGCATGCAGGCGGTAAAATCAACGCAGCAAATTACCAAAGCCATGAAATTAGTGGCGGCCTCCAAGTTGCGCAAAGCTCAGGACCGCATTATTAAAATGCGCCCCTATGCCAATAAACTGTACAGCATTTTGGGCAATATTGCATCGGGCGGCATGGGCGATGTAAATCTGGATTACACCACCGAACGACCTGCCGATAAAATTCTTATTATACTGCTTACCTCCGACAGGGGGTTGTGCGGTGGTTTTAACTCGGGTATGGTGAAACTTGCCAAAAACCTGATTAACGAACAATACGCCACCCAACGCGCAAACGGCAATGTTACTGTTTTCTGCATTGGTAAAAAAGGTTATGAAAGCCTTAAAAAAGAAAAAGGACTGAAATTTAACACCGATTTCATGGACCTTTTTACCCGCCTTACCTTTGAAGAAGTATCGGTTGCTGCCGAAACAATTATGCATGAGTTTTCTGCCAAAAACTATGACGTAATTGAAGTGGTGTACAACCAGTTTAAAAACCAGATTACGCAGTTGCCTACCGCCGAACAATACCTGCCTATTCAAAAATTGCATGCTGAACCTGCCGGCGGCGTACAGCAAAATGCCGCAAAAGACAAGGTAATTCCCGATTTTATTTACCAGCCCGGCCAAAAGGCAATTATTGAAGAATTGGTTCCCAAAATTCTTAAAACCCAGTTTTACCGCTATCTGCTCGATAGCAACGCCAGCGAACACGGCGCCCGTATGACCGCCATGGACAAAGCTACCGATAATGCCGAAGAACTGCTCCGCGAATTGGGTATTCAATACAACCGTGCCCGTCAGGCCGCCATTACCACCGAATTAACCGAAATTGTGGGTGGTGCCGCAGCCCTGCAAGGGTAATCAATCTTACCGGAAAAGTAACTGTAACTTTTCTCCTTTACAAAATCCGCAGCAGGTTTATGTTGCGGATTTTGTTTTTACCCATTTCAGGTTTGCTTCGGGGTAATAGGCCGTTGAACCGCCCGCTTCTTTTGAAGTGCGTCTGTCAGAACCGCCGGTAACCCCTGATGTTGCAATTTATCCGCTTGCAGGTTACATCGGGCAACGTATTAAAAGCCTGTTGCCTTTGAGGTAAGGTTTTATCGGAACTATAGTATCTCCTCGTGCTGCATTTTTCTGCGGTTTACAGGCAGCAAACCCTGAAAGGCAGTAATTCGGGCAGCAAAAGACCGGTTAGCATTTGTTTAAATGTTGCTATACTGTTTTTTCTGAGCGCCAAAATCCGTATCTTTGCATGATTTTTTAAAAACCGGCAACAGAACACGATTTAATATATGATGACTGCCAAAGAAATACGCCAGGCTTTTTTAGATTTTTTTGCCTCTAAAGGACATCAAATTGTGCCTTCGGCGCCCATTGTGCTTAAAAACGACCCCACCCTCATGTTTACCAATGCGGGCATGAACCAGTTTAAAGATTACTTTCTGGGCAACCGCAAACCCGATAACCCGCGCATTGCCAACTCGCAAAAGTGTATGCGTGTATCGGGTAAACACAACGATTTGGAAGATGTGGGCGTAGATACCTACCACCACACCATGTTCGAAATGTTGGGCAACTGGTCTTTTGGTAACTATTTTAAGAAGGAGGCCATAGATTGGTCGTGGGAGTTGCTCACCAAAGTGCTGAACCTGCCGGCCGACCGCCTGTATGCCACCGTTTTTGAAGGCGATGCAAAAGAGAACGTACCAAAAGATGAAGAATCGTACCAACTTTGGCGCACACATTTGCCCGAAAACCATATTCTGTTGGGCAATAAAAAAGATAATTTCTGGGAAATGGGTGATACCGGCCCCTGCGGCCCCTGTACAGAAATACATTTTGATATGCGCCCCGATGCAGAACGTGCATTGGAAGCCGGTGCTGCGTTGGTAAACAAAGACCACCCGCAGGTAATAGAAATATGGAACAACGTATTTATACAATTTAACCGTCTTGCAAACGGAACCCTGGAGCCACTGCCCGATAAACACGTGGACACCGGCATGGGATTTGAACGGTTGGTAAGGGCAATACAGCAAAAAACATCAAACTACGATACCGATGTATTTACCCCTTTCATAGCCGAAATAAGCCGTATTACCGGCATAGAGTACGGACAAAACGAAAAAACCGATATTGCCACCCGTGTGCTGTCTGACCATATCCGCTCCATTGTGTTTACCATTGCAGACGGGCAACTACCCTCCAATACCGGCGCCGGTTATGTGGTGCGCCGCATTTTGCGCCGTGCCGTGCGCTATGCCTATAGCTACCTCCACTATAAAGAACCCGTTTTGTGCCAGTTGGTGCCCATAATGATACAACAGTTTGGCGAAATATACCCCGAACTGGAAGCGCAGCAAGATTTTATAACCAAGGTTATTTGGCAGGAAGAAACCTCTTTTCTGCGAACATTGGAATCGGGTTTGCGCAAATTCGGGCAAATTGAAGAACAATTACAGGCATCGGGAACTTCGGTTATTGGCGGTGAGGCTGCCTTCGAACTATATGATACCTTCGGGTTTCCCATTGACCTTACCCGTCTTATTGCAACCGAAAAAGGCCTTGCCATTGACGAAAAAGGATTTGCCCAAGCCATGCACGAGCAAAAAGAACGTGCCCGGCAAGCCGCTAAAATTGATACCGGCGATTGGATAACCGTGCTTGCCGGCAGCAGCGGCACCGAATTTACCGGCTACGATAACTTGAAAGTGGTTACACAGGTAAGCAAATACCGTCAAATTACCCAAAAAGGCAAAACCCAATATCAGATGGTGTTGGAAAAAACCCCCTTCTATGCCGAAAGCGGCGGACAAGTGGGCGACCAAGGTTACCTGCAGTTTGGCGATGTGCAAATTGCCGTACTTGACACCAAAAAGGAAAATGACCTTATTGTACACTTTACCAACAGCCTGCCACCCGATATAACAGTACCCTGCCATGCAGTGGTAAACCACATGTTGCGCAGCAATACCGCCAACAACCACAGCGCCACCCACCTGCTGCACGCCTCGCTTCGAAAAATTTTGGGCACACACGTGGTGCAGAAAGGCTCATTGGTACACCCCGATTATTTGCGGTTCGATTTTTCGCACTTTGCCAAGGTAACCGATGAGGAACTAAGAGCCATTGAAGATATGGTAAACGAAAAAATACGGGAAAATATCCGGTTAGAGGAATTGCGCAATGTGCCGGTGAAAGAGGCCCTGGGTTTAGGTGCTATGGCCTTGTTTGGCGAAAAATACGGCGATTATGTGCGTGTAATTGTTTTTGACCCCGATTATTCTATTGAACTGTGCGGCGGAACCCACGTACAAGCCACCGGACAAATAGGGCTGTGTAAGATTACCGCCGAAACCTCCATAGCAGCAGGTGTGCGCCGCATAGAAGCCATTACCGGTAAAGCCGCCTATAACATGGTGGCCGATGAATGGACAGAACTCCAAAACCTGAAACAAATGCTCAAAAACAGCAAAAATTTGGTTCAGGGTGTGCAAAACCTGCTTGATGAAAATGACCGGCTGAAAAAAGAAATTGAACACCTGCAAATGGAACAGGCCGGACAAATGAAAAACAGCCTGAAAGCCGAAGCCGAAGCCATTAACGAGATACAATTTATTGGCAAAACCCTGAACGGGGGCATTACTGCCGAAATGGTGAAAAAAATTGCCTACGACCTGAAACGGGAGGTACATAATCTGTTTTTGGTTATTGGTGCCGAAATTGACGGCAAAGCCCACCTTACTCTTATGTTTGACGAGGAACTGGTGAAAAACAAAAATCTGAATGCCGGCAACCTCATCCGTACCTTGGCACAACACATTCAGGGCGGCGGCGGCGGACAACCTTTTTATGCCACAGCAGGCGGTAAAAACCCCGCCGGGCTTGAAAAGGTAATTGCCGATGCCCGTAAAATAGTTCGGGAATTGTAAACCAATAGCCCATTTTCACGATTGTGCAGAACTTTGCGCTTTTTGCGGTAAATGAATTGAATTTAGTGAAGAGCATCCCAGCAAAGGTACTTTTTTAAAAGCGGTTTCAGCCACAAAAAGAGATGGAGGAAATTCAATTGAAATGGCGCTGATTCAAGCATTTTTAATCAATAGGAATGGGTTTTAACCCATTCACAAAAGATGTTGCCATAAACCGGGCTTTAGCCCAAAGATAGCCGGAGGTGTCAATTTGCAGAACAATAATCTTAATCACCAGATTTAGTAATACAGGACTATGCCTTTTGTTAAAGTTTATATTCATTTTGTTTGGAGCACCAAAAACAGAGCACCATTACTTGATTCACCCGAACTGCGAAGGCAAGTTTGGCAACACATTATGGATAATGCAAAAGAGAAAGGCATCTTTATTGACTTCATAAACGGCTACCATGACCATTGTCATTGCCTGATTTCATTAGGTGTTGACCAAACAATTCAAAAAGTAATGCAACTTATAAAAGGGGAGTCTTCTTTTTGGATTAACAAGCAAAAACTCACTCAACAGAAATTTGAATGGCAGGATGAATATTTTGCTGTGTCGGTTTCAGAATCAATGGTTGATAGAGTGAGGGAATACATCAGG
>MTCR01000085.1 GCA_002212725.1 Sphingobacteriales bacterium TSM_CSM | reverse complement strand
ACTATGTTTAATTCTTCTACGGCAGGTATGGTAGATAGGGCAATAGTAATGGGGGTTATCGCCGGATATTACGAATACGGAACCTACCTTAAAATATTGGAACCCATTTATGATTCAGTTAACAATGATACCATATTAGTGTGGGGAAATACCGGATTTACATGCAGAACAGATTTAATGGCATTTGAAGAAACAGACACCCTTATTTTGGTAGTAAGAAGGGTGCAAAATGCACATTCCGAATTGGAACATTTTACAGATTATTGGATTAGTGCCTGTGCAACCAACTATCTGTACTATTCGAATAATATGGTAACGGGCTATATAGATGAAGGCATCAGTTCAATGCCCTACAATGATTTTGTACAAATGTTGCAAGAGTGTCTGCCTACAGTGAGTATAAAGCCACAAGAGGAAACGGCGGCGGTAGTAGAAATAACGTGCTACCCCAACCCTGTGCAACACAGTGCAACCATTACCTATTTCCTACCCCCGCAGTTGCCCTTTGGAGTGGCAGAGTTGTATGACTTACAGGGGCAAAAAGTGCTGTATTGGGCATTGCAACCCTCCCTTAATCCCTCACAAAGGGAGGAAATTACCCAAACCCTTAATTTAGAAGGCATACCCGCCGGCATGTATATATGGCGTTTAGCCTTACCGGGCGGCTACGAGCGCTATGAAGCAAGCGGTAAGTTGGTGGTGGAGTAAGTATTTTAACCAACCAACAGACATAACAGAGATAGGATGTCTGGCAGGCAAATTTATAAAAATTAGCTGGATGTACCCATAGCGCTGTTATTTTTCTGCTACCTTAGCAGGGTAATATTGCCCTTTAAAAACTCCTGCCTGCCGCTAATCAGGTTGGCCACCAGGGTGTAAACATATACTTCCATTTCCTGTAGTTGACCTTTGTACGTTCCGTCCCAACGTCCTTGCGGGTCGGTGGTTTGATATACCATTTCGCCCCACCGGTTAAAAATTTTCAGTTCCATAAATTCAATTCCGCTGTTGCCTTCTACCTGCAAAAAATCGTTTATATTATCGTTATTGGGGCTAAAGGCGTTGGGCACACCAATGTAAATAACCGGTATTACCTGTATTGGTTGGCAAATGGTGTCGTTGCAGCCTTGCTGGGTAAGGGCTGCCAGGCATACATTGTACTGCCCTGTGGTATTAAACACATATTGGGGGTTTATTTCCTGCGAGGTACCGCCATCGCCAAAGTTCCACAAATAGCTGTCGGCAAACTGGCTTTGGTTGGTAAAAAAAACGGTCTGCCCTGCTTCGGCAATAGTGGTGCCGGCGGTAAAAGCGGCTATGGCGTTGGTATAGGCTTCAACGGTTACAGTACTTACATCGGCAATATTGCAGGTGCCGGAGTCAATGGCGGTAAGTTGAATGGTGTAAAGGCCGGCATTCTCATAAATATGCGAAGCGGTCAGGCCTTCGGCGGTAGTGCCGTCGCCAAAATTCCACAGGTATTGCACGGCATTTCCTTCCGCTTGCAGGTTTACCGCCAGTGGGGCGCAATTGTTTTCGGGCGGCAACACAAAATTGCCGTCCACTATGGGTTGCGGCGGCAATACAAAAGTGGCCTGCGCAGTATCGGGCAGTGCGCAGGGTGTTGATACAATGAGCGTGGCGGTATAAGTGCCCGGTGCGGTATATAAATGCGTTGGGTTACTTGCATCAGAAGTAGCGCCATCGCCAAAGTTCCAGTTATAGGTAACATAGTTGCCGTAGTTGGTAGTAAAATTTACCTGTTGCACCTCGCAAATGCTGGGCAAGAGGTAGGTAAAATCGGCTACAATAAGGGTATCGAGGGCTTCTACGGTTACGGTATCCTGGCTGCTAAGGTTGCAGCTTTGGGGGTTAAAGGCGGTAAGCGTTACGGTGTAAATTCCCGGTTCGGGAAAAGAAAAGGAGGGTTCGGCATCGGTTGAGGTAATGCCGTTATACCCGAAATTCCATTCGTAGGAAGTGGCGTTGGTGCTGCTGTTGCTAAAGTTTACCCCCAGCGGAATACACCCGAAAACCGGACCGGCGCCGGCATTGGCAACTACGGGCGGCAATATGGTTATGGTTTGCACCGCCAAATCGGTTACGGGGCAAGAGGGTATGGTGCTGGCAATATTAAGCGTAACGGTATAAGTACCGGGTTGGCTGTAGGTGTGTATCGGATAGGTTCCGGTTCCGGTGGTGCCATCGCCAAAATCCCAGTTGTAGGTAACAGCGGGGTTGCCCACTACGGGCAAAAAAACTGCCGTAAGTTGTTCGCAGCCAATATCGGCGGTAAAATCGGCGGTAAAAGTGGCGGGGTCAATAATGGTAATGTTAAGGTAGGCGGTATCGGCAATATTGCAGGCACCGGGTTTGCTGGCAATGAGCATTACGGTATAGTAACCGGTTTCGGTAAAAGTATAGCTGGGGTTGGCATCGGTACTGGTAGCGCCGTTGGTGCCAAAATCCCAAAAATAATCGGTAGCGCCATAACTTCCGTTCTGAAAGTTTACCGTTAGCGGGGCGCAGCCGGTATAATCGGGCGTGGCGGCAGCCGATGCCAGCACATAGGGCGGCTCAAAGGCAAATTTTACCGCCCCCAGGTTGCAATTATCAGACTGGTTGGTGTTTGACCACACTCCCGGCGTGGTAGGAAACGCATTGCTGGCTCCGCAGCCGGCACATACGGCCTGGTAAATAATGCCTTCTTTGTCGAAACGGCTGGTGCCACCGTCAACATGCTCGGCCGCGGGCGACAAAAAACCACCCGACCCACCAAAAAAACTGGCATATTCAATGCCCGAAGCATCTTCTTTGAGTACAAAAAAATAAAAATCGCTGCCGTCGGTTGAGGGCTGAAAGGCATCGCCGGTAACGGGCAGCCCGTTGGTGGTAGAGGTTGAAACCACCGAGTTTACCTCGCCTCCCCAGCCCGATACATATACGCGGTCGCAAATATCTACCAGAAATGCGCTGGGAGAAATATTGGGGCCGCCGTTTCCGTTGCCAAAAACGGTAGAATAAATGGTGCTGCCCAAACTGTTGTTGAGTTTGTGAATAAACTGCCCGCTGTTGGGTACGCCATAAATACCGGCAGGGGTAATGGTATAGCTGCCTGTTGTTTGTCCAACGGTATAAACGTTTAAAAACTCATCAATATCTACAAAAAAGCATTGGTCGTAGGTGTTGGTTCCCAGGTAAGTTGCCGAAAGCAGGGAGGAACCCGATGCGTTTATTTTGGCTAAGTAGCCATCGGTAATACCGCCCCGGTAAGTTTGGTACAAAGCGCCGGGCGTGACCGGAAAATTGGTGCTGGCCGTGCCGCCGCCAACATAGGCGGTTCCTGCTCCGTCGGTTTTTACCGAGTAAGCGGCATCGGCCAAACTGCCGCCCAAAAAACTGCTGAACAACAGGGTGGTAAGCATGGGGTTCAGTTTTACCACACAGCCATCTTGTTCGCCGCCGCCGTATGTGGTTTGAAATGCCCCCGGCGTTACCGGAAAATTGGACGACCGCGTGCTGGAAGCTATATACACATTGCCCGATGCATCTAAAAACACCTCGCCACGGGCTTCGTCGCCGTAGTTGTAGCGCAAGCCCGATGCCAGGTTCAACCCGTCATTATTGTTGCCGCCCAAATAAGTAGAACCCACTAAACTGCTGCCGCTGCTGTTGAGTCGGGTTACCACAATATCGGAACCGTTGGCAAACTCAATATTGCTTACGGTAAGTGAGTTGCCGCCGTTAAACGAATTGTCGTAAGCGCCGGCGGTGGTTGGGTAGGTGGTAGAACTGGTAGAACCCAAAATGAGCAGGTCGTTGGTGGCAGGGTCAACAATAAGGCTGTGCGGAAGTTCGCTGCCCGAACCGCTGCCAATATAGGTAGAGTAAAGGAGGTTGCTGCCCGATGGCGAGAATTTGGAAATGGTAATATCGGTAATAAAACTGAACGCACCGCCGCCGCCACTGTACGACAACTGAAAAGCGCCGGTAGTAACCGGGTATCCGGGTCCAAAGGTGGCGCCACCGGCAATGAGGTTTTGCTGTGCATCGTAGGTGGCGGTAAAGCCCCAATTGTCGGCAAAAGAGCCGGTAAAAGAGGAAAATACAATAGACGGGTCAATAATAAGTTCGAAGCCGGGGTTATAACCCGATGGGAAACCAAATTGCAGCACATTGCCCGATAGCTGAAACACACACGGAACGGGTACTTCTTGTCCGTTTATGTACTGGTAGGCATAGGGTTTTTGGTCAATGAGGGTGGTTACCGAGGTAACAATCTGCAAACTGCCATCGGGTAAAAGCTGCAAATTGTCGGCGCCGTTGTATTGCAGGGCAATTTGGGCGGGGTTGGCATTGGGTGCCAGCACAAAATCGTATTTCAGGGCGTTGTCATCGGGGTTTGAGTAGAGGCGCAGGTCAATGCCGCTATACAATTGGCGGTAATTTACTTCGGCAAACATGGGCACAAAAGAGGCCCACCGTTTGGGGTCGTTTCCGGTAAAATAATTTCGGTAAGCCGGCGAAGGGCAACCTCCTTCTACCAAACCCGGGGTGGCATTCAGAAACTGTATGTTAAAAGCATGGCATTGAAGGGCGGTAAAAGTGCCCGGCTCGTTGGGGTGGTGTTTGCGGTGGTGCATTTCTTCCAACTGCGCTGCATTCATACACAAAAATGTAAGTTGCAAAGGCTCTGCAAACACGCGGCCGGCCGGTACTTCGGCCTGAAACAACACATTCTCCTGCCATTGCCCTTTGTTTTGTGTAAAATACAAGCGGTTGCCATGCGGCTCGGTAGCATTCTGGTGGGGGTGTTGAGCAAATAAAGCGTGGTTTAATGCCAAAACAGGTAGCAATAACAAAAAAATTATGGTGCGTAAAAAAAATACCGGTAATTGCCGCATATATAAGTAAGTAAGGGTTAAACTATCGGGAAAATGCCATTTTTTTCCACATAAACACAATATTAACGTTAAACGTAAAACAGGTAGTTTAAAGTTGTGCTATTTTTGCCCCATAAGTTGCATAAATGTAAGTAGTGTAGTCTATTTGTCATAATAAACACCGTCTGTTGCAGGTATTTACTACAAAATATCTAAAATTTGGTCTTGTTTACAAGGTTTTCTTTATTAACCATGAGCAATAAAAGTTACTTTTCAGAAAAAATATTGCTGCCGGCATACCTTGCCTGTTGCTTTTTTTTGTTCAGCGGAATTTCCATTCCTCCGGCCGCATGGTATTCTTTGAACGACTATATAGAAAAATACAAAGGCATTGCCATTATGGAAATGCAGCGCACCGGCATACCGGCAAGCATTACGCTGGCACAGGGCATTGTAGAATCTAACTACGGCAACAGTGCGTTGGCAAAATACTCAAACAACCATTTTGGCATTAAATGCCGCAGTACCTGGAAAGGCGCATCGGTACGGCTGCACGATGACAAACCCAATGAGTGTTTCAGGAAATACAGCCACCCCTACGAGTCATTTATTGACCACTCCTACCTGCTTACCTCCAGCGAGCGGTATGCCTCCCTGTTTAGTTATAAATCTACCGACTACCGCTCGTGGGCGCAGGGGCTGCAAAAGGCACATTATGCTTCCAGCAAGCGGTATGCCCGGGTTATTACCAGCATTGTAGAGTTTTACGGGCTGCATTACTACGACACCTCTACGTACCAGAAATACACCATTCACCCGGTATATGTTGACCTGGTGGAAAAATATGCCCAAAAGTACGGAGTTGTCAATGCAACTGCCTTAACCGATGTGCCAAACATGCCGGTAGAATCGGAAGCAGATACCAGCAATTTTAACAACCTTACCCAGCTTATTGCAAATACGGAAAAAACCGAATACACGGTTCAGCCCGGTGAAACCATGTATGGCATTGCCCGCAAATTTGGCACCACCGTAGAAGCCATTCAGGCCTTGAACGCACTGCCAACTACCCAACTTAAGGCCGGGCAGGTAATTATGGTGCTGCAATAAGCCATTGCAATACCGTTACCGGTTATTGTTCTTTTATTGCTTTGGTCATTTCAAAAATCAAGTTGGGGTTGGTTTCCAGCGCATTGCCAATAACCAGCAAATCGGCGCCTGCATGGCAGAGGCGGGCCGCCTGCTGCGGGGTGCGTATGCCGCCGCCTACAATAAGCGGCAGGTTGCAGTATTGTTTTACCTCTGTTATCATGGTTTCAGAAACAGCATTCAGGGCGCCGCTGCCGGCATCGAGGTAGATAATTTTCATACCCAGCATTTGCGCTGCCATGGCTGTACATACGGCAATCTGGGGTTTGTCGGCCGGTATGGGGGTGCTGTTGCTAATGTAAGAAACGGTAGTGGGTTTACCGCCATCAATAAGCAAGTAAGCGGTGGGCATTACCTCAAGCGCTGAGTGGTATAGCAGGGGTGCAGCCACCACATGTTGCCCAATGAGCAAATCGGGATTTCGGCCCGATACCAGTGAGAGGAAAAAAATGGCATCGGCGGCTTCGGTAACCTGAAACACACTGCCCGGAAACAGGATAACCGGTATGTTGGTTTGTTGTTTAATTATTTGTATCCATTGTTGGGTAGGGTTGTTCATAACCAAACTGCCACCCACAAAAATAAAATCTACCCCGGCGGCGGCGGCTGCGGCGGCAAGTTGGTGTACGCGGCTGCTGCTAACCTTATCGGGGTCAATAAGTACGGCCAATTGTTTTTGTCCGTTTTGGGTATTTTGGCATAAACGCCGGTATATGCCGTTATCCTTCATGTACAGGGTTTTGGCAAAGGTACGCCTTTTGCGGCAAATGTTGGCTTACTATAATGGCAGAAACAGGGGGGTAAGCCCCTATTTCTGCCATTATAACTTTGCAAACCCTGTTTTGGAGCGGTTATTGCATGGTATGCAGGGCAACGCGGTTGCCTTCGGAGTCAATAAAAATTGCCATATACCCTACATCGTCATTAATTTTGGTACGGGGCATTATTACTGTTCCGCCGGCGGCGGTAACGCGTTCAATAGTGGCATCCAGGTCATCGTGGCGGTAAAAATATACCATAGTGCCATCGGGGGTTGGTTTGGCATCGGGGTGTTCTACCAAAGCACCGCTTACTACATTGGGCGGGTTGGGAAAAAAGGCCATTTTCATGTCGCCAAATTCGGTAGGCTCAATTTTGGCATTCAGAACCTGCGAGTAAAAAGCAGCAGCCCTTGCCAGATTGGTGGTAGGAATTTCGAACCAGGAAATTACGTAACTAATGCTAAAAAATTTAGAAGGTTAATAAATGTTCTGGAGACAAAGATAAGGTTTTTATCAAAATGCGGATATTTTTTGCTAATTTTTTTGCTTTTTTTCTACTCATCGGGGCAATGCCTGTTGTTTTGCTGTTGCCGGTTTATGTTATGCCGTTTGGTATTGTTCAAACAGGGCAATTACCTCTTTTGCCTCTTTTACATCGTGTACCCGCAATAAGGATGCGCCATTGAGCAGGGCAAGCATGTGCAGGGCAGTGCTGCCGTTTAATGCCTGTACAGGGTTTACCCCCAACACCTTACACACCATAGATTTGCGCGATAAGCCCACCAGCAAAGGTAATCCTGCCAGGGCAAACACATGTAAATCTTTAAGCAGGCGGTAGTTTTGCGCCACTGTTTTACCAAACCCCAGTCCGGGGTCTAACACAATATCGGTAATGCCCAAATTGCGCAAAATTGCCAGTTTTGCGGTAAAAAACTGCATAATTTCTTCGGTTACCTGCCGGTACTCCGGGCTTTGCTGCATGGTTTCGGGTATGCCCTGCATGTGCATTAACACATAAGGAACCTGCAATTTTGCTACTGCCGGCAGCAAACCGGTGTCAATGCTGCCCGCCGAAATATCGTTTACCATGCCCGCACCTGCCTGCACGGCTGCTGTAGCTACTTGTGCCCTTACGGTATCAATAGAAACAATGGCATCGGGAAACCTCTTGCATACTGCTTCCACTACCGGCATTACCCGTTTCAGTTCTTCATCGGTACTGATGATGCCCGCACCCGGCCGGCTCGACATGCCGCCTATGTCAATAACCGATGCGCCTTCGGCAAGCAGTTGTTCTGCCCGATGCAAGTACGCCTGCCCCTGCAGGTAGCGTCCGCCGTCGTAGAAAGAATCGGGCGTAACATTTAAAATACCCATTATGGCGGGTTTACTCAAATCGAGCAACTTTCCGCCGCAATTTAGGGTGGTATTTACGGGCAATAGTGTATTTTTGCACATCTGATGCCGTTTTTTGCTACAAAACCGGTTATTTTGGTAAATTGAAAAAGGAGTACAACCTTTTGGCCGGGTTTTTGGTAAAGTAATTCCGGTCGCACCTACATTGGCAGCACAAAATAAGAAAAAAATTGGAAAACAAGACTTTACAGGAGTTTAAATCGGTTATTGAGCAATGCAGGCTGGTATTTTTAAAAAAAACCGCCGATTATGGCACTGCCTGGCGCATATTGCGGACACAGTCGCTAACCGACCAGATTATGATAAAAGCACAGCGCATTCGCAATATTGAAGAAACAGGCAGGCAGCAGGTGGCAGACAGCATATATAGCGAATATGTGGGCATTATTAACTACAGCCTGCTGGCACTTATTCAATTGCACCTGCCGCCCCAAACCCCCTTGGAATTGCCCGTTGAACAGGCCGAACTGTTGTATAATGAAAGGGTAAGTGAAATTATGCAAACCCTGTTGGCCAAAAACCACGATTATGGCGATATATGGCGTTCTATGCGCATAAGCTCGTTTACCGACCTTATTCTCATGAAACTGTTGCGCATTAAACAAATTGAAGACAATGCAGGTAAAACCCTGGTTTCGGAGGGGGTTGATGCCAATTATACCGATATTATTAACTACGCCGTGTTTGCGCTCATAAAACTAAGCCCAATGCAGCAGGCATAAAGAGTGCCAAAGCAAAAGCCATTGGAAGTGAAATTTTACTTTTTACCTTTTTTTATTAATTTTACAGCATGAGTACGGCAGGTAAATATATATTGACAGGTTTGCTGGTGGTGGCGCTGGGTTTTTTGGCCTTTTACCTTAGCACCATACTAACCTATATGTTGATGGCAGCTATTTTTTCTATTTTGGGACGCCCCATAATGGACACCCTCATGCGGATAAAAATAGGGCGTTTTAAACTGCCGCCCGGTTTTTGCGCATTGCTTACCCTGTTGTTTTTTTATTTGGTAATAGCCGGTTTTCTGGGTGTTTTTTTGCCTCTGGTGGTGCAGGAAATACAAATGATAGCCTCTATAGATTTTGAAGCGCTGGGTACGGCCATGAACAAACAACTGCGCGAAATTGACGAGTTTATTCTGAAATACGACCTTACGCTCAACAACAAAAGTTCTACCGACATACTTCGGGAGAGCATAGCCTCTTTTGTAAACATGACCAACGTGTCTGACATTTTCAGCACTTTTTTGGGTTGGATGGGAAACCTGTCGGCAGCTGTGTTTTCGGTAAGTTTCATTACCTATTTTTTTCTTACCGATAACAAATCCATATTTCAATTGGTGCTGCGTTTTATACCCGCCAAGTTTGAAGAAAAGTTTCACCACGTGGTAGATACCACCAAAACCCTGCTTACCCGCTACTTTGTGGGCGTGCTCATACAAATTACGCTGGTAGGCGGTTTAACCACCATAGGCATGCTCATTTTTGGGGTGCGGTATGCCCTGCTCATCGGTTTTTTTGCGGCGGTAATGCAAATAATTCCCTACTTAGGGCCAATTATAGGTATGGTTTTCGGGTTGTTTGTTGCCATTACCACTGCTATTGAGCAAGATTTATACGTTAATTTACTGCCCATTATCATTAAAGTATCGGCAGTGTATGGCGTTGTGCATCTGCTGGACAATATGTTTTCGCAACCTATAATTTTCTCAAACAGCATACGGGCGCACCCGCTCGAAATTTTTCTGGTTATTTGGGTGGCGGCTACTTTTGCCGGGGTGCCGGGTATGATTTTGGCCATACCCATTTACACGGTTATACGCGTAATTGTTACCGAACTTATAATTGAGTTTAACCTGTTTGCGGCATCTTAACGGGCTGCATAGCGCTTTTTAAACAACGGGTATGCCAAAATGGCGACCAGAATAAGCATGGCCCCCACATAAAAACCGCCATTCATGCGCTCCGATTCGCCAAATATAAACCAGGCAAACAGAATGCCATATACGGGTTCGAGGTTAATGGCCAAAGCCACCGTATAGGCCGATAAATGGCGCAGCAAATACACAATTCCAACAAAGGCATAGGTGGTGCATACCCATGACAGCAGCAGCAGCCAAAGCCAATCGGCGCCCGAAATATGCAAAAACGGTTGTGCATACCCGCCCGTTGCCCAAATATACCCGTTTACCAATACAGCGCCTGCCATCATTTCGTAGAGCGAAATGAGCATAAAATCGTACCGGTGCGTAAGTTGCCGGTTAAGTACCCCAAACAAACTGCCCAAAAAAGCCGATACCAGCGCCAACGCAATGCCTAAGCGGTAATCAAAGGCAAACCGGCTCATGAGATATAGCCCCACTGCCACCACTAACCCGAGCAGTATTTCTATTTTCCAGATTCGGCGGCGCTCTATGAGCGGCTCCAACAGGGCGGTAAAAAGGGTTACACTGGCAAAACAGCCCAATGTAACAGCTACATTCGATACTTTTATGGCGCCGTAAAAGGTTATCCAATGCAAGGCTACCACGGCACCTACGCCCAAAATTTGCCAGAAGGCTGCTGCCGGCAGCTTAAAACTGCGGCCGGTAACTATAACCAGCAAACCCATACCTATGGCGGCAAGCGGCATGCGGTAACCTACCAACTCCATCGCACTAAGGCTGATGAGCTTGCCTAAAATGGCGGTAAAACCAAATAGCAATACAATAAAGTGCAACTGCAGGTACTCTTTAAACATGGGTATTGTTATTAACAAAATGAGCGTTTGCCATTTGGGTGCAAATATGAACAAAATAGCTGCCCGATAATAGTAGCTACGGAAACTTTTATTACCCCGGTAAACGGCAAGCGCCCTGCATTTGCTGCCTATTTTGGCGCACGCAGCAACAACACAATGCTGAAAACCCCAAACAACAGGTTGGGCAGCCAAACACTAAGTATGGGCGACAGGTTGCCATTGGTGGCAAAGGTAGTAGCAAACTGCAACAGCAATACGTAGGCACTGCTGATGGCAATACCGGCAAATAAATGCAGCCCAATGCCACCCCTGACCTTGCGCGAGGCTATGGAAAACCCAATAATGGTAAGTATAAAAGTAGCAAACGGAACCGCAGTACGACGGTAGCGCTCTACCTGATAAAACTCTATAAACGGAGCGCCCTTTATCTTTTCTTCTTCTATAAACACGGCTAATTCGGGGGTGGTCATGGCTTCTTTCAGGTTTACCTTTTTCTGAAAATCGGCAGGTTTCAGGTTAAAAACAGTATCGGTCTTATCGCCGTGGCGCACGGTTTCTTTCAGTCCGTTAAAAGAGTGTGCCATGTAGTTGTTGAGTTGCCAACTTTGGGTGCTGTCTTTCCATGCTATATTTTTGGCACTAAGTTTATAGGAAAGTTGTTTGTTGGCAATTTTTTCGAGGGTAAAATTGCGGCCGGTAGAATCGCGGTTATTAAAGGTTTCCACATAAATATAGGTATCGGGGGCAATTTGCATGTGTACGTTTTTATTGCTGCTGCTTGTTTTCTTTTTTACGTACATGTCTTCAAAGTTGAACCGTTTTTTATTGGCATTGGGCACAAAAAAATGGTTGGCATACAATTGCAGCGCCACCAAAATAACCGATGCTATGAGATAAGGCACAAACAACAAACGGTAAAAACTAACTCCACTTGCCAGAATGGCTATTATTTCGGAGCGGGAGGCAAGGCGCGAGGTAAAGAAAATAACGGCAATAAAAATGAACAACGGGCTTAAAAAAAAGATAATAAACGGAATAAAATTGAGGTAATAACCGGTAATAACTCCCCAAAACGGGGCATTATGCTCCAGGAAATCATCAATTCGCTCCGACAGGTCAATTGAAACAGCTACGGCAGCAAACAGCAGCACGGTAAACACAAAAGCGCCCAAAAACTTGGTTATGATGTAGCGGTCAATTATTTTCAGCAACATGTGCGGGTTAAATGGTACAAGGTAAACAACTGCGGGCAGATATGAGGCTGCAATATTTGTTTATAAAGGGTTTACACAATTTTTTCTGAATGCAGACTTTATTAAAACGGCGTTTGCGTGTCTGGAGTTTGGCCGGCTTACCGTTTTTGTTCCATATTTTTAACCATTTGGTTTTTCCAGACGGCAAAGGTTCCCATAGCAATTTGGCGGCGTGCTTCGGCCATTAGCCAAAGGTAAAAAGCCAGGTTGTGCAAAGAGGCAATTTGAGCGCCCAATATTTCCTGCGCCACAAACAAATGCCGCAAATAGGCTTTGCTGTGTATCCGGCTGGTTGGGGCGGTGCTGTTGGCATCTATAGGCGAAAAGTCGTTTTTCCATTTGCTGTTTTTGATATGAATAACTCCTTCGGCGGTAAACAGCAACCCGTGGCGGGCATTTCGGGTAGGCATTACACAGTCAAACATATCAATGCCCAGGGCTATGCTTTCCAGCAGGTTGGCAGGAGTTCCCACTCCCATTAAATAGCGCGGTTTTGCTTCGGGTAATATGCCGCAAACCAGTTCGGTTATTTCGTACATAATTTCGGCAGGTTCACCCACGGCCAGCCCGCCAATGGCATTTCCGGGCCGGTCAAAGGCGGCAATTGTTTCGGCCGATTGTATGCGCAGGTCTTTATACACGCTGCCCTGTACAATAGGAAACAAGTATTGCTGGTGTTGGTAAAGCGGCGCAGTTGTATCAAAACGGTTGCAGCAGCGCTGTAGCCACCGGTGCGTAAGTGCAAGCGATTTTTTTGCATACCCGTACTCGCAAGGGTAGGGAGTGCATTCATCAAAGGCCATTATAATATCGGCGCCAATAATGCGCTGAATGTCCATTACGTTTTCGGGGGTAAAAAAATGGGCAGAGCCGTCAATATGCGACTGAAATTTTACCCCTTCTTCGCTAATCTTGCGTTTATGCGCCAGCGAGTACACCTGATAGCCGCCGCTATCGGTGAGCATTGGCCGGGGCCAGGCGCTAAATCCGTGCAGTCCGCCGGCTTGGTGCAGTACCTGCGTGCCGGGTCTGAGGTAGAGGTGGTAGGTATTGCCCAAAATAATTTGCGCCCCGACATGGTCTATTAATTCTTGCCGGTGAACAGCCTTTACCGTTCCCAATGTACCCACCGGCATAAAAATAGGTGTTTCAACAGAGCCGTGGGCGGTATGTATAACGCCGGTGCGGGCTTTGGTATGGTTATCAGTGGCGGTAATGGTAAATTGCATGGCAGCGGCAAAGCTAATGAGTATAAGGCAAAAAACATACAACACCGGAACAAAAGTTAAAAGTTATATGTTTTTACCGGTTTTGGTGCGCTTTCCCTTTTAGTAAGTCGCAAATGCCAAAAAAGCATTTTCTTTGCGGGCAAAAAGATATAAACCGGTGCATTTACAAATTGGAGGTAAATTCCAAAATATGGAAACCGTTTTACAAACAAAACACGGCAATAATCACTTTTAATACAGCAGCTTTGATTACCGGCTTTAGCATATTATTTACCCTTGTTGTAACCGTAAGGTTGGTTTACTACAGTTGGGCAGGTTTTTTTTTGCTGAGAACCCCAAACAAAAAATTCGGCAGTACGGGGTCGTATGCTCCGCCGGTTTCGGTTATTATTTGTGCAAGAAACGAAGCACAAAACCTGCAACAGAACCTGCCTGCCGTACTAAAGCAGGAGTACCCCTGTTTTGAAGTGGTGGTGGTAGATGATGCTTCGGACGATGAGAGTGTACAAATTTTAAAAGAATTTCAAAAAAAACATGCACATTTAAAAGTTGTTGCTATTTTTCCGCCCGAAAAATTAACCGCCGGCGGTAAACGGCAGGCATTGCAAAGAGGCATAGCAGAAGCCCGCTACCCCTGCCTGCTGCTAACCGATGCCGATTGCCGCCCGGCAAGCAATAAATGGATTGCGCTAATGGCGCAGCAATTTTCAGACAACAAACAAATAGTACTGGGCTTTGGGCCTTATATGGCAACCGGCAGCTTTCTTAATAATTTTATTCAATACGAAACCTTGCATACTGCACTGCAATATTTTTCTTTTGCCTTTGCCCGGTTGCCCTATATGGGCGTAGGACGGAACCTGGCCTATACAAAGCCGCTTTTTTATGATTCGGGAGGGTTTAACGGGCAAATGCACCTTGCATCGGGCGATGATGATTTGCTGGTAAACCGGGCGGCAACCGGCAGCAATACTGCCATTCAAATTCAGCCCGACTCTTTTTGCTACTCTGCTGCACCGGCCGGCTGGAGGGCATGGTTTCGCCAAAAGGCAAGACATGCCGGAGCCGGAAAATACTACCGCAGGGAGCATGTTTTTTTGCTATCCTGTTTAAGTGTGGCGCATTTTTTGTTTTATGGTATGTTAATTGCGGCATGGTTGGTACCTTTTGCAAACAGGCAACTTTGGCTGTTTTGGTTGCTTGCCTGGCTGGTTCAGTGGTTGGTTTTTGTACTGGCCGGCAGCAAGTTTAACACAAAAGGAATGGCAGCAGCCCCTTTTTATGATGTGGTTTACCTGCTTTATTACCTTGCTTTTGCACCCTTTGCACTAACAACTAAACAAGTTAAATGGACACGATAGATACAATATATATAAGGGGAACTGTAGTGGATGCCAAAACAGGCGAACCCATACAGGGGGCCAATGTGTATCTTAAATCAGACAGAACCAACAGCGCTTTTAGCAATGTACATGGGTATTTCTCGCTCTCGGCAGAACCGTTGGAACCTGCCGATACACTGGTGGTAACCGCCGCCGGGTATGAAAGATTTACCGAACCGGTAACCCTGAACCGGAACCTGAACCTGCAGGCCGAGTTGTTTAAACGCCGCGAATCGAAAGACGACCGCTCGGAAACCGATGTGCAATTAGTGCAAAATGCCCTGGCAGGCGACCAACGCGCCTACGGCAGGTTAATGGCCCGATACCGCGACTCTATTTACTTCATTATTCAAAAAATGGTGAACAACCGCGAAGATACCGACGACCTTACCATGGAAGCCTTTGGTAAAGCGTTTCAAAACCTGCACAAATACAGTACCGACTATGCCTTCAGCACCTGGCTCTACCGCATTGCCATTAATAACTGCATTGACTTTATAAGAAAAAAGCGAATTGAAACCATGTCGCTTGATGAAGAAACCGACGATGAAGACGGAAACAGCACGCCCAAAGACTATGAATCGGACATGCCTAACCCCGAACAGAGCTTTATACAAAAACAGCGCATTCTGCGCATCAGAAACGTTGTGGACCGACTGAACCCCAAATACCGCCGCCTTATTGAACTGCGCTACCTCGATGAAAAATCTTACGAAGAAATTGCCGAAGAAATGGACCTGCCCCTGGGAACGGTAAAAGCACAGTTGTTCAGAGCCAAAGAACTGCTGCTCAATATTATGAATAATACCAGAGAACGGTATTAACCACAGCGCAGTATCAGCACTTTGGGCAAAGGGCATATGGCAGCCTACAACTAAGCGCACAGGCTTTCAACCCCTCACAACCATTGTTCCCCCTTTCTATGCCATACCGGTAGCAGTATTAATGGTGTTTTGGGTAAATATGCCAACTTTCGGCAATGTAAGGTTGTTGTTTTTTACCGGCAGGCGTGTACAAATTCCGGTAAAATTGCCCTATATTGGTCAGCAAAAACCGGGCATCGTGTTTTTCTTGTGCCAAACTTATGGGCAGTGCTGCAGTATGCCCCTTTAATGTTTAATATTCGGGTTTATTTCTTTATTTCAAACACACAGCATAAATTTTACCGGCATGAAACAGTTTAAGTTTTTTTTGCTTGCCTTTGCCCTGTTTACCGCCTGCAATACGGCTGTAAATCCGGATAAGCAACCAAACGAAGGCGCCATTACAGTTGCCAACTATTTTAACTACCCCAACCCGCCTGCCATAAAAACCGGCGGTGTGCGCATGGTACCCATTGAAACACCAAAAGGCACTTTTAAAGTTTGGACCAAGCAAATTGGCAATAACCCCACCATAAAAGTGCTGCTGCTGCATGGCGGGCCAGCCCTTACCCATGAGTATTTTGAATCGTTTGAAAGTTATTTCCCAAAATCAGGCATTGAGTTTTACTATTACAACCAATTGGGTTCTGCCTACAGCGAGCAGCCTAAAGATACCACCCTGTGGAACTTGCCCCGGTTTGTAGAAGAAGTAGAACAGGTGCGCAAAGCGCTGGGGCTTACCAAAGATAACTTTTACCTCCTTGGACAATCGTGGGGCGGTATTTTGGCTATGCAGTATGCGCTTAAATACCAGCAAAACCTTAAAGGACTAATCATTTCAAACATGATGCCCAGTTTTCCGGAATATGCCGCCTATAATCTGCTGTTGCGAAACCAATTGCGCAAATCTTTGCTCGATACGCTGGAACGCTACGAAAAGGCGGGTAAATACTTTGACCCCGAATACCAAAACCTCGTTTTTGCCGAATATTACACCAAACATATTTGCCGAATGCCGGTGCCGGACTGGCCCGAACCGGTACTGCGCAGCTTTAGCCGCCTGAACCAGCAAATTTATGTGCAAATGCAGGGACCCAGCGAGTTTGTGCCCGGCGGAAACCTGGCCGGCTGGGATGTTACCAAAGAATTGCACGCCATTACCGTGCCTACTTTGTCAATTGGTGCAAAGTACGATACCATGGACCCAAAAGCTATGGAAAAAATAAGCCAGACAGTGCAAAAAGGCCGCTACCTCTACTGCCCCACGGGCAGCCACCTGTGCATGTGGGACGACCAGGAAGTGTATTTCAAAGGGGTTTTGCAATTTTTATATGACGTGGATTCCGGTAAATTTTAACCCCCCACTATTTTATTACACTTTAATTGCCGCTACTCATGTTCAACAACCGCTATCATTTTATTACCCGTTGGCAGGTAACAGCCTCCAAAGAAGAAGTGTACCATCTGCTGGAAGATGTAGAAACGCTGGTCAACTGGTGGCCATCGGTGTATTTAGAGGTAACCGTGCTGGAAAAAGGGCAGCCCGGCGGCGTGGGTAAGGTAATAAACCTCTACACCAAAGGCTGGCTGCCTTATACCCTGCGCTGGAAATTTATAGTAACCAAAACCGATTTTCCAAATGGTTTTGCCATTGATGCCCAAGGCGATTTTGAAGGAACGGGAGTATGGACTTTTGAACAACAACCCGGTTCCGACACCTGTCATATTAACTACGACTGGAATATCACAGCCCGAAAACCTTTGCTGCGCTACCTTACTTTTTTGCTTCGCCCTGTTTTTGCCGCCAATCACCGGTGGGCCATGCAAAAAGGACTGGAAAGCCTGCAATTAGAACTGCAGCGCCGCCGCGCAAAAACCCCCGAAGAACGGGCAAAAATACCACCGCCGCCACCTCCCACTTTTGTATTTGGCAAAAAATAAAATCCATAAAAAAAGGAGGTTTGCAGAGCAACCTCCTTTAACTTGGTTTGTAGATTAACCATACAAAACCAAACAAGAAAACCTATGAAAAACCATGAAAACCT
>MTCR01000036.1 GCA_002212725.1 Sphingobacteriales bacterium TSM_CSM | reverse complement strand
CTTTTTGATAGACCAGATAGCGCAAAGTGTTGATGTGGCATTTAAAAAAGCACTTAATTTTTGCCATAACAAAAAAAGCTTGTGGGAGGCAGTCAGAAGTGCTTTTTACGTAATTCCTTGTCGTAATTGGGAGCAGTTATACCGAATAATTGCCAATGAAATCAAGTTTAAAGTAATACTCTTGGAGTAAAATAAAAACATATTCGCTTGTCTGTTAATAGCGAGAATTGCTGCTTAAGCACGAGTGCTATACTATTGGATTTAAAGGTGTGGATGGATAAACCGGGGAGGTAAGATACCGCAAATAAATCATATACCCAATTACCCGATTGTGGCTATGTTTGGGCGCTAGAATACTTCCTCTAAAGATGCGGCAGAGGCAATTACCTCTTTAAAGTAGTCGTAGGTTTTTTTCATGCCTTCCTGCCTTGATATTTTGGGTTCCCAGCCAAGTATGTTTCGGGCTTTTGTAATATCGGGCTGCCGCTGTTTGGGGTCGTCGAGCGGAAGCGGCTCATACATAATTTGGGAGGAGGTTCCGGTAAAAGCCACTACTTCTTCGGCCAATTGCAAAATAGGTATTTCCTGCGGGTTGCCAATGTTTACCGGCAGGTGGTAGTTGCTAAGCAGGAGGCGGTAAATACCTTCCACCAAATCGGAAACATAGCAGAAGGAGCGGGTTTGGGTTCCGTTTCCAAAAACGGTAATATCTTGCCCCATAATAGCCTGCCGGAAAAAGGTTGGCAAGGCACGTCCGTCGTTCAGGCGCATACGGGGGCCGTAGGTGTTAAAGATGCGCACAATACGGGTTTCGAGGCCGTGGAAATTGTGGTAAGCCATGGTAAGCGCTTCGAGAAATCGTTTTGCTTCGTCGTACACGCCGCGCGGGCCTATGGGGTTTACATTGCCCCAATATTCTTCGGTTTGCGGGTGTTGGGTGGGGTCGCCGTAAATTTCGGAGGTGGAGGCCACCAGAATTCGGGCTTTTTTGGCCAGTGCAAGTCCCAGCAGGTTGTGTGTACCCAAAGAACCCACTTTCATGGTTTGGATAGGCATTTTAAGGTAGTCTATGGGGCTTGCGGGCGAGGCGAAGTGCAGGATATAATCGAGTTTTCCGGGCACGTGTACAAATTTGGTAACATCGTGGTGGTAAAACTGAAATTGTTTGAGGGGAAAGAGGTGTTCAATATTACGCAGTTTACCGGTAAGGAGGTTGTCCATGCCTATTACCTCGTAATTTTCGGCAATAAAACGGTCGCAAAGATGCGAGCCAAGAAACCCGGCGGCGCCGGTTATAAGGATTCTGGGCATTTGAAAACGGTGAGTTAAGGGGTTAGTGATGCAAATTATCTAAACCGTTTACCAAGGCACGTCCTATGCTTTGGTAATAATAGCCAATTTTTCTCAATAAATCGGGTTTATAGAGGTTGCGCCCGTCAAATATTACGGGTTTTTTAAGCAGTTCCTTCATTCTAAGCAGTTCGGGCATTCTAAACACCTGCCACTCGGTGGCAATAATAAGCGCATCGGCATCTTTGAGTACCTGATATTGGTCTTTGGCATAAGTTATTTGGTCGCCCAATACTTGTTGGGCGGTTTCCATAGCTTCGGGGTCAAAGGCGGCAACGGTGGCGCCTTCGGCAAGTAATTGTTGAATGGTGTAAATTGCCGGGGCTTCGCGCACGTCGTCGGTGTTGGGTTTAAAGGCAAGCCCCCACACGGCAAAATGTTTTCCTTTAAGTTGGTTATGATAGTAAGTTTTTATTTTGGGTATGAGGCTGATGCGTTGTTTTTGGTTAACCTCCACTACCGAATGCAGGATTTGGAAATTGTAGTGGTTTTGACGGGCAGTTTGTGCCAGTGCCATCACATCTTTAGGGAAACAACTGCCGCCATACCCGATGCCGGGAAACAGGAATCGTTTACCTATTCGGCTGTCGCTGCCCATACCCAAACGTACCATGTCCACATCGGCTCCAAGAATTTCGCAGAGGTTGGCAATTTCGTTTATAAAGGTAATACGGGTGGCTAAGTAGGCATTTGCTGCATATTTGGTAATTTCGGCCGAGCGCTCGTCCATAAAATATACGGGATTTCCCTGCCTTAGAAATGGTTCGTAGAGTTGCATCATTAATCTTTCTGCCTGTTCAGATGAACTGCCTACCACTACCCTGTCGGGTTTAAGGAAATCTTCTACTGCCATACCTTCGCGCAAAAATTCGGGGTTCGATACTACATCAAACGGGAACTTTGCTTCTTGAGCAATGGCGTTTTTTACCTTTTCGGCCGTTCCTACCGGTACGGTGCTTTTATTTACAATTACTTTATACTCATTGAGCATGGGGCCTATTTGCCGGGCAACGCCCAACACATAAGATAAATCGGCAGAGCCGTCTTCGCCGGGTGGGGTGGGCAATGCCAAAAAGATGATCTGCGATTTTTCTATGGCTTCCTGCAGGTTGGTGGTAAAATACAGCCGGTCTTGTTTAATGTTTCGCTCAAAAAGCACATCAAGCCCGGGTTCGTAAATGGTTACCCTGCCCGATTGCAGTTTGGCTATTTTTTTTTCATCAATATCTACACATATTACCTGATTGCCCATTTCGGCAAAGCAGGTGCCGCTAACCAGTCCAACGTAGCCGGTTCCAACTACAGCAATATTCATATTTTTTTCTGTTTTTTGTTAAATTGGTTAAATTTGTTTAAGGCCGAAAAACAGGGACTTGCTACAGGCACACCTGCCCGAAAGTTATAAAGCAGCCAAAATAATGCCAGACTTTGCAACATCTTTACCGGCATGTTTTTTATATCTGTTCTGCCAGTTGCATTACGGTTTGCGCAATGTAGTTGAGTTGTTGTTCATCCATTTCTGTATGAATGGGCAGCGAAATAACCTGTTGTGCCAGTTGCTCGGTTACAGGCAGGCTTCCGTGGGCATAACCATATTGCAGGTAAGCCTGTTGCAGATGCACGGGTATGGGGTAGTAAATCATGGTAGGAATGCCATGTTCTTGCAGGGCGGTTTTAAGTGCATTGCGGTCGCAGGTCACTTTTAGGGTGTACTGGTGAAACACATGGGTAGAATAAGGCGCACGGCAGGGTATGGTAAGCAGCGGGTGGTTGGCAAAGGCGCTGTCGTAAAAAGCGGCAGCCTGTTGCCGTTGCCGGTTGTATTCATCAAGGCGGTTGAGTTTGGCAAGAAGTACCACGGCTTGCAGGGCATCGAGGCGTGAGTTTACGCCAATAAGCGTTGAGTCGTATTTGGTTCGCTGTCCATGATTGGCAATCAGGCGCATTTTTTCGGCCAGTTCGTCGTTGTTGGTAAACATGGCGCCACCATCGCCATAGCAGCCCAGGTTTTTAGAGGGGTAAAAAGAGGTGCAGCCAATATGCCCCAAAGTACCGGTTTTTTGGGTTTTTCCGTTGGAAAAGCAGTAGTTGGCGCCTATGGCCTGTGCATTGTCTTCCACCACAAAAAGGTTGTGGCGTGCGGCTAATTGCAGCAGGGGTTCCATGTGGGCGCTTTGCCCGTAAATATGCACCGGCATAATGCATCGGGTTTTTGGGGTAATGGCGCGCGCTACTGCATCGGGGTTAAGGGTAAAGGTATCGGGGTCAACATCGGCAAAAACGGGTTTCAGCCCAAGCAGGGCAATGGCTTCGGCGGTGGCTACAAAGGTGTGCGAGGCAGTTATTACCTCATCGCCCGGTTGCAGGTTAAGCGCCATAAGGGCAATATGCAGGGCATCGGTACCATTGGCACAACCTATAACGTGTTTCACCCCCAAATATGCTTCTAATGCCCGGCAAAAATTGTTTACCGCCGGCCCGCCTACAAAGGAGCAGGTATTAATAACCTGTGCTATGCCGGCATCTATTTCGTCTTTTATTTTCAGGTACTGACCATGCAGGTCAACCATTTGAATTTGTGTTTGTGCAATCATTTGTGCTATTGGATTTTATAATTATTTTAAACGGAAAAGAATAAAATGAATGACGCAGTTTTATTGGTTTTTTTTTGAAAGGTAAGTGCTGCGCCGCAAAACAGGGTACAAAGGTAATGACTTTTCGGGTAGTTTTTTGGTTGCATGCAATAAACCCGCATGATAAGTTAATTGGTGCAAAGGCGGTAAAAATTTGCACTGCCATATAACTTTCGGGGGCTAAACAGTGTCTAAAAAACGTTTAAGTATGCCCAATCCATTTTTTGGGGCACAAATTGTATCTTTGCATTTTTAACATCAAAAAAAACAAAACCTCAATGAACAAATTAGTAATTGTACTGGGTGCAATGATGTTGCTGGCATTTGGTTCATGCGCCACCGCCACCAAAATTCTGAAAGACGTGGAAAACAGCATGAACAACAAACCGGTAACCGAAAGCGAGATTATACAAGGTTTGAAGCAGGCGCTTGAAATTGGCATTGGCAACGGGTCTGATGTTGTGTCGAAATTAGACGGTTATTTTAAAAACCCGAAAATTAAACTGCCGTTTCCGCCCGAAGCACAAAAGGTGGAAAAAACCCTGCGCGAAATTGGCCTTGGCAGCGAAGTGGACAAAGTGGTGCTAAGCCTGAACCGCGCCGCCGAAGATGCCGCCAAAGGTGCCAAACCTATTTTTGTGAGCGCCATTAAACAAATGACCATTAAAGATGCCATGAATATACTGAAAGGCACCGATAATGCCGCTACCGAATACCTGCGCAAAACCACCTCAAACGATTTGCGCACGGCCTTTAAACCGGTTATTGACAAATCGCTCAACAAAGTAGCCGCCACCAAATATTGGGACGATGTGATTAAACGCTACAACCAAATTCCGCTGGTGCAAAAGGTAAACCCCGATTTAAATGCCTTTGTAACCGAAAAAGCCCTTGACGGACTTTTTTACATGGTAGCACAGGAAGAAGCCAAAATACGCAAAGACCCGCTTGCCCGTATTACCGATTTGCTGAAACGCGTGTTTAAACTGCAAGATTAACCCTGCAATGCAATACGCCAAAGCCATAGAACCCTCGCCGGTTGCAGTCCGGCGAGGGTTTATATTTTAAATAGTTACAATTTTTATGAACAAAAACCATTGGCAACAAGCAAAAACAATATTTACTTGTTGCTGTTTTCTATTTTTGCGCAAATTTTACAGCAGGTTGCCACACCAAAACACACCAGTTGCCTGTTTACCACTAAAAAAACCGGCACTCAAACTTTTGCCACATGCCCCAACCACAAAATGTAATCATAATTGTTGCCGACAGTTTGCGCTTCGATTCGGTGTATGCCGGCAATAACATACTGCTTCCATATCTTGCTGCAAATGGCCTGCAATACACGCAGGCACGCTCCGGCGGCTGCTGGACACTGCCTGCTACGGCTTCTTTGTTTACCGGCCTTATGCCACACCAACACGGCGCCACCAGCCAAACCCGCAAAATTTATGATAACGTGCCCACCCTGGCAGAGCAAATGACCCTGCTTGGATACGACAGCCGGCAGGTTACCGCCAATGTGGCAACTACCGATATTTTTGGGTTGCATCGCGGTTTTGCTGAAGTGCACCGCATTTGGAAAATGGTGCCCGCTAAGTTTAACCTGTTTCAAAAAATACTGGGCATAGTGGGTAAACCGCGCCTGCGGCACATGCTTTTGTCAAAAGACCTGCTTTCCATGAAAATGTCGGAAGACCTGGAAGCCACCAAATCCTGGCTGCAGTTTACCCACCTCGATACCTTTAACCAAGCCCGGAAAATAATTGCCCAAAACGAAGCGTCCAACAAAAAAAGTTTTCTGTTTATAAACCTCATGGAATCGCATTTTCCGTACCATGTTGCGCCCTCATTTCAACTTGCCGCACCCGGCTTTTTTAATAAGTTTCGCGAGGCGGCCGGCTTATTTCATTTGGTAAACCAAACTTTTTACAAAACCGGGCAACTCCAAATTAAAGACAACATGTTGCAGCATTTTAAACACCGGCAGCGAACCAGTTGGGAACTCATAGCACCCGCCATTAACCAATTTGCCGAAGAAATGCACAAAGACCGCAACACCATGCTCATTTTCTGTGCCGACCACGGCGAAAACTTTGGCGAACAAAACTGGCTCTACCATTTCTCAAACGTTACCGAAGCCGGCAACCATGTACCTTTGTTTATCTTAAACCCCTACCAAAACCACGCCGCCACCATAGATACCGAAGTAAGCACCAAAGACCTGTACCACACCATTCTTGCCACCTGCGGAGGCAACAACCCCGGCGCCTCTTTATGCACCGAACCCCAGGCATCAATACCTGTTATGCAAAGCTATTGGTACAACAACCATGGTAAAACACTGCCACAATACCGCTTTAACCAAATATGCTATGTAAACAGCGGAAACCGCTACCTGTACCGCGAAGGCAACTGGTACACCGCACCGGCAAGCCGTTTTACCGAAACCGAAACCGATTTTATGCCCGTGCCCCAAAACGCCAACCCTCTGTACGACTGTATTGACAATGTTTCCCTGCGCAACCAAATGCTGCAAATTTTTTCCGATTTTCTGGCGTTTTCGCAAAAAATTGGTACCGGCAAGTAAAAATCTATACTTCAGAAATTGCCGGCTGCAACAAAAAGAAAGCAAAAAAAACGCAACTATTTAGGTGCTATCTGTAAATCTTGACAATTTCTCTTGTTCCTTGCCGATTGGAAGCATTGACCATAAAGAGCAAAACAAACTTTGCGGAACTTTGCGCAAAACTTTGCGTTCTTTGCGGTAAAATGAAAGGAATTCAGTTAAGAACACCACCAACAAAGGTGCGACCTAAATAAGTACAAAAAAACATAAGCAGCAGCTAAAACAGGGTAATACAAAAAATGCGTATCTTGCACAGGTTTATGCATTTAACCAGTCAAAATGTGCCACCCCACTTATCCCTTTACCGAAGTAACAAACGGCAGCTACACTATAAGCACCAATAAGCTGCGCCTGCAAATTTGCACCATCTACCATTTTTTAAGCAACCATTCCTATTGGGCTAAAAACATACCCTTAGAAACGGTGCAGCAGTCAATTGACCACTCCTTGTGTTTTGGCGTGTACTACCATGCCAAACAGGTGGGTTTTGCAAGGGTAATAACCGATTTTGCCACCTTTGCCTACTTAGCCGATGTATTTATTTTGCCGCCTTTCAGAGGGCTTGGGTTGTCGAAATGGCTTATGCAGGTAATTTTCCAACATCCGCCACTGCAACAACTGCGCCGGTGGATGCTGGCCACCGCCGATGCGCAAACCCTGTATGCACAATACGGATTTACCCCGCTGGCAAACCCCGGCCGCATTATGGAAAAACACAACCCGCTTGTTTACCAACCCGAAGCACAACAGCAACCTTTATGAAACGCAAAACGTTCTTACAAACGCTGGCGCTCATAACCGCCGGCATAGGAACCATGAAATTAACAGACCTGCTCAGCCATGCACAAACTCCGCATAACAACAACAGCGCCAAAATGCCGGTGCTCTTTGTCGGGCATGGCAGCCCAATGAACGCACTTCAAAACAACCCCTTTACTCAAAGTCTCAAAAAACTTGGGCAACAACTTAACCTGCAAAACCCGCCTGCCGCCATTCTGGTAATTTCGGCGCATTGGCTCACACGCGGCACTTTTGTAGAAGCATCGGAAAAACCCGAAACTATTCACGATTTCGGAGGGTTTCCGCAAGAACTGTTCAACTTGCAATACCCGGCTCCCGGCTCGCCCCGGTTTGCCCGACAGGTAGCCCAACTGCTGCCCCACGCATCCGAAACTACCGATTGGGGACTTGACCACGGAACATGGACTATTCTGCTCCACCTCTTCCCCGATGCCAAAATTCCGGTCTTTCAACTAAGCATTGATTACTATAAACCCATGCAATACCATGTTGATATTGCACGGCAACTTGCCCCCCTGCGCAACAAGGGCGTGCTTATAATTGGCAGCGGCAACATTGTACACAATATACCCCTTAGCCTGCAAAAAGGAATGAAAGATAATGCCCAACCCTACGATTGGGCAACCGAATTTGACCAATGGGCATACACCCGAATTGCCAACCAAAACATTGCCGAACTTTGCAACTACCAAAGTGCAGGCAGCGCCGGCAACCTGGCCGTGCCTACCCCCGACCACTATATTCCCCTCTTGTACAGCATGGCACTGGCACAAAACAACGACCCCATAGAACAAGTTTATGAAGATATTTTATTGGGCGGTATTGGCATGAGAACCTTTAAAATAGGATAAGCCCGATACATTGGGGTTTGCTTTGTCCTTCATAACACCGGACATTAAAAAATGCGAAAAATAACCTTGCGGGCATTGCGAAACCCATTGCGCTCTTTGCGGTTAAACAGCCAATGTATAAAAGCGCATACAAACCCGGTAAACCTTTGGCAGCCTTTGCTGTATTGGTGGTAAAAACCGGCAGGCATAATATCCTGCCAAGGTAAATTTATTATAGCAACCACCACAAAACGGCTGCAAACAGGTGCATCGGAGTATTTTTTTGACGCCTTACCGTTTTTTTTGCACTTTTTTTATAACTTTGCCCTCGCATTTATTGTTTTTTACGCATCATCATCAAAAATCAACTGCTATGATATTCTACCTCTTAGCCCTTGGCCTACCTGCCTTAATAGGCATTATTGTTGCTTTGGTTAAGTTGAGCAAGCCACGCGTTTAATACGCCGCAACAATTAACCATATTTTACCGGCAAAGCCGCCTCCGCAACCAAGGGGGCGGTTTTGTTTTTTTTATGTTTTTTAAAAAATATTACCACTCTCAGACACATACACTGCGTTTTACTGCATCTGTAAGAATATAACCAACATTATTCACATTCTTAAAATGCTAAAAAACACGTGCTATGAAAAACCTTAAAGCCTTTTTTACCTGCTTTGCTATTGTTACCGCTTTGGTTCTTGCCGGTTCCTGTGCGCAAAAAAACTCAAACCAAACTACCTTCGCCCCGCCGCCGCCCGTTTCAGAAAGAGATGATATGAGTAAACAAAAATATGATGAAAATTCCAGAATTAATGGAAATAATACAACAGCACCCGCATTTTCTCCGCCGCCGCAATATAAAGAATCCGAACTGAGTTATGATATGAGAGCCTATCGGCTTACCTATGCTGATCAACCTGCAATGCCCCAAGGCGGCTATAATCAACTTTTTGAAGAAGAAGGAAATACCGAAGCCTACAATTACATACAGGAAAACGACTTTAAAAATGCCGCCGAAGCGCCGCTTTCCACCTTTAGTATTGATGTGGACAAGGCATCGTACAGCAACGTGCGCCGTTTTATTACCAACGGACAATTGCCGCCCGCCGATGCCGTTCGCATTGAGGAAATGGTAAACTATTTTACCTACGATTACCCGCAACCCAAAGGCAACGACCCCTTCTCCATTACCACCGAGGTTGCCGAATGCCCCTGGAATACCGGCCATTATATGGCCTTGGTTGGTTTGCAGGGCAAAAAAATTGATATGTCGGCATTGCCACCCAACCGCCTCACTTTTCTAATTGATGTATCGGGGTCAATGAGTTCTTACAACAAACTTCCGTTGCTCAAAAAAGCATTTGGTTTGCTTACCCAACAACTGCGCCCGCAAGACAAAGTGGCTTTGGTGGTATATGCAGGTGCGGCAGGTGTGGTGCTTGAACCTACGCAGGGCAACCAAAAAGAAACCATACTGGCAGCATTAGACCGCCTGGAAGCCGGCGGTTCTACGGCAGGCGGCGAAGGTATTGAACTGGCTTATAAAACCGCACAGCAACAGTTTGATAAAAACGCCAACAACCGCGTTATTTTAGCCACCGACGGCGATTTTAACGTAGGCGCTTCGTCAGACTCGGAAATGACGCGCCTCATTGAGCAAAAACGCAATACCGGCATTTACCTTACCGTGCTGGGTTTTGGAATGGGCAACTACAAAGACTCTAAAATGGAACTGCTGGCCGACAAAGGAAACGGCAACTATGCTTATATTGACGACTTACCCGAAGCCAAAAAAGTGCTGGTAAACGAATTGGGCGCTACCCTGTTTACCATTGCCAAAGACGTAAAAATACAGGTAGAATTTAACCCCGCACGCGTGGCGCAATACCGCCTGATAGGTTACGAAAACCGCCTGCTCAATGCCGAAGATTTTAACGACGACACCAAAGATGCCGGCGAACTGGGTGCCGGACATTCGGTAACTGCTCTTTACGAACTAATTCCTGCCAAGGCAAATGAGCCGGTTACACCCAAAATTGACCCGCTCAAATACCAAAACACCGAAATTAAGCCTTCGGCCCTTAACAGCAACGAACTAATGACGGTAAAATTCCGCTACAAACCGCCGCAGCAAGACAACAGCCTGCTTATTGAACACCCGGTAAACACCGCTCAGGTTGGCAATTATACCAATAATTTTACCTTTGCCGCTTCGGTTGCCTCATTTGGTATGTTGTTGCGCAATTCAAATTTCAAAGGTGCATCAACTTATGCGGCAGCATTGGAAATGGCCAAACAAGGGCAAGGAACCGATACCGATGGTTACCGCAAAGAATTTATTGATTTGGTTCAAAAAGCCATAAGCCTGAAATAACAAAAACTGCTGTTTTTGCCCCGATGAATAACCGCTTCGGGCAATGAATAACCTGCAAAAACCCTCCGCAACACCCCGATGACAACCGGTGCAGCATCTGCCTGCAATACCATTGTCATCGGGGTTTTTGCGTTATCAGCCGCCAATAGTAATCATACTGCGGTTTTTCATGGCAGTTGCATCAAGTTGTTCAAAAGAGGCGGTAAACTGCCCGCCGCGGTCGGCTTCTTTAAGGCTGAGGCATTGTTGAATAAGGGGTACAATATCGGCACCGGCACGCAGGGCAGTTAAAATATCGGTTTCGCCGGCAGAAAAGAGGCAGTTTTTCATTTTACCGTCTGCGGTAAGCCTCATGCGGTTGCAGGTGGCGCAAAACGGCTCCGTTACAGTGCTGATAATGGCAAATGTGCCGCTGTGCCCGGGAATTTTAAATTTTTTTGCCGTATCGTTGGGGTTGCCTTCAAGGGGGGTAAACGGGTAGTGCCCGCCAATAAGTTCCAGCATTTGGGCGTAGGTAAATACGCGGTTTCCCAACCACCGGTTGCCGGTAAAGGGCATAAACTCAATAAACCGCACATGCAGGGGCAAATTTCGGGTTAAGGCAACAAAATCGGGTATTTCAAACTCGTTTACCCCTTTCATTACCACCATATTTACCTTTACCTTAAAACCATTATCCAGCAGCAGTTCAATGTTGTTCCAAACACGGTCAAACTCGTTGCGGCGGGTAATTTGGGTAAATTTTTGGCTGTTAAGCGTATCAAGGCTAACGTTTATGGAGGTAATGCCTGTTTTTTTAAATACCTGCAAAAACTCATGCACGCGCACGCCGTTGGTGGTAAGCGTAAGTTTGGTGTTGTATTTTGCCAGTTTTTCCATAATAGCGGCGGCGTCTTTGCGCACTAAGGGTTCGCCGCCGGTAAGCCGTATTTTGTTCACACCAAGTTGCACAAAAACGCCGGCAATACGGTCTATTTCGTCTTGCTGCATAAGGTGTGCTGCCGGCATAAAATCCATATTTTCGTTCGGCATACAGTACGTACACCTGAAATTGCAATGGTCGGTAAGCGATATACGCAGGTAGTTGTGCGGGCGGTTAAAACCATCGGTAAGCATGACAAAAAAGAGAACTTTGGTTAAGGTACAAAATACAAAAAGCGGTTATAGTTTTTTCAACCTGTCGGGGTTTTCCTGTAAAAAAGATTTCCAGTCTTTGGCATTGCCGCCGCCCGATGTTTTTCGGGCTTTAGCCAACGGCGAACCCATTTGCAGTTGATGGCAAAAGGCAACGGCTAAGGCATCGGTAGCATCAAAATACCGGGGTACGGCATCTAAATGCAGCATTTTTTGCAACATTGCCGAAACCTGTTCTTTAGAACTGTTGCCGTTACCGGTTATAGACTGCTTTATCTTGCGCGGCGAGTACTCGGTTACCGGCAGGTTTTTGAGCATGGCGGCGGTAATAACCACGCCCTGTGCCCTGCCTAATTTAAGCATACTTTGCACATTATTGCCATAAAACGGCGCCTCTACGGCCACTTCATCGGGCAGGTAATGCTCCAGCAAAAAAGTGGTTTTTTCAAAAATTCGCTTCAGTTTGTTGTAATGACCTGCACATTTATTGAGTTGCACTACGCCAAGACTGAGTAATTGTATATTTTTGTCCTTCAGTTCAATAACCGAATACCCCAGCACTGTAGTGCCGGGGTCAATGCCAAGTATTTTAAGGGGTTTGCTCAAAGGAATACAGGTGTTTAAAAGGTACGGACAAGTCGCAGGAGATAGCACCGCTCCAAATAAATGCCTGCGTGCTGTTATTGTTTAACCCTATGCGTTGCCAAAATGTTGATACCAGCCAAAAAACAACAATTGTTTCAATTTTTGCCCAAAATAGCTGTTTTTTGGGTAAAGTTGCTCATTGCGGGGCTGCTGTTTTACGCAATTTACCATCAACTTGCCGGAAAGGTAGGTAAAACCGATGTCAGTGTTGTTGTTCGCCGTGCTTTAGGCGGTTGGCAGGTGTTGTACCTGTTGGCGGCGGTGGCGTTGGTAGGGGTTAACTGGGGCATTGAAGCGCTTAAATGGCAACGCTTGCTGTTGCCTTTGGAACGGCTTGGGTTTAAAGAGGCGCTGGGCAGTGTGTTGTGCGGCGTTTCGTTTTCCATGCTTACGCCCAACCGCACCGGCGAGTATGGCGGCCGTATTCTTACCCTTCGGCAGTCCAATAAATGGCAGGCGGTAACGGTGGCGCTATCGGGCAGTTTTGCGCAATTGCTTGCCAATGTGGGTTTCAGTGCATCGGGGTTTGCTGCTTTTTGCATTTTGTTTATTGGGGTTGCAGGACAAATATGGGTTATTGGGGTTGCAACCTTATTGTGGTTGTTTACCATTGCATTGCTTTGTTTTTTTGGGCAAAACCGGCTGCCCCAAACCCTGCTGCAGTGGAAAAAAACGGCCTTTGTTGCCCCGTTTACCGTTGTGTTGCAGCAAACAAGCCGCTCTACGTTGGTTATGGCACTGGTTTTATCGGGGTTGCGGTATTTGGTGTATTTGCTGCAATACCGGCTGCTGCTTTGCGCTTTTGGGGTATGCCTTACCTGGCCGCAAAGCTGGATGCTGATTGGCAGTATATTTTTTGTGCAAACCCTGGTACCTTCTGTTGCCATTGCCGAGTTGGGCATACGGGGCAATCTGGCGCTGTATTTTCTGGGGTTTGTTACCACGGCACAGGCGGGCGTGTTGGGAGCTGCCTGCACGCTTTGGGTTTTAAATTTGGCTTTGCCGGCGCTGGCCGGGTTGGTTGTGCTGGTAGCATCGGGTAATTGGGCTTGGGGTGGCCGCCCCGAAGCAGCGCCTGTTGGGGTAAAAAATTAACCGTACAAGCAGGAACTATTCCGATTTTTCTTCCCAAACCATGCAAAGATGCACAATGGTATCTACCGATTTTTGCATATCTTGTACCGAAATCCACTCATGCCGCGAGTGCGAGGCGTACTCGCCTACAAACAAATTGGGGCAGGGCATTCCCATAAATGAAAGTCTTGCGCCGTCGGTTCCGCCGCGAATGGGGTGGCGCACCGGGGTAAGGCCGGCACGCCTGATGGCTTCTTCGGCATAAGTTACTACCTGCGGGTGTTGGTCAACTACCGATTTCATGTTTCGGTACTGCTCAATTACCTTAAACTCAAAAGTGGAGTTGGGGTAATCCTGCATAACCAATTGGGTAATTTGGTGCAGCAGGTTTTCTAAGGTTTGCAGTCCTTCTGTGGTAAAATGACGAATGAGGAAACCGAGCGAGGCATGTTCGAGCAGGCCGTTGATATTTTTGGGGTGAATGAAGCCGCCGTACATTTCGGTGGTTTCGGGCGAGAGGTGGTTTTTGGGCAGGCGGTCAACAATGGCGGCGGCAATTTTTATGGCGTTTTCCATTTTACCTTTTGCGGTGCCGGTATGGGCGCTTACACCCTGTATGGTTATTTCCACGGCATCGGCGCAAAAGTTTTCGTACTCTATGGAGCCGGGTGTTTGCCCGTCAACGGTGTAGCCAAATTGTGCGCCTAATTTTTTCATGTCCACCTTATCGGCACCGTGCCCCACCTCTTCGTCGGGGGTAAAGAGTATGCGAACAGCGCCGTGTTTTATTTGCGGGTTGTTTATTAAGAAATGGGCGGCATCCATAATGGCGGCTACGCCGGCCTTGTTATCGGCGCCAAGCAAGGTGGTTCCGGAGGCGGTAACAATATCGTGACCCAGGTGGCTGCCCAAATCGGGGTGGTCGGCCAGGCGAATAATTTGGGTGGGGTCATCGGGCAAAACCAGGTCTTGCCCCTGGTAATTGGCATGAACAAGGGGTTTAACGCCGGTTCCGCTGCTATCGGGGGCGGTATCTACATGCGAGCAGAAACAAATAACGGGCCCACCGGTTTTGGGGGTATTGGCAGGAATGGTGGCATAAACCACGCCCCATTCGTCCATTTCGGCATCGGTAATGCCCATTTCCTTCAATTCCTGCACCAGCAGGCGCGAAAGGTTTTTCTGTTTTTCGGTAGAGGGGTAAGTTTCCGACAACGGGTCGGATTGGGTATCTATTTGCACATAGCGCAAAAATCTTTCTAACGCGGTGTATTTTATGGCTGGTAACGACATAATATTAGGTTTGTTTGGTAACCGATGCAAATATACAAGCCTTGGCGCAGAAAATTACTGTTTTGGCAACATTTAGCATGGCAGTGTTGCCGGCAGGGGGTAAATTAACATACACCTATTTACTGCCTTTATGTACCTTTGAAGCAGGAACTGATACGGTTCTGCCTTGTGAAAAAAATTTTTACCAACCGACGGTATTCACCATTATGATACAACAACCAAAACCTGCATTATTTACCTGTTTTAATATGGCCTCTTTGTTTGGCAACCTGGTATTTGTTTTTGGGTTTATATACGCCGTTGTTACCGCAGCCGGACTGCTTACGCTGGAGTCGGCGCAGCAGCCAATAGGAAATCCCTATTTCACCATTATGGAAATACTAAGCATTATGCTGTCTGCACTTATGCTGATTTGCATGGTTGCCGTTTACCATTATGCCGAACCCCAAAACAGGCCGTTTGCCCTTGCGTCGGTGGGTTTTATGGTTGCAACAACTGTAATTACCTCCTGTGTTCATTTTGCAGTGCTTACACTGGGTTATACGGAAGAAGCCCGCAGCCTGCCCGGCTATAAGTTTGTATTTGACTTCAGGTGGCCATCGGTGGTATATGCTTTGGACATTCTGGCCTGGGACTGGTTTTTTGCCCTTTCCATGTTGTTTGCAGCGCCTGTATTTAAGACACACCAAAAAGTGTGGCTGCTTATACTGGTTTGTGGCTTGTTAAGCCTTGCCGGTCTTGCGGGGGTAGTGCTTGGCAATATGCAGGTGCGCAACATGGGCATAATTGGCTACGCCGTGCTGGCGCCGCCTGCTTTTGCTTTAATGGGTAAAACCATGGCACAAACCAATGGTGGACAGCAGGTTTAGTTTTGCAGGTTTTGCAAATAGGTATCCTCAATTTTCAGTCCCATTTGCCGGGCTTTAAGAGCATCTTGCAAAGCGGCTGCCTTGTTGTCCAACGCGTTGTAGGAGTAAGAACGGTTAAGGTAATATTGCGGTACTTTACCGTTTATTTGCATGGCTTTGCTAAAATCGGCTATTGATTCTTCAAACCTGCTGAGTTTTTGGTTCGAAACGCCGCGCGAATTCCAGATGCCGTCGTGCTTCGGGTCTAATTGCAGGTATTTGTCAAAGTCTTTCAGTGCAAGTTCGTTTTGGCCGGTAAGGTCGTAATAAATGCCCCGGTTAAAGTAAATGCTGGCGTAGTTGGGGTCCAGTTCAATAGCTTTGTTAAAATCGCGGTCGGCTTCGTTGTATTGTTTGGCACGCACAAAAATAAGGGCGCGGTTGGTAAGGGCTTTTACGTTATCGGGGTCTAATTCCAGCGCTTTGTTGTAATCGGGCAAGGCAAGGTCGTCTTTTCCCTGGTCAAAATAAATATTGGCGCGGTTGTTATAGGTAAGCGGATATTGCGGGTTAATTTCAATAACCTTGTTATAATCTGCCAATGCTTTATCGTTTTGTTTTATGCTGCGGTAATACACGCCGCGGTTGTCGTAAGCCACATCAGAGCGCGGGTATTTTTCAATAACGTCTGTCCAAAGGGTTTCGCTGTTTTTCCATACTTTGGCACGCTGAAAGGAAAAGATGGCAAACAGCAGCAAAACCACACCGGCAGCCCGGTAAACAACCGTTTTTATGTCATTGCGGTTAAGTAACAGTTGGTTAAACCATATTGCTATTGGCAATGTTAACCCCACGTATGATAAATAGGTGTAACGCTCGGCAATAATGGCGCGTCCAACCTCAAAAAACTGCAATACAAGCACAATATTAATAAGGTAAAAGCCCACGCCAAATAAAACAAGCTTGGTTTTGCGCGTGCTCCAAACCACTGCGCCGGCAAACAAAACGGCAACTGCGGGGGCTATCTGGTACACGGCAGGCAGGCTGCCCTTGGTAAGGGCAGGGTAAGGGTGCAGCGCCGACAGGTTGAAAGGTGCAAACATTTTGGCAATGTATGCCATAAAACTGTACGAGGCAAATTGTATATGCTGCAAAAAGGAATAGCGTTCAAATTCGGGCATGGCATCTTTTGATTGGATATTAACCGTAGCCAAACCTATTGCCACCGAAACGGGTAAAAACAGCAGCTTATCGGCAAACATGGCAACCGATATGCTTCTTTCCCTGTAATAGTCTATGAGTAAAAGAACCACCGGAAGCACCACTGCCGAGGGTTTTGATAATACCGACAGTACAAAAAACACAAAACAGAGCACATACCATTTTACCGCCCGCTCTTTGTCGAGATACCGGAGATAGCAGATGAGCGAGAGCAGGAAAAACGCCGTATAAAGCACGTCTTTTCGCTCCGATATCCAGGCTACCGACTCTACGTGCATGGGGTGCAGCGCAAAAACGCCCGCTGTAAGCAAGGCCGCAAAAGGGTACCGGCGGTTGGTAAGCAGTTGCACAAAAACAAACACCAATACCGTATTTAACAGGTGAAAAACCAAGCTGACAAAATGATACCACTGCGGCGACAATTCCGAAATCCGGTAGTCTATGGCCAATGACATAATGGTAAGCGGGTGGTAGTTAGAGGCAATGGATTGGGTAAACCATGCTTTAAAATTACCGGCATTCAATTGCTTTACAAACGGGTTTTCGGTAATATACAAACCATCGTCCCAGGTAGTAATCAGTTCGTTGCCAAAATGCGGCGCATATACCGCCAGCGTAAGCAGCAACAGGGCGCCCAACGCCCACCACAGTTGTTTGTCTGCGCCCAAACTCAGGCCACTGCTCAAATTCGATTGTGCCCGTTTTTTCCTCAGTTCTTTTCTTTTTGCCATAGTTGCCTGCTCAAAAATAGGTGGTTATGAGTTATGAGTTATGAATTATGAGTTATGAGCGCTGAAAATTCCCTTCCCTTGGAGTGGTCTGATGGCGAGTTATGAAGCATAAAAATTATGAATTATGAGTTATGGGTTGTGCCGGTGTGCTTTCCTAAATAGCCTTGCCCGATTTAGGGAATTATGAACTAAAATTCAAA
>MTCR01000037.1 GCA_002212725.1 Sphingobacteriales bacterium TSM_CSM | reverse complement strand
AAATAATTTCCATTATAATGCATAATCTCCTTATTACCAAAGCACAGCAAGTCTAATGAACACCCACAAAATCCTCTTTATGAGAATGCAGAAGTTTTAATCCGAATTAAATGAGCCACTTTTAGTTATCATGAAGAGTATTTGTACTTTAATTTTTGCCATTCTGGTATCATTATTTGCGGGAGAGAAAGGAAAAGCACAAGGTGTTTTGATATCGACAGGTGAAAATACCTTTGCCGGTGATGTTGTTTTATCTGCTGGCGAAGGTTGTCCGAACGGCACCGAACAAACACCCTCCTCTGATGTTGGCTTTGAAAGACAAATAATTGTGCTGTTAAACAACCTTCGGGCAACCAATGGCTTACCGCCCGTTAAAATATCGGCAGAGTTAAGCGCTGCTGCCCGTTACCACGCCAAACACATGTGTGATAATAATTACTTTGCCCACGCCAGCCAAGATGGCAGCGGTAATGTAACCTGCCAAACTTTTGACCGCATAGGTTCTTTTTATACCTGGACTGCCGCAGCAGAAAATATTGCTGCGGGCTTTTTTGACCCTCAAAGTGCATTTAACGGCTGGGTAGCCAGTTCGGGGCACTATGCCAATATGATGAGTTCATTGGTTTATGAGGTAGGCGTAGGATATTACTACGATGCCTCGGCTTCGTATGTAACCCGATGGGTAATGGATTTGGGGCGCCGCACCAATGTTTACCCGGTTATCATTAACAATGAAGAAATAAGCACCAACACCAATAATGTAAATCTGTACAAGTATGTTGCCAATGGTTACAACGAAATGCGCCTGAAAACCGGTTCATCGGCATGGTCAGCCTGGCAAAGCAGCACAACAAGTTTAACCTATTCCATGGCAGTACCGGCAGCAGGTTCTTATACAGTATATGCCGAAATTCGCAATAGCTCCGGCAATGTGCTCAGCAGCAACGATGATATTGATGTAACAACAGCCGGCGGAGGCGGAGGCGGTGGTACAACCACCAGCAGCATTACCATAAAGGTTAAAGTTGCCTTGCAGGGCTGCTACAATACCGCCACCGGAAACATGAGTACCAATTTGCGCAATAGCAATCTTCTGCCACTTGCGCAACCATTTAACCGCCCCCCGTGGAACTATGCCGGAACCGAAGCCGTAGCCACTGCCGCCGCCATACCTTCCAACGCAGTGGATTGGGTGCTGCTCGAAGCCCGCAACGCCTCTGACAATTATGTGATAGCCGAAACCAAAGCCTGTTTCCTGCTTAGCAACGGCCAACTGGCAGATGTCAGCGGAACACCCGTAACCGGGGTAAACTTTACCACCTTAACCACAAACAACAGCTACTACTTGTCGGTTAAAACCCGAAATCACCTGGCCATTATGAGCGCCACTGCTGTTTCTGTTCCAAATTCCAATACTTTAGACCTCACCAATGTGACCAATGTTTTGGGCGGTTCTGCTCAAGTGGCTAACCTGGGCGGCGGGGTATATGCCATGTTTGCCGGCGATATGGATGGCAACGGCACGGTAACAGTTACCGATTTTAACTTCTTTCAGGATGAAATGAGTATTATTAACAGTTATGTGGACAGCGATTGTAACATGGATAAAAACGTTACTGTTGCCGATTTTAACCTGTACAGCCCCAATATGAGCAAAATTGGAGTAGCGCAGGTAAGGTACTAAACCCCACGCTTTAAAAAAAATACAACAATAGTTCAACTTTTTGGACGGGCAATTTCCTCTGTGAGGAACTTGCCCGGATTTGCATTTTATGGCTGGGCGGGCAGTTGCTCAATGAAGCGGGTTAAAAACCGGCAAAGGTTGTTAATGGCAAGCGGAATGTTCCACCTAAGCGGGTTTCGGGGTTCTGCAAAATTGGAAATAGCCCTTATTTCGGCAAAACTAACTTGTTGCATAAGGCAAGTGTAAAAAAAAGCAGCACCTTCCATACTCTCCACATCGGGTTCATATAATTTCCGGCGCAGTTGTATGGTGCTTTTTCGTCCCGAAACTGTATTTACCGTAATTCCGGTAACGCAGGGCAGTTGCTCTTTAAACAGCAAATTTCCGGGGTTGGGGTTATACAAACAGCCGTTTCGGTAAGGAAACAGATTGGGGTTATAAAACGGCATTTGTTCTATTGGTATAAAGTGGCGATGGTTTTCGGCGCCCAAATCGGCCATTTGCTGCCGGCAAACTTCTACTATGCTGCCAATTTGCAGTTTGGGGGTAAAGCTGCCGGCAATTCCGGCAGCCACTGCCAGGGTAAAATGTTGTAGCTGCAAGGCATTGCTTACATGGTAGGCGGTATGTAGTATGCCCGCACCGGTTATGCACACCACCACCCGGCATTGCGGGGTGGTAAACTCCAAACCCGGCATACCGGGCAAAGACGGATTTTCTGTTGCGCCAAAATGTTGCAACAATGGTTGTAACTCAACAGTGGTTGCAGCTACCAAAAGCAGTTGAAAGGGTTGCAAAAGATTATTTATTTTTTAAAAACAAAATAAACGGCCAACACCAAAAAGAAAAACCCGATGAGGTGGTTGGGGCGTAAGTGCTCTGTTTTAAACAACACCAGCGAAAATACGGCAAAAACTATTAAGGTAATAACCTCTTGCAGCACTTTTAGTTCAACCAATGAAAAAGGTCCGCCATTGCCTTTGTATCCAATGCGGTTGGCCGGCACCTGAAAAAAATACTCAAAAAGGGCAATACCCCAGCTAATGAGTATAATAGACAGCAAACCAAGGGAATTAAACCAGCGCATTTCTTTAAACTTAAGATGCCCATACCAGGCAAAGGTCATAAAGGTATTGGATAAAACAAGCAGCAAAATGGTGTAGAGTGCTTTCACAAAAATTATTTTAGATTAAAACATGCAATGTAACAGAAAGTAACCGGCTTACCGGTAAAGCATAGTCATAAAATGAGGAAACAACACCGGTAACAGGATGCAAATTTACCGCTATTTTAAATCCTGACTCTTATTTTTTGAGGTATAGCCCAAAAAGTGGAAATGCATTCGGTTTTTTGCGGATTTTGCCTCCTCTTTGCATTGCGTAAAACAAAAATTCGCAACAGCACATACATATCAGTCTTGGGTTGTCTTCAACGCAAACACTAAACAGCGCCAAGGCACATAAATAAACACTGCTGTTTATATGCGGCAAGTTTCTGCTGCCTGTATGCAAGAATAATGGGCTACGGCATTAATAGTCAGTTTATAGAGGCTGTATGAAAAGTATCTGTGACTATTTTGGGGATCATGTTTACAACTTCTTAAACTTAGGCGAGGAAGGGGGTAAATGCTCCTGATGTTTTGAACCTCCGAAACGTGAGGAAAACCTTTACTCCTGATAATACACCCGTTTTACCCGTTCTGAAATGCCGGTAAATATTTCGTAGGGAATGGTATCAAGCCATCGGGCAAGCTGCTGCACCGGCAGTTGTTGTCCGAAAACAATTACCTCATCACCTTCCTCCACACCTTCTATATCGGTAACATCCAGCATACACATATCCATACAAATATTGCCCACAATAGGCGCCAGTTTACCGCGCACCCACATGCAGCCGCGCCGGTTGCCCAAACGGCGGTTCAGCCCATCGGCATAACCAATGCCAACGGTGGCAATGTGCGAGGTGCGGCTTAATGCCCCTTTTCGGCTGTAACCTACTGTTTCTGTGGCATTTACGGTTTTTATCTGTGAAATATGGGTTTTAAGTGTGCTTACATTGGCCAGCAGGTGTTGTATGTTGTTGGTAGTATCTACCCCGTATAAGCCCAAACCCAGCCGTACCATATCCATTTGTGCAACGGCACCCAAACGGGCAATACCGCTTGAATTAAGCAAGTGTCTAAGAACGCCGGCAGGTAATACCGGCTCAAGAAATGAAAACATTTTATTATACCGATGAATTTGCTGTTCCGAAAAATCATCGTACTGCGGGTCGTCGCTTGCCGCAAGGTGCGAAAACACCGACACCACCTGTACCCACGGATTGTTGCCCAGCACTTCGCGAAGTTGAGTAAGGTCTGCCTGTTCAAAACCCAGCCGGTGCATTCCGGTATCTAACTTTATATGCACCGGATAAGGAAATGTTATACCTACCGGCGAGTGTTTAAGGTAATCCAGAAACCGGTGCAAATGCGGCAGGCTGTAAATTTCGGGTTCTAATTTGTTGCGCACCAGGGCGTTAAAACTGTCGGGGTTGGGGTTCATTACCATAATTGGCAGGGTAATACCGGCTTCGCGCAGCGCCACGCCCTCGTCGGTATAGGCTACAGCCAGGTAATCGGCTTTGTGGAGTTGCAGAATATTGGCAATTTCATAGCTGCCACTGCCGTAAGACAGCGATTTTACCATAACCATTACCTTGGTGGCAGGTTTCAGCAGCGATTTATATACCTTCAGGTTGTGTGCTACGGCATTGAGGTTAATTTCGAGTACGGTGTTATGTGCTTTTTGCGATAAAGCCCGCACAATTTTTTCAAATGCAAACTGCCGTGCGCCTTTTATAAGTATTGCCTCATTGTAAAAATAGGGTGGATGTTGCAAAAATCCGGCTGTACCGGGATAGAAATTTGCTTCAATACCATGAAACAAATGCTTTACCGATGCCAACCCCTGCCCTATTCCGGTAAACCGCTGCACCTTTTTTTCGCGCAGCAATTGCGCCACTTTACCATACAGCACTTCGGGCGGCTCGCCGCTTTCCTGTATGTCTGACAAAATAACGGCTTTGCCCGAATTTTGCTGCTGTTGCTCCAAAAAATCGAGCGCTATGGCCAACGATTGAAAATCGGAATTATAGGCATCGTTAATAATAGAACAATTGTTAATTCCGGCCCTGAGTTCAAGGCGCATTTCTACCGGCGCCAATTGTGCCATGCGTTGTGCAATTACCGCCGGACTATAACCCAAATGCAACATAAACAGGCAACAATGTATAGAGTTTTCTATTGAAGCATCATCTATAAACGGTATAGAAATGGTAAATCCGGGGTTGTTTTGGTAGTAAACGGCAATATCGGTTCCGTTACCGGTTTTAACGGCATGGGCTTGCAACACTATATTTTCGGGTACTTTTTCCTGCTTTTCCGGATTAATGTTTTTTATCCATGCCAAAGAAATGAAATCGTACTGCCCGGGAAACAGTTCCCTTGCTTTTGCAATACCTTGTTTAATCATGTCGTAATCGGCACAGTAAATAAGAAACTGCACGCCGCTAAATAATTTCAGTTTTTCGAGGGTTTTCTGTTCCATGCCGGCAAACCCTTCGTTGTGTGCAGCGCCAACATTGGTAAACAGCCCTATGGTTGGCTGAATAACCGCCTGCAAATGCTCCATTTCACCGGGCTGCGAAATGCCTGCTTCAAAAATAGCTAAGTTATGGGTTGCATCGGTTTGCCATACCGACAAGGGTACGCCCACCTGCGAGTTGTAACTTTTCGGACTTCTGACAATATGATAATCCTGCCACAACAACTGGTACAGCCATTCTTTCACCACCGTTTTTCCGTTGCTGCCGGTAATACCCAACACAGGCAGGGTAAACTGTTGCCGGTGTGCTGCAGCTACCTGCTGCAGGGCCAGCAGCGTATTGTTAACCAGCAATATGTTTGCCTTTGGATATTGTGCAACCATGCCTGAAGAGGCACTGCTTACCACAAAGTTGCGCACCCCAAGGCGGTAAAGCTGTGGTAAAAAATCGTGTCCGTTGTAGGTGGCGCCGGGCAAGGCAAAAAATACCGATGTTTCGGCAAACATTACCCGCCGGCTGTCGAGCAGAAGGTGGTAAACGGGGGCATTGTCTGCCTGTTGCAGCCAACTGCCGCCGGTTATGACCTGTATCTGTTGAATGGTAAACATATAGCCTGCAAAATTAGCAAATTTTTACCCCTGCACTATTGGAGCAAGGAAAATAGTACAACCTTTGCCATATATAACAACTGCATAAACCATTTACCATGCTTTGCAAAAGAAACCCTGAAATTTGTTTATTTTTACCACACACAAAAAATACCGTTTTCCTATGCATAACTGCCCATTTTTTCCATGTTGGTTTGTACTGTTGCTTTTTGCCGTACAGCAACCCGCCCTTGCCGCCGTTTGGCAGGTAGGCACTTCGCGCACCTATACACTGCCCAGCCAGGTGGCGCCTTTGGTAAACAACGGCGATACCGTAGAAATTGACGCGGGCATTTACCCCAACGATGTGGCCATTTGGTATGACCATAACCTGGTTTTGCGCGGTAAAGGCGGCATGGCCATACTCGACTCAAATGGCAACAGCGCCGAAAGCAAAGCCATTTGGGTAATAAAAGGAAACAATGCCACCGTTGAATACATTGAATTTGCCGAATGTGCCGTACCCGATTTAAACGGCGCCGGCATAAGGCAGGAAGGAACAGGGTTAACCGTGCGCTATTGCTATTTTCACGATAACCAAATGGGTATTTTAGCCGGCGACAATGCCGCAAGCAACATTCTTATTGAATTTACCGAGTTTGCCTACCACGGCAACGGCGGTGGCGGTTACTCGCATAATGTTTACATCAACCATGTAAACAGCCTTACCTTCCGCTACAACTACTCGCACCACAGCATTACGGGGCATACCCTTAAAAGCCGGGCATACAACAACTATATTTTATACAACCGGATTGGCGACGAAGCCGAAGGCACATCGAGCTACTCGGTTGATTTACCCAACGGCGGGCGCGCTTACCTCATAGGCAATACCATACAACAGGGGCCGCTTTCGCCCAACAGCGGCATTATTTCTTACGGCGCCGAGGGGTTGAGCAATCCGGTTAAAGAGTTGTACATGGTTCATAATACGGTGGTAAACAACAAGGCAAACGGCACCTTTGTATTTGCCGCATCGGGCAGTACCGAAGTACAGTTGATTAACAATATTTTTACCGGAAACGGAACTGTGTTAAACGGCACGGCTACGGTAAACAGTGGCAATGTTATTACCACAACACCCGGTTTTACCAATGCCGCCGCCTACAATTACCACCTCGCTGCAGGCTCGCCGGCCATTGATGCCGGAATTGCCGTTGGAATGATTAACGGATATAATGCCATGCCGGTTTCGGAATATGCGCATCAGCGCCATTTTATTCCCCGAATTGCCAACAACCTGCCCGATGCCGGCGCCTACGAGTTTCAGGAAAGCAACCCCTATTACCAATGTAGCCTGCCGCAATACAGCCTGCAGTTTTACGGCACCGGAACCAACCAGGCAGACCGGGTTAAATTTGCCATAGACCCGCCCACCACCGCCGATGTTGCTTTTGATTTTACCGCCGAATGCTGGCTGAAAACCAACTTTGCCGAAAACAACGGAACCGTAAGCGCTCAAAATAATGCCGACGGCTGGATTACCGGCAATATTGTGCTTGACCGCGACGTGTACGGTTCGGGCGATTATGGCGATTTCGGCATTGCCATCGGGCATACGGTGGGCATTCCGGCAAACCACCGCGTAGTGGCCTTTGGCGTTGACCGTCTTGGAACCGGTAAAACCATTGTGGGTACAACCAATATTGCCGATAACCAATGGCATCATGTTGCCGTTACCCGAAACAGCACAACCGGCCTGATGCGCATTTTTGTTGACGGGCTGCCCGATGCACAGGGAACCGGCCCTGCCGGCGACATCAGCTACCGAAATGCCCGAAGCACCGCCTACCCGCTTAGCGACCCGTTTTTGGTACTTGGCGCCGAAAAACACGATGCCGGTACCGCCTACCCCTCCTATAACGGACTGTTAGACGAGTTGCGAATATCGGGCAACGAGCGATACACGGTTGCCTTTACCCCGCCCACATCCTTATTTTTGCCCGATGCCGCTACCCTGCTGCTCTGCCATTTTAACGAAGGTGCCGGCCAACTTGCCAACGACGAATCGGGGCAAACGGCACAGCCGGTAAACGGCCACCTGAATGTGGGCGGAAACCCTTCGGGCCCGGCATGGAATACCGATAACCCGTTTTATACTGCAATTAACCCGGTAATAACTTCGTCGGTTGCGCAAACCTGTGTGGGTATAGCGGTTACCTATAGCGTAACAGCAATACCGGGCAGCACTTATCAATGGCTGATAAGCGGAAATTACACCCTTATTGCCGGCGGCGGCGCTTCCGATGCCTTTATTACCCTGCAATGGACAACCGGCGGCGAAGGCATGGTAACCCTGGTGCAAACAGTTCCCTGATTTAGTTGTTATTTGAGCAGTATTCATTACCTTTGCAGCCGCAAACAAACTATTTGCATGGTATTTAACGCAATATTAACAATATGAACAGCAAAAGCCCCTCCGAATCGATTACAGTTATGACCGAAATGGTGATGCCCAACGATACCAACACCCTGAACAACCTTATGGGCGGCAACCTGATGCGCTGGATGGATATTGCCGGTGGCGTTTGCTCCCGACGACATGCCGGTTGCGTGTGTGTTACGGCATCGGTTGACAGTGTGGCGTTTCACAACCCTATTAAAATTGGTGAAATTGTGACCATTACCGCCAAAGTTACCCGGGTTTTCAACACCTCTATGGAAATACATATTGTGGTACACGCCGAAGGCATTAACCCCGGCACCCGCCGCAAATGCAACGAGGCATTTTTTACCTTTGTAGGGCTTGATGAATGGGGCAACAAACTGCCGCTGCCGAAAATTGAACCTCAAACTGAAGAAGAAGCAGCTATATACGCCTCTGCTCAGCGCCGCCGCGACCTGCGCCTTATTTTAGCCGGACGCATGAAACCCAACCAGTCGGAAGAATTAAAATCTATATTTTTGGGGTAGCGCTGCCCGGTATAATACAATACAATCCAACAAATTTCATTCATTCCCAATGCAAGAAAAAATACAACAACTCAACAACAAAATTGCCCTGGCCCTGCAGGGTGGCGGCGCAGAACGCATTGCCAAGCAGCATAAACAAGGAAAACTTACCGCCCGCGAGCGTGTAGAACTGCTGCTCGACCCCGACTCGTTTCAGGAAATTGGCATGTTGGTAACGCACCGCTGCACCGATTTTGGCATGGAAAACCAACAGTTTCCGGGCGATGGCGTAATTACCGGTTTCGGAACGGTAAACGGCAGGCTGGTATATGTGTTTTCGCAGGATTTTACCGTTTTTGGCGGCTCGCTCTCCGAAACTCATGCACAAAAGATATGCAAAATTATGGACTTGGCCATGAAAAACGGCGCACCGGTCATCGGGTTAAATGACTCCGGCGGCGCACGTATTCAGGAAGGGGTAATGTCGTTGGGCGGTTATGCCGATATTTTCTGGCGCAACACGCTTTCATCGGGTGTAGTGCCGCAAATATCGGCCATTATGGGCCCTTGTGCCGGCGGCGCAGTGTACTCTCCAGCTATTACCGACTTTATTTTCATGGTGGAAAATACTTCTTATATGTACGTTACCGGCCCCAATGTGGTAAAAACGGTAACACATGAAACGGTAACACATGATGAACTTGGCGGCGCCAATACTCATGCAGCCAAATCGGGCGTAACGCATTTTGCCTGTGCCAATGAGGTAAATTGTATAGAAACCATTAAACAACTACTCGGTTATATTCCGCAAAATTGCGAAGAAACTGCCCCGGTTTACCCCTACCAGCCGCAAGATGACGAACTGCGCCCGCAACTTGCCGGTATATTGCCCGATAACGCCAATCAACCCTACGATATGCGGGAGGTAATAAACGGCATTGTTGATGAAAATTCTTTTCTGGAAGTACATAAAGACTATGCCGAAAATATTGTGGTGGGTTTTGCCCGAATTGCCGGCCGCAGTATTGGTGTGGTAGCCAATCAGCCGGCATACCTGGCAGGTGTGCTCGACATAAACTCCTCTAAAAAAGGCGCCCGGTTTGTGCGCTTTTGCGATGCATTTAATGTGCCGCTGCTTACCTTGGTAGATGTGCCCGGCTTTTTACCCGGCACCGACCAGGAGTGGAACGGCATTATCACCAACGGCGCTAAACTGTTGTATGCTTTTTGCGAAGCTACCGTGCCCAAAGTTACGGTTATTGTGCGCAAAGCCTATGGGGGCGCTTATGATGTAATGAACTCAAAACATATTGACGCCGACCTTAACTTTGCCTGGCCCAGTGCCGAAATTGCCGTTATGGGCGCAAAGGGCGCTGCCGAAATTATTTTCCGGCACGAAATTGCCGCAGCACAAGACCCCGAAGCAAAACTGAAAGAAAAGGAAGACGAATTTACCCACACTTTTGCCAACCCTTACCGCGCTGCCGAGCGCGGGTTTATTGATGAGGTTATACACCCCCAAGATACCCGCCGGCGGTTAATTCAGGGCTTTAAAATGCTGGAAAACAAAGTTGCCAACCTGCCCCGGAAAAAACACGGCAATATTCCCCTGTAAGGGTTGGTTTTACCTGCTGCCCCGCAAATTGCAGTTTGGCTAAAACCCCGAAAAGTAATACACAGCGCTATGGATAATGCCATTGACCAATTTCGAGATGTTGTTGTGCAAATTGCCACACCCCGAAGCACCGGCACCGGCTTTTACGTTAAAGAATTTAATGTAATAGTAACCAATTGCCATGTGGTGAGCGAAAGCGTGGAAGCCGTGGTAAGCGGGCGCAACCTGCCCGAAACAGCCGTAACGGTTTTGTATAAAGACCCCGCCTATGACCTTGCTTTTCTGGAAATGCCGCCCAATGCCCCCAAACCCGAAATAAGCCTGAACACACAGGTAAAACAGGGCGAAATTATTATTGCCATAGGACACCCATACGGGCTTAAATACACTGCCACCAAAGGCATAGTTTCAAAAGTGGAGCGCTTATATAATGATGTAAAATACATACAAATAGATGCTTCCATTAACCCCGGCAACAGCGGCGGGCCTTTGGTAAACATGCGGGGCGAAGTGGTAGGAGTAAATACCTTTATACTGGCAGGAGGCGAAAACTTAGGATTTGCCCTGCCGTCTTATTACCTGCTTGAGTCTTTGCACGATTACAGTGCTTATATGGGTAAACGCACCGCCCGGTGTATATCGTGCTACAACCTGGTAACCCAAACCGAAGCCGAAGACAATTACTGCCCTCACTGCGGCACCCGCTTGGCTTTTTACAACGAAACCGCTTACGAACCGGTTGGCAGAGCCAAAATTATTGAAGAGCTTATAACCGAATTGGGTAAAAACCCCGTTTTGGCACGCCGGGGCGAAAACGCATGGGAAATTACCCACGGCAGCGCTGTTATTGAAATTACCTATGTAGAAGAGGCGCGGTACATTATTGGCGATGCCCACCTGTGCCGCCTGCCCAAAACCAACATTAAAGAACTGTACGAATTTTTGTTGCGGGAAAACTATACCCTCGAAAGTACCATGTTCAGCGTGTATGAGCAGGATATTATTTTGTCGGCAGTTATTTACGATGCCTATTTCACGCGCGAAATGGCTATTTCTGTGTTTAAAGACCTGTTTAACAAGTCTGATGAATACGACAATATTTTAGTAGAAAAATACGGCGCTATCTGGAAACACCGGGAGGAATAAGCGGCAGAAAATTGCCGTCATCGGGCACTGCTAACCCTATGGGTTATCAGCACCCTGGCTTTTGTCGGCCGAACTAAAAAAATCTTTCCGGCGCTCGCGGTCAGCTTTTTCCTCTAATTCTACTTTTTCATAGGCTTTTATAATTTTCTTAACCAATCTGTGCCTTATTACATCTTCCTCGTTTAAGGTTACAATGCCAATACCCTTAATATCGGTTAGTATTCTGATAGCTTTTTCCAACCCCGATTTTTGATTTTTGGGCAAATCTATCTGGGTCAGGTCGCCGGTGATGATACATTTTGCCGAAGGTCCTAATCGGGTTAAAAACATTTTCAATTGCAAATTGGTGGCGTTTTGGGCTTCGTCAAGAATAATAAAAGCATTATCAATGGTTCTGCCTCGCATAAAGGCCAAAGGTGCAATTTCTATTACCCGGTTTACCATGTATTCGTTGAGTTTTGGAATTGGAATCATGTCGTCCAATGCGTCGTACAACGGGCGCAGGTAGGGGTCCACTTTTTCCTTCAGGTCGCCGGGTAAAAAGCCTAAGTTTTCACCGGCCTCCACTGCCGGCCGGGTGAGTACTATTTTTTTGATGAGCTTATTTTTTAGCGCACGTACAGCCAAAGCCACTGCGGTATAGGTTTTACCCGTTCCGGCAGGGCCTATGGCAAAAACAATGTCGTTATCTTCTACCTGATGCACCATGCGTTTTTGATTGGGGGTGCGTGCTTTTATGGCGTTGCCATAGGGCCCGAACAAAATAAGGTCTTTGTTGTGTTCGGCAGGCAGGTTAGATGGGGCGGTTCCGGCCAAAATTTCTTCCAGATTCACAATAGAAGCCGAACCATAGGCATATAAAAACTCCAAAAAAGCATTTACCTTGTCTTCAAAGAGTTTAATCTGCTCCTCGCTACCGGCAACTTTTATGGTATTGCCACGGTTTACCAACTTCAACTGCGGAAATGCGCGGCGTAAAATGTCAAATTTAGCATTGTTTACTCCAAAAAACTCTACTAAGTTAACTCCTTCAATGGTTATGGTGTGTTCTCCCAAATTATGCGGTTTTGAAATGAAATTGGAATGGTTAAATTTTAAGAGGCATTTTTAAGAACCCTGAAAAAACACTAAAAGTTGCATAAATTGCAGGTAACCTTGCAAAATGCGCCCACGTGTTTACTGTTTTTACCTGTTTCTGCTTCCTGTATGTAAGAACCCAAAATGCACTGCACCGGCCTGCCGGATTTACAGTGTAAAAATACAAAATGATTTGGTTGCTGTAATCTTGCCGGATAATTATTTAACTACCCGAAAATTTAATTCCCTTTTTGGCATAATCATACAATAAGGGGGAAGGTAAAAAGCGGTTTCCGTAGCGTCGCGCCAGGTTTTCGAGGCGAATAATGGCTTTTGAACAGCCAATGGCATCTAAATAACTGAACGGGCCACCGGTATAGGCCGGGTAACCCAACCCAAGTACAGCGCCCACATTACCATCGGAAACAGATTGCAGGATGTTGTCTTCAAGGCATTTTACTGCTTCATTGTTCATACACATGAGCAGGCGCTGCCGTACCTGTTTGTCTTTAAACCACTCGCGGCGGGGGTTTTGGTTAATGATGTGGTAAACTTGGTTATCGGGCATTACTTCTTTTTTCTTGCCGGTTCTCTCGTCGTACCGGTAAAATCCACGCCGGTTTTTGCGCCCTTCCAAGCCGGCATTCAGCAATAAACGGGGTAACCCGCTTGGGGTAAAAGCGCCCGCGCCCCGCTCTCGCCTGAAAAATGCATACAACGGGCCTTCCAATACATGGGTAAGCGCATCAATGCCTATGTTGTCAATGAGCGAAAAGGGTCCAACGGCAAAACCAAGTTGCCTTGCACATTCATCTATTTGCCAAATATCGCCCCCTTCTTCCAGCATCACAAGTGCTTCGTTCAGGTAAGGCGCCATGATGCGGGTGGTGTAAAAACCCGGCGAGTCTTTTACAACAATGCAGGTTTTACCATGTGCGATACCTAAATTAATTGCGGCAGCCAAGGTTTGGGAAGAAGTTTGCGGTATAACGGCAATTTCCAGCAACGATACTTTGGATACCGGAGACAGGTAATGCATTCCGATAACCTGTTCGGGGCGGCTGCTGTGTTCTGCAATCTGCGCTATGGGTATAGAAGAGGTGGTGCTGGCAAAAATACAACTTTGGGGCGCAACCGCTTCAAACCGGGCAAGTATTTGTTGTTTCAATTGCAGGTTTTCCGGAGCGGCTTCAATAACCATTTCGGCCTGTTCAAGGTTTTCAAAACCGGTTTGGGCAGATACCCTGTTCATTATTTGCCACCGCTCTATGGGCGAAATACTTTTTTTGCGCACCCTGCCCGATAAGCGCCGCCAAATGCGCTGCAGGGTTTTGGCGCTCCGGTGCGGGTTTATGTCTGTAAGGGTAACGCGAAGTCCGTTTAAAACACTCAGTTCGGTAATGCCTCCACCGGTTAACCCTGCGCCAATTACTGCAATGTTGCTGATATTTTGCGCTTCATTGGCCAACGGGTTTTTTCTGCGTTCGCCGGCTTCAAAAAACAACCGTATCAGTTGTTTGGTTACGGGATGTACGGCCAATTCGTCAAATTTGGTAATTTCGGCGGCATTGCCCATTTCTGTACCAAAATGGCAACCAATTTCAATACATTCCAATATTTTAAACGGCGCAGGATAATTGCCAAAGTTATGTTGCAAGAGTTTTTCGCGGGTGCGGTCAAAAAGCAGCCCTCTTACAAAACGGTTGTTTTGCACAAGCCGGTCAAAGGGGGACAGGCTTCTGGCATGAATATGCCGCCGTTCTGCCAGGTGCAATGCCTGTTTTATGGCATAGGGCATTAACTGGGCAGGATGTACCAGCCGGTCAATTAGCCCGATGCTAAGGGCTTTGCTTGCCGAAATATTTTTACCACGCAGCATCATATACAAAGCTGCCCGAATGCCTATGAGTTTAGGCAACCGTTGTGTAGCCCCTCCGCCGGGTAGTAAACCAAGTGTAACCTCCGGAAACCCAAAAACCGTATGGCTGCTGTAAGCGGCAATGCGGTAATGGCAAGCCAACAAAATTTCCAAACCACCGCCTACAGCAGCGCCTTTTATGGCAGCAACCACCGGCTTCTTGCTTTGCTCTATCTGTAGCAACAATTCATGCCCGCGGCGGCTAATGGTTTCGGCTTCTCCATGCTCGGCAGCAGCGTAAATGGCCTCTAAATCAGCGCCAACGCCAAAATCTCTTTTAGAACTGGTAATTATTATTGCTTTTATGGTATCATCAGCATCAATTTGCTGTAATAAGGCGGCACATTCCTCCAGCATTTCGGGTAAAATGGTGTTTACCTTTGCATCGCGGCGGTTCAGCCAAAGTATGGCAACGCTGTCTGCCTGTGATACCTCAAGCCATTTCATTGGTTGTTGTTGTTTTCCAGCGTGTTGTTTATTGCTTCCTCGGTTGCCCGTAATTTATTGCGGCAAAACGCAAGCAACTCTGAGGCAGTTTTTACCTTTTCGGCCAACTCATCAACCCCTGTTTGTTCATCTTCCAATGCAGCTACAATCGCCTCCAGTTCAACCATTGCTTCTGCATAAGTCATATTGTCCTTTTTTTTCTTGCTCATAATATTCTTTTGGGTACTCGGTTTGTTTGCAGGCGCAAGGTAAGGAGCAAAAAGCAATCCTGCAACAAAGGATGATGCTTTACAACGCATTTTTACCCTTGCTGCAGTTGCTTGTAAATTTGCTTCCCCGTTTTGGGTAGTTTTTAATTGTAACCTATCGTAACAGGGTAACATTACCCCGCAAGGTAAAGGTTTCGCCGTTGGTAAAGGTTCCTTCTGCCCAATAAACATACACACCAATTTCGCAAAGCGCTGCCTTAAAGGTGCCGTCCCAAAAGTCGGTTGGCTTGTTTCCTTCAAATACCAGTTGCCCAAACCGGTTATATATGCTTATACGAATGGTTGCTATTTCGTTTCCGCTTACTCCAAAAACATCATTCATTCCATCATCGTTAGGCGAAAATGCATTGGGTGCCAGTACTTTGTTGTTTGCCGCCACCGGCGGGCAACCGGCTATTGGTTCATGCTCACATTCACAGGTTTCGATATTGTAAAAATCACTTGTGTTGCAATCATCGTCATTGCAATCGGGTGGCGGAACGGGTGTATGTTCACACAAACAGGTTTGTGTATTGTATGTATCCAATGTGTTGCAATCGCCATCTTCACAAGCTCCCGGCGCTATGGGGTTGTGCTCGCATTGGCAGGTGATGATGTTGAACACATCGGCGGTATTGCAATCGTTGTCATCGCAACTCGGCGGCGGAATGGGCGTATTTACGCAACTACAGGTAACCAAATCATAGCTGTCCGAAGTCGTGCAGTCGTTGTCATCGCAACTCGGCGGCGGAATGGGCGTATTTACGCAACTGCAGGTAACCAAATCATAGCTGTCCGAAGTCGTGCAGTCGTTGTCATCGCAACCCGGCGGCGGAATGGGCGTATTTACGCAACTGCAGGTAACCAAATCATAACTGTCCGAAGTCGTGCAGTCGTTGTCGTCGCAACCCGGCGGCGGAACAGGCGTGTTTACGCAACTACAGGTAACCAAATCGTAACTGTCCGAAGTCGTGCAGTCGTTGTCATCGCAACTCGGCGGCGGAATGGGCGTGTTTACGCAACTGCAGGTAACCAAATCATAACTGTCTGTTGTATTACAGTTAAAGTCATCGCAACTCGGCGGCGGAATGGGCGTGTTTACGCAACTGCAGGTAGCAATGTTGTAGCTATCCTGTGTTGTACAATTATTGTCATCGCAATTGGGGGGCGGTATGGGCACATGCTCACATTGGCAAGTGCTTAAATTGTAAGAGTCGGCGGTGTTACAGTTTCCATCATCACAAGCCGTGGGGCTTACAGGGTTGTTCTCACATTGGCAGGTTAAAACATTAAACACATCAGCAGTATTGCAATCACCATCATTACAGTTGGGTGGCGGTACAGGTATATACTCACACTGGCAGGTAGCAGTATTGTAACTATCTGTTGTGGTACAATTGGCATCATCACAATTGGGAGGTGGTAATGGTGTATGTTCGCACTGGCAAGTAGCAGGGTTGTAGTTGTCGGTGGTGCCGCAATTGGCATCATCGCAGTTGGGAGGCGGCACGGGTGTGTACTCGCACTGGCAAGTGGCAGGGTTATAACTGTCGCTGGTACTACAAAGCCCGTCGTTACAATTGGTCGGTGGTAAAGGCGTATGCACACACTGACAAGTGGCAGGATTGTAACTGTCGGCAGTGCCGCAATTGGCATCATCGCAATTGGGAGGCGGTATGGGTATGTGTTCACACTGGCAAATGGCAGGATTGTAACTGTCGGAAGTGCCGCAATTGGCATCATCGCAGTTGGGAGGCGGCAGGGGTGTATGCTCACACTGGCAAGTGGCAGGATTGTAACTGTCGGCAGTGCCACAATTCAGGTCGTCGCAGTCAGGCGGCGGTATGGGCGTATGCTCACACTGGCAGGTGGCGGTATTGTAACTGTCGGAAGTGCCACAATTGGCATCGTCGCAGTTGGGAGGCGGCAGTGGCGTATGCTCACACTGGCAGGTGGCGGTATTGTAACTGTCGGAAGTGCCACAATTGGCATCGTCGCAGTTGGGAGGCGGCAGGGGTGTATGCTCACACTGGCAGGTTAAGGTGTTAAAAGTATCGGAAGTGCCGCAATCAGCATCATCACAATTCACCGGAGGCAGTTGCACATACTCACACATACAGGTAAGTGTGTTGTAGGTATCAACCGTTGTGCAATTGTTATCATTACAAGCCGTCGGGCTAATAGGGTTATTCTCACACTGACAGGTCAGTATGTTATAGACATCGGCTGTGTTGCAGTCATTGTCATTGCAATCCGGCGGTGGTATAGGTGTGAACTCACACTGGCAGGTAACAGCATTGTAGGAATCATCCGTTGTACACAAACCATCGTCACAGTTGGGCGGGGTTATGGGTGTGTGTTCACAAAGGCAGGTGGCAGTGTTATAGGTATCGGTTGTACCGCAAATTCCGTCATCACAATCAGGCGGCGTAACCGGCGTATGTTCACATTGACAGGTAGTGGTGTTATAGCTGTCGGTGGTGCCGCAAATTCCATCGTCGCAATTCGGGGGCGGTATGGGTGCATACTCACACATGCAAGTAAGCGGGTTGT
>MTCR01000092.1 GCA_002212725.1 Sphingobacteriales bacterium TSM_CSM | reverse complement strand
ATTACAGCCAGACGTCAAAACGGCATTGCCAACGGTTATAGTAATAGAAAAGCCAAGCGACTATTTACCGCCGGTTTACGATGAAAGCGAAATTTTGGCAATGGAAGCGGAGCGCAAAAAGCAATAACCGGCACGCTCGCTAATCACTTAACCGATATTGATAAGCAGTTGAGAGAGGAACGGAAAGCCAAGATATTAGAAATGTATTTGGCGTGTTATACACTTGATGAAATTACAGCCAAAGCTAAATAAATAAATTTAATGCGTGTAGCTTTTTTGTTACTTACTTTGATACAGCACGCTAAAAGCCTTATAAATAAAGGGTGTTTCACTTTCGCCCCATTGTTGCAACATGGTATTGCGAAAGTCTTCATAAGACACTTCAACGTAGGGCAGGTTTTCTTTACCGGTTACAGGGGCTGCAATGGCGGCTACTTCGTTGTAGGTTACATCGCGGCTGCCCAATACATATTGTACCGACTTACCGCTGAAATCAAGGGCAAGCAGGCGGTTTGTGGCAACGGCTGCAATATCTTTGGTGGCTACCATGCCCAATTTTAAATTGCCCTTAACCGGCGAACCCATTACCCCTGCAAACTTAATAAGTCCAATTTGGCCAAGCAGGTTTTCCATAAAATAAGAAGCCCGAAGGTGTAACACATTAAGGTTTTCAATGGTGTTGAGGCGGCTTTCCATATATTGCAAACCTTGCACAACGCCGGCTTTTTGGGGCAGGTGTGCGCCAATGCTGCTCAGTGTTACGGCATATTGCAACCCCGAAGCTTCAATGGCAGTTACAAAGGCATCGGCATATTTTTTCTGGTGTGCAAAAAAATCGGGTGCCTGCATGTTGGGCGGTATCATCAGGTAGGCGGCAGTTGCGCCTTTAAGGGCTTGGGCAAGCGTTTCGGCATTACTCCAGTTGCCTTCCATAATTTCGGCGCCTTTTTCTGCCAGTTCTTGTGCTTTTTCGGCATTACGGGTAATAATGCGCACCTTTTTGCCGGCTGCCAACAGGGCAAGTGCTATGGGTTTTCCGGTGTTTCCGGTTGCCCCGGTAATTACATACATGTTACAATGGTTTTAATGCGTGAAAAATAAAATGCAATGTTTAAACATTAAAACTGCATTACAGGTTGAGTAGCTGCCTGCAATGCAGTTTGAGAGGTGGGGCAAGCGCGTTGGTTAAAGTTGCCCCGAAACCGTTTTTCAGGCGGATTCGGAAAGAAGAGAATCGAGATATTTTTTCAGGTCGTCAATAAAATGCTGATAGTCTTTACCCGTTGCAGGACCCGAAAAACCTGTGTGAATTTTGCGGATATTGCCTTTTCGGTCAATAAAAATGGTGGTGGGAAATGAGGTAAAACTGTCTAAAACGGGCAATGCCTGCAGGGCGTTTATTTTGCTTGCCTTGCCGGCATACAAAATAGGGTAGGGCAGGTTAAAGTGTTTTTGGTACCGTTCCAGGGCGGGCTTTGCCTGTGGCAGCGAGTCGGCGGCTTCAAAGGCCAGGGCTACCATTTCAAGTCCTTTATTGTTGTATTGTTGGTAAATTTGGGTATAAAGGGCTGTTTCATCCATACAGTTGGGGCACCAGGTACCCATGGCCTGCACCATTACCACCTTGTTTTTAAAGCGCTCATCGGTTAAAGATACGGTATTGCCGTTTACATCGGGAAAAGAGAATGACAGCCGCTGCCCGTTTTTCTTCAGTTTTGTCAGTTTTTCGGGATTGGGCAAAGAAACGGTATCATCGCGGTAGCCCACCCAAATTTCGTGCAAGTGGCTGCCCGACCAGAAATCGCCCTGCAAATCGCCCTCGTCATTTACATAGGCTTTAAGCAAAAATGCGTGCGCCCCGTCAAAACACGAAAGATGCAGGTCGCGGTCGGCAACGGCTCCTTCCAGAAACCGGTAATCGCCCGATGGGGTTAAAAAGGTGCCGGTTACGCGCTGCCCTTCTTGTTCAAACACGCCCACGGCATCGGTTTTACTTTTTTTATCATCGGCAATAAACATAACGGCCCAGCGGCCGGCAATAGTGGCATTATCGGCCACCAATGGAAGTTCAAAACGGGCAGAATCGCCATATACGGCATAAAAATCGAGTTGATAGTTGGACCCTTTGGCATAGTTGTGCCAACTTCCGAGCATCCGTTTCGGGTTAAATTTTGCTTTAATCTGGGAGCCGTAAACGGGCATAGTCATCAGCAAGGAGTCGCCATTTACGGCAATATCGGTTACTGTTATCTTTTCGCCGGCGTTTAAAATGGTTATTTCATAAGCGCCGTTGGCATTGCGGGTAAGGTCAAAATTGAAAGGCAGTTTTTCGGTATCGGTAAGGGTAAGGGTGGCGCGCCAGCGTCCTTGGGCAAGTGGCCCGTCACTGTCAGGCTCTTTGTTTTCCGATTTTTGTTGGTTATTGCCGCAACCGGCCAACAACAGGCCGGACAAGACAACAAAGAGCAGGTGTTTAATAGTGCTTTTGTACATGGCGTAAGTTGGTTTACCTGTTGACTAAGTTTTGAATGGCATGGCAACGCTATTACCCTTTGTATTAAAAATTCTCGTTCAGCCAGCCTTTGTACAGTTCTTTTTGTTTGCTGCTGGCGTGGGGCAGTTTTTCAATGGCATAGCTGAAACCCGGCAGCGGTTGCAGGGTTACGGGTATGGTTTTAATAACTCCCGAACGGTTTACCAGTATTTGCACGGTGTTGCCATTGCTGTACTGCGACAAGATAATTTTCAGTTCGGTTTCATTTTTTACACGGTAGTTGTTTATAGCCAGAATTTCATCGTTTACATTTAATCCGGAGTTATAGCCACAACTGCCGCGTTTTACCTTGCTGATGGTAAACCCGTTTGTGCCCGATGAGGTGGTAATACCCAGGTTGGGGTCGTTGTTTGCGGCGGCCGTATTTTTCAGGGTTAAGCCCACATAACCTAAGTAGCGGTTATAATCAATAGGTTTGGTGCTGTACACGTGGTCATTTATAAACTCATTGAAATTGGTACCTGCAACCAGGTTTACGGCTGCGCTGAATTCATCTTCGGTATAACCGCGCTGTTGTTTTTTGTAGTACTCGTTGTAGAGATACCGCATTACATCATCAAGGCTTTTTTTACCGCCGGTGGCATGGCGTATGCCCAAATCGAGCATGGTGGCTACCACGGCGCCGCCGTTGTAATAGGTTACGGTAGCATTATCGGAATTTTCGTCGCTCCGGTAATATTTAATCCATGCATCGAGGCTTGATTCTGCCAAGCTTTGCACTGCCGACCCCGGCCGGCTGTCAACTCCTGCCAGGTTGCCGGCCACTATGTTAAGGTAGCTTTGAGCGGTATGAAAACCGGTTCGCCGCAGAATATAGTCATCGTAATAGCTGGTAAACCCTTCGGCAACCCACAGCATACGGGTATAATTTTCGTTTTCGTAGTCAAAAGGGCCGAGTTCAACGGGGCGCAGCCGTTTTACGTTCCACAGGTGGAAATACTCATGCGCTACCAGCCCCAGCCAGTTAACGTAGTTGCTTTGGGGCATAAAATCCCAGCGGGGGTTCATGAGGGCGGTAGAGTGCAGGTGTTCCAGCCCGCCACCCATATTTTGGGTGTTTATTTGAATGAAGGTGTACTCCGGGCAGGGGTGTTCGCCAAAAATTTCGGTTTCGGCGGCAACAATTTTGGGTATATCGGCGGCCATTTGCTGCAGGTTGTGGTTGCCCGGGCCGGCTACGGCCAGGTGGTGCGGTATGCCGGCTGCCTCAAAGGAAATAACATCATGGTTGCCAATTAATATAGGCGAGTCGGCAAGGGTATCAAAATCGGGCACGTGTAACAGCCATTTGTTGGCCGGGTTTACCGGTTTAAGGGCTGTTGAGAGTTGTTTCCAGCCTTCAAAAGGCACAATTTGCAGGGTTGCCGGGTTATTTTGCCACCCTTCGGCATACATGAGTACGCTGGAGGGGCTGATAAACCCCATGTCAGAATCTAAGAAACTGGTTCGCACGCTCAATTCAAAGGAATACACCTGGTATTGTATGGTAATATTGCCGGCTTTGGCGCAGTTGGCAATATTCCACGTATTTTTTTTGGTTTTAAGGCAGGGAAGCGCATTGCCTTTGGCATCGGTGGCGGTAAAACCTTCTACTTTTCTCGAAAACTCTCGTATGAGGTAAGAGCCGGGAGTCCAAACGGCCATTTTAATTTCGGCGGTATCTTTGCTCCAGCCGGAAAGGGTCATTTCTACGGTAAAATAGTGTGTGTGTGGCTGGGGCATGGCAATTTTATAGGAAAGCCCCGGTGTTGCTTTTGCGCTCAATGTAAATAAATTTAAAATGCAAAAAATGAGGATAAGCCTGTTGATTTTGGTAAACATGCGGCAGTGAAATTAACAGATAAGAGGAACAAAGATATGAAAACAACCCGAATGAGGAAAAAGTTTTACCCTGCTTGCACGGATGGTTATTGCGGCATTAAAAAATGAATGCATTGCTTTATTACACTTACTCTGGCAGGCGTGGTGCCTACCAGTTCGCCGTCCATTTGCATGTACAGGGGGGCTTCGAGAGAGCGTATTTCAATGTCTTCGTCGTTAAAATATTTTATTTCCGGGTTATCAATAATTTTACATTGTCTGAGTTTGGGCAGGTAGGAAATATAATGGTACAGGGTAACATTGCCGAGTATAACCACCGATAGTTGCCCGTTGTTGAGTTCGGCATAGGGGGCAATGCCCAGTCCGCTGCCAAAATACTTGCCGTTGGCCATTACCAGCGACATGAGTTTACCCTGCCACGACAGGTTGGTGCCGGTAAAGGCAACCTCTTGTTTGCGGTAACTTAAAAAAGTTTTTACAATAGCTTTGGCATATTGCAAGGTTGGGGTAAGCCAGCTTTTGCTTTTTATTTTGGCTAAGTAAAAAGTGGCGGCTCCGCCCATGCCAACATCGGTTACGTTGGCAAAAATGCGCCAACCGGTTTCCTCGCCGTTCAGGGGTCTGAAACTGCCAAAGCCCATATCAATAAGCGTGTATTGATTTTCTTTAATGAGGTGTTTTAATTCCAGGGCATTGGGGCGCACCTTTATGGTTCGGCTAAAGTCATTGCCCGACCCGGCCGGATATACGCCCAATTTGCATTGTTTCAGGCGTTCCTGGTCAAAACTTGGTTGACCATTGCCGGGCAGGCGGCAGGCATTAAATACGCCGTTTACCACTTCATTAAGTGTTCCGTCGCCGCCTACCGAAACAATATATTCAAAACCCTGCTCAAAAACCTGTTTTGCCAGCAGTTCGGCATGTCGGGCATATTGCGTTTCAAACACCTCATAATTAAGCTGGGCATCGTTTGAAAAATGGCGGTTAATATCTGCCAATACAGCCTTTTTGCGACCAATAAGGCCACTTACAATGAATGCAATTTTTATCATGTTGGTTGAAGTTCAAGGTATTACCAACGCCCTTCTTCTGCATTAAGCACCCGCAGGTATTTACTTGCAGCCAAAAGCGCCTTAATTGGGCAAATTTAACCCATTTCATCGGGTTAATGTGTTTTTTCAGCCCGATTTTGCCTCCCAATGTGCGAATTTATTCGGATACACAATGCCCGGCGTGTTTTTATGAGCAGAATACAAAAAAAATAGCCCAAAAATTTTTTACTCACGCAACAAACAACTATATTTGCACCCTCAAAAAGAAAAAGTTAATCTCATACCAATAGTATAATCTGTATGGCACATCATAAGTCAGCGTTAAAAAGAATTCGTCAGACCGAAAAAAGGCGTTTGCACAACCGCTATTATAAAAAAACTACCCGAAACGCAGTAAAAAAACTGCGCCTCACCCACGATAAAGGAGATGCAGAAAAAATGTTGCCCGGCGTAGTAAGCATGATAGACAGACTTGCCAAAAGAGGCTTGGTGCATAAAAACAAAGCTGCCAACCTTAAATCCAAACTGGCGCACTACATCAACAAATTAGGGCAGCCCGGCGGGCATCACCACAAACACCACAAAGCATAAGAACTGCAGGGGGTAAACCTTGTGCAGCTATATGTTTTAAAATGCCTGTAAATAAAAAAGCGCACTCACTGTTGGTGGGTGCGCTTTTTGTGTTTGTCATTTAAACCAAACCTTTTTTACAACATTTCGGATTGCTCTGTTAAGGCAGATTTAGTGTTTTTCGCCACACGAGGCGCCGGTTTTTGTTGTTTTTGATTCACATGCACCGGGCGCTTTGCAGCAGCCGGGCAATTTGTTGTAGGCTTTTTCGCTGGCGGGCAGGTCATCGGCGCTGTAACCGGCGTTTACAATGGCGGTTTTAATTTTATCGGGGTTGGTTTTTGCAGCATTGTACTTCACCGTAGCAACTTTAGTATCTACATCAAGCACAACAGCTTTTACCCCTTTTACCGCATATACTGCCGCTTCAATGCGGTCTTTACACATACCACAAACGGCAGATGTTTTAATTTCTGCTACTTTTGTATTCCCTTTTCCCTGCGCGTTAACTGTGCCGGGCATAAAACTAAGCATGGCAAAAAAAATGGCAGCCATAAACATGGCAACGGTTGCAAATTTTACTGTTTTCATTTTGTAAGACAATTTATTGGTTTTTTAATAAAGATAGACTCTGAGTTAAATTAAAAGTTTAAAAAACAGGGGCAAGCTCCTGTAACAAAAGGAGTTATTTTTCGGGATAGGGCAGTTTCCATCGGATACCGGTATAAAACATGCGCCCAAAAATTGGTCCCCACACATTGGTGGCATCAAACTGCTCGCCAAAAGGTTGGGTAAAGCCTTGTATAGGGTGGTGTTGGGTAAAACCGGCCAGGTTTTCGCCGCCAAGGTAGGCTTCAAAATTTTTAAATATCCAGGTAACCTGTGCAAACAACAGGAAATAATGAGGCGATTTTTTTGGGGTAAGGTTTTCAATACCACTGTCCAAGGTGTTATACAAAAACCTGGGTCCATGCCATTGGGTGGTAAAATCAATGCGCCAATGCCGGTTCAGGGTTTCGTAGCCAATATTAAACAGGGCTTTGTGGCGCGATTGCAGGGGTAGTTGCAGCAGCCGGCCGCTAAAGGTTGCGCGTGCGTCGTCAAACTTGTATGCCAGTTTAACATCTACCTTTTTAAGCAGTTCGTGGCTTAGTTCTGCCTGAAAACTGTTGGCATAAGACTTTCCGTTAAGGTTATAAACCTGCAGTTGGTTGCTGTTGGCATAGGCATCGGCAATTACCTGGCTGGTAAAATCGGTTCTGTAGGCATCAAAACTTACGTAGCCATTTCGGTCAAACAGGGTAAATTTATGGGTAAAGTTAATGCCGTAGTTCCAGGCAGTTTCGGGTTGCAGGTTTTGGGCAATTACTAATTGGCGGGCGCTGGCAAAAATACCCATATTTTCGGCAAAAACATTAGCTACCCTTGTGCCGCGCCCTGCCGAAGCCCGCAAGGTGCTGTTTGGGGTAAAGTTATAACGCAGGTGCAGCCGTGGGTTAAGCATAAACCCGTACAGGTTGTGATAATCGAGGCGTATGCCGTTTACCACGCTCAGTTTATCGGCATAGTTGTAGGTATATTCGGCAAAAACGCCCGGCACTTTTTCGGTGCGGCGGTAGGGGGTGTTGTTGTAAGTTTCATCGTAATTATCATACATAAAACTTACACCGGTAGTTATCTGATGCGCTTTGCTTGCCACATTGGTTTGATATAAGAGGTTGATATACAGGTTTTTCTGTTCGCCATTATACTCATGAAGCCCGAAAAATGCCTCCTGCCGGTGGTAAATGCCCGAAACAATGGTTCCGATGCTGCTGTTGGGGTTGGGCAGCAAAATGCCGGTTTTGGCAAAGGCCTCCACTCTTCGGGTATTTACGCCAATTCCGTAACCGTTGGCGGTAGTTCGGGGTAAATCGGAGTTAAAGGTAAGTTGCCCGCCGGTGCGGTTTTCGTAGAGCGCTTTTACACCAAACATAGATTCTACGTGCTGCCCCTGGTATTTCCAGCGTTGAATGCCATTGAGCATGGTAAAACGGGGCATATCCAGAAAGCCGTCATCGTTGTGGTCAATTGCTTTGTTCATGCCCGATGCGTGCAGCAGCGCCATGGTACTCCATTGGTTGTTATGGCGGTGTGCGGCATTGAGGTTGGCTTCCAGGCGCCCCATATGGTTGGCGTAGAGGTTAAGGTTTATCCGGTCGGTGTTTTCGGGTTTTTTGTATTCTACGTTAATTTGGCCGGTAATGGGTTCATACCCGTTTACAACAGAACCGCTGCCCTTGGTAATAGCTATGGCATCCATCCACGAGCCGGGTATATAGTTGAGGCCGTAGGTAATTGCCAGTCCGCGAAGGGTAGGTATATTTTCGGTAAGCATTTGAACATAAGCGCCGTCTAAGCCCAACATGCGCACTTCCTTTGCGCCGCTTACGGCATCGGCTTCGCCAATATCAACCGAAGTGTTGGTTTGAAAACTTTCCGACAGGTTGCAGCAGGCGGCTTTACGCAGTTCTTTATCGGTTACCATTTCGGTTTTAATGGTTTTTAACCCCGAAATAAACGTGCCCTCCTGCCTGCCGGTAACCTGCACCTGTTTGAGCGAAACGCCGCTTACCAGCGCAAACAATACAAAATCATCGTTTTCGGTTATGGTAAGGGTATCATTAAGGTACCCCACATAACTGGCCACTAATTGGTTATTGCCCGGCACTTTTTGCAGGCGAAATTCTCCGTTTATGTCTGTTGCGGCGCCAGTGTTGGTATTGGCCCAATACACGTTGGCGCCTACTATGGTTTCGTTATCTGTTGCCATCACCTTGCCCGAAATTTGTGCATTTTGAGCATAAGTATGCAGGACAGACAGGACAGAAAGATTTAACAGAGTTATTTTAAATAAAAATAGAGCGATATTGGAAATTGAGTTTTTCATTTCATTTCGTTGTTATTTGTAAGGTGCTTCATGCACCCGGGTTGCATAAACAAAAAAAAAGTTATCCGGCGTCATAGAATGCCGGCAGCTTGTTTTGTACAAGGCAACTTTTTAACAAAGAAATGTTTGCAACAAGGCGGGGGTTTGCCGTGCCTGTAATGTGGCGGGCGGTTTTAGCAGTGCCTCTTCTGTGGCAGAACTGTTGCCTGTAAAAAGCCGTACACCGGTCTGGCAGGCAGGCAACAAAGCGACGGTAAATACGGGCAGCGGTAATTTTTGTTTTAAAGAACCGGTTGCGGGTAAATCGGTATCGAGTGCAAGGTAATTGGCGTTGTAGCTGCAGCAGGGTTTTTCTGCCTTTTGCTCCTGTGCGGTGGTATTACCGCTGCAACAGGGTTTGGTTTGGGGCTTGCAGCAGGCATGTTGCGAATTGGATTTGGTGTCGCACCTGGTAATTGGTAATACCGATACTTCGTAAAAATTGCTGCTTCGGCAAAAATGCTCATACACAGGTACCCCTGCCGAACTAAACAGCAGTAGCACGGCCAAAGTGATGGCTGCAATATGTTGCATTTTTACCTTCATGAATTATAGTACAAATGTACAACAGAAATGGTTTACCTTAAAACGGGGCAGCATCATTTTTTTTTACGGTTGTTGGAGGTTTTATGTGTATAAATGCAAGGTTTTTTAAAAACTGACTTCCTCCATGCGCTGCATTTTATACCAACCGCGCTAATTTTTTTATAGCTGAGAGCAATCGTCAATTAAATGACAATTTCATGACTTTAGCATGATTTTCTGCTGTAAGTTGCTGTAAATAAGCAAATTAAATTAAGGTAAAATTTCTATTTAAAAAAGTATTGCTTTTGTTTTAAGCTTTAAATCTTGAGTTTGTCCAAACTTACGGGGCAGATGTTAAAAGTGGAATAATTATTGCTAACAGTACAGATAATTAAAAGCATCGTCTCCATTATGCAAGCCTTACAACAAGCACAGAAAAATACTTTTACCATGAGCATACGGTTTACTTTGGCTGTTTTTGCAACAGCTGTAATGATGTTGTCCTCTTTGAGTAGTAATGCACAAATTACCAACCCCTCAACGTATGATTTACGCTTTTTAAGCGCTGGCGGCGGCGGCGGCGGGTGCGGTTCGGGCGGCTCCTTTTGTGTTGAAATACAAATAAAAGCTGCTAATGGTGCACCCAATTTTGCCGTTGGGTCGCACACCGTTTGGTTTAACTACAACAAGTCGGTAATAAGCAATCCGGTTTACACTTCATCAAACTTTAACGCCAGCACTCAATGCAGTATTGCGGGTGTGGTAAACTACAACCCTTACCTTAGTACGGCATTCAACTATTCTGAGGCCGGTACTGAGGGTGAGGCCAATTTTACCACCCTGCTCAACGCTTTTACGGCCGGCTTTGAATGCCCGGTAGTAACAAGCACCACCTGGGTTACCATGGGTACGGTTTGCTTTGATGTGCTGAACTCATCGGGTGACCCCGGGTTGTATTTCAATCCGCAGTTTACCCTGCTCAACATGAGCAACAATCAGCCGCAGCACAACCCCGGCACTTGGGCAACATTAAATACCTTGCCTTCTGGCGGCTCAAGCCCCGGTACAGCCACTTTCAGCAGTCCCTATGTTTGCGTAGGCGAAACCATTAATTTTGCCGCCACCGGTAGCAGTGCCGGCAGCGGTTACTATACCGGCCTCATTGTATCAGACAATGCCACTATTTCCTCTCCAAACGGTTTTATTATTGCCACCAAGTACTTGCAGGTGGCATCAACAACGGCCAGCGCGTTTAACGGCCCGCCAAACGGAACCGGATTTCCTACTAATACGCCCCTTTTTGTGTACTCCTTTACCGGCGTTGGCAGCGGCCCCAACGTGCAAATTGACCCCTCCTGTTTTGCTATAAGCCCTGCCGCGGGGCCCTTTATTATTTTACAAACCATTAACACCAATACCAGCAGCTACAGCTGCCTTGGAAGCGGAAGCGCCACCCTTAACCTGGTGGCGGCCGGTGGTATGCCCGCCTACAACAACCCCACCGAAAAATTTACCGTTACCGTGCAAAATGCCATTTATGCAGGTCCTGCACAGGTAAGCAACAACCAAATTATTAATATTACAGTAAGCAACAATGTGCCCTGGACAGTTACCTTTACCGATAGCCAGGGCTGTCAGGGGGTTGCCACCGGTACTTTTGTTGAATCGGTTGTTTGTACCTCATGTGATGCCGATGCCGGAAATATTACCGTTAACAAGCAATATGTGTGTTGGGGCGAAAGCATTTCGCTCAACGCATCGGGTTATACACTGGGCGCCCCATCGGGCTATGTAGGTTTGCTGGTAACTCCCGATGCCTCATTCAACGACCTGATGAATGATGTGAAATATGGGTTGTACAACGGCGCATCGGCCACACATGTTAACAACGACCCCACCGAAATTAACCAAACCCTGTATGCCCATTCTTTTATTGGCGAGGGAACGCCTTTTGCCTACAACCCTATTTGCTATGATATTAGCGCACCTTCTACCGCCTTTGTTTTGCTGGGGCAAATAATTATTAATGGCGACAACGAATATGTATATAATTGCAACTCCAACGGAACCGCCTCTATTACCTTTTCTCCAACCGGCGGTATGCCGGCTTTTAGCCCGGTAAACGAAAAATTTACCGTATCGGTTACCGGAAGCGCCACTTACAGCGGTCCTGCACAGGTAAGCAACGGAGGCACGGTAAACATAACCGTGGCCGACGGTGCCTGGTCTCTAATCTTTACCGACAGCAAAGGCTGCGACCTGGTTATCAGCGATACTTTTGACAGCGAAGCCTGTGGCGGCGGCAGCGTTTGCAATGCCGATGCAGGTACGGCCTCCCGCTCCAAAACCTATGTTTGCTGGGGCGACCAAATTAACTTTTCTGTTACCGGATATACCCTTGGCGACGGCCCCAACTCTTACGTGGGTTTTGCCGTATCGCCCAGTAGCAATCTTACTTCCCTTTCGGGGTCAACATTGGCCTTTATCTTGCAGGGCCCTGCCGCCACACTCACCAATAATCAGCAAACCGCACTTGGGCAGCCCCTGTACTTATATTCTTTTATTGGCGAAGGTTCGCCGCTTGGCACTGTAGATTTAAACTGTACCGATATAAGCGCACCTACCCAATCTTTTGTGTTGCTGCAACAGGTTATAGCCGATAAATCTGACTATGTGTGCAACGGAAACGGCACTGCACAGGTAGGGGTTGCCGCCGCCGGCGGTATGCCTTTTTACCAGGCCGGACAACAATTTACCATTTCGGTTACCAACGCCACCTATACCGGACCCGCTACCGTGGGCAATAACGCCACCGCGGTATTAACCGTAAGCAACGGCGCCTCATGGAGCGCCACGTTTACCGATTCGCAGGGCTGTTCGGCTACGGTTTCGGGTACGTTTAATGCGGCAACGGAGTGCCCTGCTTGTACTGCCAATGCCGGCCCCGACCAATCTACCTGCGAAACCTCTGTTACCATGGCCGCGCAACCTGCACCGGCAGGTGGCTTGGGCGCCTGGTCGGTAGCAAGCGGAACCGGTACCTTTGTAAATAACAACAGCGCCACAACAGTGGTAAACGGATTATCAACGGGTATCAACAAGTTTGTATGGTCGGTTACCCAACCCGAATGCGCACTTAAACGCGATACCGTGGCTATTACCGTGCTTACCGGCGCTGCCTGCGGTTGCTGTGCCGACCTTAGCGTGGCAACATCGGCCGAAAATGCTTCCTGCGGCTTATCCGACGGGCGACTTGAAGCCGTGGTTACCGGTGGTTCGGGTACTTATACGGGTGTTTGGGAAAATGCAATCAGCGGGCAACCGGTTACCAATTTACTGGCCGTGCCCCCGGGTATTTACCAACTTACCCTTACCGATACCGGCTGTGGTTGTACGCCTGTAATTCAGGTAGTAGAAGTAGAAGAAGACGCCCCTTCCTTTGGGTTACAGGCAACTTCAATAGATGTAAATGATTGCGAAAATGTAAACAGCGGGCAAATTTGCGTTACCATTGGCAGCGGCGGAACGGCTCCATTTACCGTTTCGCTCAACGGCACCGAGTACGGCCCCTTTAACGCCGGCTCGCATTGTATTGACGAACTTGCTCCCGGAACCTACACCATTTCGGTTTCTGATGCCAACGACTGCACCCGTACCGCCTCGCCCGAAACCATACAACAACTGGCAGATTGCGGCGGATGCCCGTTCATTAGCGTGCAAAGCAATGTAATTCCTACCGATTGCGGAGCCAGCAACGGTCAAATCTGCCTGATGGTAAGCGGCGGACAATCGCCCTATACTTTAACCAACGGCACCACTATTGAAGAAGGGCAGCAATCTTGCCTTACCGGGCTGGCTGCAAGTACCTACAATTTTACCGTTACCGATGCAAACGGCTGTACAGCTTCGCATACGGCTACGGTTGTTCAGCCAAACAACCAGATTGAAGTGTTGGCAACGGTTGACAATGCAGGTTGCGGCTCAGAAAACGGCAGTTTTTGCCTCACCATTTCGGGTGGCGAGGGGCCATACTCGGTTACTTCGCAGGGCACCAACTATGGCACTTTTGCCAACAATCAGGAAAATTGTGTAAGCAATATTGCCCCCGGCTTGTACGTGCTTACCGTTACCGATTTGGGAACCAATTGCAGTACCACCGAAACCGTAGCAGTTAGCCAGCTCACCAACAATATTGCTGTTAACAGCAGCGTTACGCCGGCCGGCTGTAATGGTACGGGCGGTGTTTGCCTTACCTTTACCGGCGGCAATGCTCCCTACACCGTATCGGGGGTTGCAGGCATTACCGGCAATTTCGGGCAGGGGCAGGAGCGCTGCTTTGGCGGCTTAACACCGGGCACCTACAACTTTACCGTTACCGGCAGCAACGGGTGCAGCAAAAACGGCTCGTTTACCATTACCGGCAGCGCCACTACCATAAACATCAGCACCACCACCACCAATGCCACCTGCCAAACACAAGGGTCGGTTTGTATTACTGTCAGCGGCGGGGCAGCACCCTACACCGCATCGGGGGTTGCCGGCATTACCGGAACGTTTAACAACAATGTGCAGCAGTGTTTTAACCTTAACGGCGGCACCTACACCATTGCGCTTACCGATGCCAACGGTTGCTCGGGCAGTAAAACTTTTACCATTAACCAAACCAACAATACTATTACTGCCAATGTCAGCACCACACCCGCAGGCTGTTCGGCATCGGGTGGTGTTTGCATTGCTTTTACCGGCGGCACTGCACCCTATACGGTATCGGGTTTAACACTGGTAAACGGCAGCTATGCCCAAAACCAGCAACAGTGTTTTAACGGCTTGGCAGCAGGTACCTACAACTTTACCGTTACCGATGCGCAAGGCTGCACCAAACAGCAAAGTTTTACCATTTCGGGCGCCAATACCTCTATTGTTGCAGCAGTACAGACAACCAACCCCGGCTGTAACAACAATGACGGCGTGGTGTGTTTTAATATTTCGGGCGGAACGCCACCCTACCAGATTACCGGCACCGGCGGAACAGTTTACGGTTCGGGTTTTAACGGAAACCAAAACTGTGTTCAGGGATTTGCTGCCGGTGCTTACAGCTTTACCATTACCGATACACAAGGCTGTACCTCGGTGGCTACGGCAGTATTGCAACCCGCTACCGGCTGCGGCGGCGGCAACTGCGATGCTGTTATTTTTGACTGTAGTCCCGCAAATACGCCTTATAACTTTTGCCCCGATTTTTGTGATTTATCGGGTAGCTACGAAATTATTCTTACCAACCCGGGCAGTAGCGGCACGGTTACACTTACCAACGGCGGTACTTGTATCAGTTTCCTGCCCAATTCCGGTTTCAGTGGGCTGGCTACTGTATATGTGGTAGCCTGTTCGGGTCCCAACACCTGCCAAACCATTACCCTTAAACTAACCGTTGGCGCCTGCGGACAGGCTCCGGTGGCCGTAGCCGATGCCTTTACCGTAAACCAGGGCATCCTGACCTGCCTCGATGTGCTGAACAACGACTACGACGTTGATGGCAGCAGTATTAGCGTGGGAACTTTTACCCAACCCGCACACGGTTTTGTGGTGGAAAACCCCGCAACAGGCGAACTGTGTTATGAACCCGATTTTGGTTATACCGGCACCGACTCCTTTACCTATACCGCCTGCAATGCCATTGGTTGCAGCCAAACTACCGTGGCCATTAATGTGTCGGCAGGCAGCAATACCACCATTTGCAACAACCCCGCCAACGCCGAAATCATTTGCACCACACCCGCCACTCCGGTGGTTATTTGTGTGGAGTTTTGCAACCTCAATGCATCGGGCGCTATTACCGATGCCGGCAGCACTTTTAACTGTGGTTTGGTTATTCAAAGCGCACATTGTGTGCAATTTACCCCGCTTCCCGGCCAAACCGGAAGCAACCAACTGCTGTTTACCGCCTGCGACAATACCGGCGCCTGTGAACTTATTTATGTGAACGTTAACATTAGCGCATCTTGCGGCAACGAACCTTGCAACAACCCCGAAAGTTTGTGTACCGAACCCGTTACGCCGGTTTCGTTCTGCCTCGATTTTTGTAACATAGGTGCATCGGCCGCTATTACCGAAGTACATACTACTTACGATTGCGGCATCGTGTTGCAGGGAAATACCTGTATTCAGTACACCCCGCTGCCCGGTTTCCTGGGGTCTGATGTTATTGTGGCTACCGCCTGCGATAACGCCGGACAATGCGAAACCATTACCGTGCCTGTGGTGGTAACCGCCAATTGCAACCCCGACCCCGAACCTTGCGACAACCCCGATAACCTGTGTACCGAATTTGTTTCGCCCATACAGTTTTGTGTGGAATTTTGCGACCTGAACGCCACCGCACAAATTACCGAAGTTCACCCCACTTATGATTGTGGCATTGTACTGCTGGGCAACAACTGTGTGCAATATACCCCGCTGCCCGGTTATGTAGGCATTGACAACATTGCCGTTACCGGCTGCGATAATACCGGCAACTGCCAAACCATTTATGTGCATGTAAATGTAACCGCAGATTGCGGGGGCGGACCCACCAACAACCCGCCCGTAGCGGTAAATGATGCCGGAACCACGCCGCAAAATACGCCCATTTCCATATCGGTATTAGACAACGACAGCGACCCCGATGGCGACCCCTTTAACATTACCGCCTTTACCCAGCCGCTTACCGGCGGAACCGTAACCCAGCAGGGCAACAATCTGGTGTTTACCCCAACTGCCGGTTTTTCGGGTACAGCCACCTTTACCTACACCATTTGCGATGACGGCGGCCTGTGCGACAACGCCACCGTTACCATTACCGTGCAAGGCCCCGAACCCTGCGACAACCCCGATAACCTCTGTACCACCTTTATGACCCCGCTGCTGGTTTGCGTGGAATTTTGCGACCTGAACGCCACCGCACAAATTACCGATGTAAACGCCACCTTTAACTGCGGACTCAACATTCTGGCTGCCGAAGATTGCGTGGAATACATACCACTGCCGGGCTTTTCGGGTCCCGAAGTGCTGGAAATCATTGGCTGCGACAATACCGGCGCCTGCCAAACCATTTATGTAAACGTGGTGGTGCAGGAAAGTTGCAATGGCCCGGCCAACAACCCGCCCGTAGCGGTAAATGATGCCGGAACCACGCCGCAAAATACGCCCATTTCCATATCGGTATTAGACAACGACAGCGACCCCGATGGCGACCCCATTACCGTTACCGCCTTTACCCAACCGCTTACCGGCGGAACCGTAACCCAGCAGGGCAGCAATCTGGTGTTTACCCCAACTGCCGGTTTTTCGGGTACAGCCACCTTTACCTACACCATTTGCGATGACGGCGGCCTGTGCGACAATGCCACCGTTACCATTACCGTAGAAGGCCCCGGCCCCTGCGATAACCCCGACAACCTCTGTACCCAGCCCATGACCCCGCTGCTGGTTTGCGTGGAATTTTGCGACCTGAACGAAACCGCACAAATTACCACCGTAAATGCCACCTTTAACTGCGGACTTAACATTCTGGCTGCCGAAGACTGTGTGCAATACACCCCGCTGCCAGGCTTCTTTGGACCCGAAGTGCTGGAAATCATTGGCTGCGACAATACCGGCGCCTGCGATACCATTTATGTTAACGTAACCGTGCAAACCGATTGCACTACGCCCACCAACAACCCGCCGGTTGCAGTTGATGACGCTACCACTACCCCCGAAAACACACCGGTTGAAATACCGGTGCTTGCCAACGACAGCGACCCCGACGGCGACCCCGTTACCATTACCGCCTCTACGCCCCCCGCACACGGAACCATAACCCTTAATGCCGCCGGAACCGGCTTTATTTACACCCCCAACCCCGGCTACACCGGTTTCGACAGCTTTACCTACCAGATTTGTGACCCCGAAGGGCTTTGCGATGTGGCTACCGTAACCATTGAAATTATCAGCGATTGCCCGTCGGGACCGCCGGCTTATGTGTGTGCCGAACCCATGATACCCTCCATTATTTGCCCCGAATTTTGCGATATTGACCCATCGGAAGGCATTACCATCATCAGCGTTACGGCCACCTTTAACTGTGGTATTAACCTGCTCGACAACGGCTGTATTCAATACACCCCGCTACCCGGTTATGCAGGACAAGACTCGCTCATTATTATTGGCTGCAATAGCCTGGGTGTGTGTGATACTACAGTGGTATATTCTTTTGTAACCTGTGCAGCGCCTATAGCCTTCCCCGATTTTGCTACTACGCCTAACACGCAGCCTATAACGGTAGATGTGCTGGCAAACGATATTGGCATTTGCAGCGACGATATTGTGGT
>MTCR01000096.1 GCA_002212725.1 Sphingobacteriales bacterium TSM_CSM | reverse complement strand
CGGTTTTCAAGACCGCCGCATTAAACCGCTCTGCCATCTCTCCGGTGCAAAGATAAGGGTAATTGGTTAATATCCAATTGTTGTACCCTAAAATTATACACAAAAAATTATTGTGCGGTAAAAGCGGCAGGTTGAGCTAAGAAGAAGCGTGCGAATTATTGTTATTCAGGGCTTGTTCTTCGCGGGCTACTTTCCGGTGGTTTCGCCACCACAAAAAACCAATGGTTGCTACTATAAGGTAAGGTGCAACAAACAGGTATAAAATGCCGGCATTTAACCCCAGGGCATGTTTGCCGCCTTCTTTAATATTTGCTTCGGCGGCAGCACGGCACATAGGGCATTGTGCAAAAGCCCAGTCGCATTGCAAAATGAGCAAGGCAGCCACCAACACTAAAACCGGAAGATATTTTTTTATGTTATGCAAAATCATACGGTTACTTTTGATAGTAAACAAAAATGAAGGGTAAAATGTTGCTTTGCGCGGGTTATGCGAGCAGCAATTTCAGGCAGGGTCAGCGGGGCAAAACCGGTTGTTTTTTGGAGGATGTTTCGAGGTTTTTTTTCATTTTTTTAGATATGCCGATTCTTTTTTCGAAGGCATATTGTTTAAAGTAAAAGTTATAAAAGAACACAATGCCGGTGGCAATAAGTTTGGTAATATATTGATGTTTGAGGAAAAAGGCTTCTTGTGTGAGCAGGTAAATAATGAATGTTCCAAGCCCGATGCCACCCACCGATATCAGCAGCGAGAGCATAAAAGCATGGTGTACTTTGCGTTGCAGGGTAAATACCATGCGTTTGTGCAGCAGAAAATTAACCACCATGCCGCAAAAGCTGGAAACGATATTGGAAGGAACCGGTGCGAAGAAAAAGTACAGGGTAAAGAGCAGGTACAACGTATAATCTACCAATGTAGCTATGGCAGAGGCAATGGCAAATTTAATTTGTTGCTCAAACAGCCGGTACATTTCTTTTTGCCAGCTATTTAGTGGCTTGTTCATTTTGCAAAGGTATTGGGTGGTGCGTGGTGCAAAGATAGGCATTTTTGGGCAACTGCGAGTCCGGCAGTATGTTATTGGCGGGTAGGAAGGAGTTTAGCTTCTGTGTTGCCAAGTTGAATGGTAAACATGCCCCTGCCGTAGGTGGCTGCCACAAGCCGGCGTTCTTTGGGTTGCAGGCAAAGGTCGGTAACGGGTACGGCAGGCAGGTTGTTGCCCAGCATTTGCCAGTTTTTTCCGCTGTTTTGGGTGTAAAAAACGCCGGTATCGGTTCCAATATACACGGTGCTGGTATCAGAGGGGTCGAACAATATTTTATTTACCGGCGTTTCGGGCAGGTTGGCTGCTGCCGGTTGCCAGGTTATGCCGGCATTGCAGGTTTTATATAGAAGTGGTCTGAAATCGGCCTGCCTGTAGCCCGAAAAGGCTACAAAAGCAGTATTTTCTTCTTTTGGGTTTACGGCAATGCAACTTACCCATTGTTTGGGCAATCCGGCAGATATATCAATCCAATCGGTACAGTTGTTGTAGGCTGCCCAAAGGTTGCCATCATCGGTGCCTGCATAAATGATGTCGTTGTTGGAGGGTGCTACGGCTATGGCAGAAATGGCTGCATAGTTGTTGTTATTTGTTATATTACCCTTGCTTAAATCGGGGCTGACGGGGTACCACTGCACGGCATAGTCGGTTGATTTGTACAAATGGTTAGTGCCGTAATACAACAAATTACTTTGCAGGGGGTCAATTACAAAAGGGGTTCGCCATATTTTCCGGTGGTTCTCTTCAATGCCGTTGGTAGCATCCAAAAAAGTATAGCCACCGTCGAAACTGCGCATGAGGTTTCCGTATTGGTAGGCGGCATACAGCATTTCGGGGTTGTTGGGGTCCGACAGCAATTCCATTCCGTCTCCGTCAATCAATATTTCCCAATCATGCAGCAAACCGCTTCGCGATTGCAAAAATCCGTTGTCTTGTGTGCCGCCGTAGAGGTGTTTTGTTTTTTTCCGGTTAGTTTCGCAGCTGTAAAACTGAATAACCGGCGGACCATTTAAAGATTGCCATGATTTGCCGGCATTGGTGGAGAGGTAAACGCCGCCATCGTTGCCCAATGCCATCAGTTGCGGGTTTAGCGGGTGTATAAACAAGGCGTGTTGGTCCATATGAACCAATGGAGAGGAAAGGTTGCGCCAGTTTTTACCGCCATCGGGAGAAAAGCAAAGGTCTAACCCCAAAAAATAGACATGGTCGGGGTTTTGTGGGTGTACCCGCAAGTTGCCAAACCACCAGCCGTAGTCATCATATTGGTTGTACAAGAGGTGGTAATTTTCGCTGTGCCAGCTGTTGCCTCCGTTGTCGGTTTTATACAATCCTTTTAAGTTGCCGGTTTCGTTGGCATATACAGCATACAGCACAAATGGGTTTGTTGCCGATATGGCAATGCCTATGCGTCCAAGGTCGTTTTTCGGCAAGCCATTGGTTAGTTTATGCCAGGTGGTTCCGCCATCGGAAGAGCGGTATATGCCGCAGGAGTTTCCGCCATATTGCCGCAGGTGTGGTTTTCTTATTCGTTCCCACATGGCGGCATATACTATTTTTGGGTTTTGTGGATTAATAGCTACATCAACACAACCGGTTGCCTGAGATAAATACAAGACTTTTTCCCAAGATTTACCGCCGTCTGTACTGCGGTACAGCCCGCGTTGGGGGTTATTGGCAAAGAGTTTGCCCATGGCGGCGGCAAAAAGGCGCTGCGGATTGCGGGGGTCAACGGCAATACGGGCAATACTGCCCGTTTCTTCAAGCCCCGTTTGAAACCACGAGGCACCGCCGTTGGTACTTTTGTAAATACCGGTTCCGTCATAAGTAACAGAGCCGCCACCGGCGTTTGCTTCTCCGGTGCCGGCATATAACACGGCAGGGTTTTGAGGGTCGATGGCCAAACTGCCTACAGCCTGGCTTACCTCATTATCAAACAGAGAGAGCCAGGTTTTACCCCGGTCGGGCGATTTAAAAACGCCGCCCGATGCTGCTGCCACATACAGGGTATTGGTATCGTTGTGTGGCATCAGTACATCTGTTATGCGCCCGCCAATGTTGCTTGGGCCGGCAAATTGCCATTGGGCGGCGGTTTCCCGGGTACATTCTCTGGCTTCCTGTGCCTGCCACAGGGTGCGCGCAGGTAATTGTATGCCTTGGGCAGCGCCCAACAGCGGAGCGGGAATGGCCTCTGCGTTTTCGGCCCGCAATGGCACAACACCGCTCTTTTTACCACGGTTATGGGTAAAACACAGTAGTAAAGCCAACATACACAGCAATTGCACCGGAAAAAGAAAATTACCCCGCATATAAATTTATTCCAACACGTATATTGTTGCACAAATATAATGCCGCCTTATTAAAAAACAAATCACCGGCATTGGTTAATTTGAAGCAAGTGTAAGTGTCAGGGTTGTTTGTTTGCCTTCGCGCAGTAAAGTTATAGTTACTTTTGTGCCGGGTTTGTATTTTTCGAGCACCAGCGGCAGGTCTGTGGGCGATTTTATGACCTCATTGTCAATGCCCGTAATCACATCGCCTAAGCGAATACGTCCCAGGCGGTCGCGCATGGTGGGTCTGATGCCGGCTTTTTCGGCAGGGCCTCCCGGGGTAACCTGCAAAACCAAGGCTCCCTCTAACCCCAGGCGCTGGCTTACCGATGAGTTTGCCGCTTCAATGCCTATGGTTGGGCGTTGAATTTTGCCATATTTTATCAGTTCGGGCACCACCCATTTTATCACATCTACCGGAATGGAAAACCCAATACCTGCATAAGCACCCGAAGGGCTGAAAATTGCTGTATTTACGCCTATCAGTTCGCCCGATGAATTGAGCAGCGGCCCGCCCGAATTGCCGGGGTTAATAGCCGCATCGGTTTGAATTACGTCGCGAATAGGAACACCCGATGCTGATTTAATTTCGCGCCCCAATGCGCTGATGATGCCTGTGGTAAGGGTTTGGTCTAACCCAAACGGGTTGCCTATAGCCAGCGCCATTTGCCCAACGCGCAGGTTGTCTGAACTTCCCAAAACAATAGGTATGAGTTGTTTTTCGGGTGCGGTAATTTTTAAAACGGCTAAGTCTTTTTCGGGTGCCACGCCCACCAATGTGGCTTCCCACGTGCTTCGGTCGGCCAGGGTTACCTGTGCTTTATCGGCATTTTGAATAACGTGAAAGTTGGTAATTATGTGCCCTTTTTTATCCCAAACAAAGGCAGAACCTGTACCTTGCGGAATTTCCATAATGTTGCGGCTGAAAAAATCCATTTGCATAACGGTAGTGGTAATAAAAGCTACCGATGGCGCGGCATTTTCAAACAGGTGTATAGTTTCCAGTTCGTAGGGTTTCAGGTTGTCCGGCTGCCCATTTGTTTGCTGTGTTGCTGAATGTTCTGTACCATGGGCATTGCCGTTACTTTGCAGGTACGGTTCCGAATTTTTACCGGTTTCGGCGTTTTTCCAGGCTGTGCCGGCCCAGAAAGCCACACCCAGCAGCGCCAGCCAAAACAATAAACGAAGGTGCGTAATGCGGTTTTGCATGGTTAAACGGTGTTTAAGTGGTAATTATCTGACAACTTGCATAGTAAAAATATACTGCCGTACAAGCAGGTTGCCGGCAATGGTAAAACAACAATTTTTTATACAGGTTCGTTTACCGGTTTTGCAGGGCGGCATAAAAAAAGCGGTTTGCCACAGTATGCATACTTGCCAAAATGCAACAAAGCCGCAAGTATGGTTATACTCCGGCTTTGTGTTGCTTTTTCAAATGGCAGAAATGCTGTTTTTACATGCTATTTTCCTTTTGCTTTTGCAAATTCATCGGCTTGGGGTATCCAGTGGTCGCGTTCAATGCGGCCCGGGAAAAACTCAATAGCATCGGTAACGCGCTCCACATCTTCGGGGGTAAAGTTGGCAATTTGACGGAAGGTGTATATGCCAATTGCATTTAATTTTTCTTCAATAAAGGGGCCAATACCTTTAATAAGTTGCAGGTCATCTTTATCGGCAGCGGTGGCAAAGCCAATGCGTTCAAAGTTAATGAGCGCCACTTTCCTTTTCATTTCCTCCAGCTTTCTTTCTTCTTCCGACAGTTCTTTTTCTGTTTCTTCCAGTTCTGTTACAGTGGCTTTGTATTTGCTGCGGCACTCATCTAAATCTTTGTTCAGGCGCTCGTTGTCTGTTTCTTTGTCGGCAAGATGTATGGTAAGCGAGGCAATTTTACCATGCAATTCGGCAATGAGCGAATCTTTATCAGACAATTGCAGGGAAAGGCTGCTAAGGTTGGTATCGAGGTTGGTTTTGCTCATTTCCAAATCGCCCACTTGTGCCGATAAGGCTTCTACCAGTGCATTTAGGTCGTTGATATCGGTGTTTTGGTCATCGGGTTTTGCTGTGCCGGGGCTTAGGGTTGCTATTTGTTTTTGCAATTCATCAATGAGTGTTTCTTTGGCGTTGAGTTGCTCGCTAAGTCTTTCGGTGTCCGATTTTAATTCTTCATTTTCGGCATGTAGTTTTTCAATGTTTTGCAGCAGCGCGGCACTACCTGCTTCTATATCGCCCAATTGAGCGGTAAGATTGGCAGTTTGCAGGCCAAGCTCATTTTTTTCGGAGTTGGCCGCCGACAGTTGGAGGGTTATTGCTTCCATTTCTGCTTTTAGCTGGTTCGAACTGTTCAGCAAAGCGTTGTACCTTTCTTCAAGCGCTTTGTAAGCTGCCTCTTTTTCCGACACTGATTTAGCCAACAGTTCCTTGTCGTTGAGGGCTTTTTGCAGTTGTACTTTCAGGTTGCCGCTTTCGGTTTCCAATGCAACAAAGCGGTTGCTAAGGTCAATAAACTGGGTTTCAAAAGGCTCAAGTGCCTGTATTCGCAAGAGCCTGTCTGCACTTTGTTCTTTAGCGCCGCGCAATTCGGCGTTCAGTTGCCCGGTTTTTTCATTCAGCGCTTCCAGGTCTGTTTTCAATTGCAGGTTCAGGGCTTCAAATTTAGCATTTCTATCGGTTAATACCGTATTTTGTGCTTGCAGGTCTTTCAATCGTGCCTGTAGTTCATCTAACTCTTTTGCCATGCGGGCTGTTTTTCGCCAGCAGAAAACGAGGTAGGTAAGAACAGAGGTAACCAAGAGCAGGAAAAACATTTGTATTGCGTCAAACCACATTGCAGACATAGTTTGTTAAGTTTTAAAGTTATATAAAAAATAAATAGTGTTTTGGGGTTGAAAAATTTATTTTACCAGCATTTCTACCCGGCGGTTGGCTTGTTTTCCTTCGGGGCTGGCATTGCTTTGTACGGGTTCTGTTTCTCCTTTGGAGGAGGGGGTAATTTTTTTGGCGGCAATGCCAATTCGGGTTAACTGGTTTTTTACCTCGCCGGCACGACGCAACCCAAGCCGTTGGTTGGCGGCATTGCTGCCAACATCATCGGTATGTCCGGTAAGGTTTACGGTTGCTTTGGGGTCTTGTTCGAGATAGGTTTTTACATCTCTGAAATACTGCCGCAGTTCATCGGTCATGGCAAGAGAAGATTTGCCGGAATCGAAGTACAAGGTACGCGATTGTGCGGTGAGGTCGCGTTTTTTAGCTTCCGAAACTTGCAGAAGCCAGTCAATACCGCCGCTTATTGTACCATTGTTTACCGGCAGGCTTGGGTTCAGCCGGGTATCGGTATCTATTTGGTTTGCTGCAACGCCCAAAGCTATCAGTTGTTGTTTAAGCGCTTCGGCCCGGGCAAGCCCAAGGTTGGCAAATTTGGTGTTGTTTTTTTCGTTGGGCAGGTAGTTGCCGGTAATTTTCAGCCGTCTGTCGGGGTGATTTTTGAGGTATTGCGCCAGCGCGGAAAGTCCGTTTTGCACTTCGGCGCTCATAACCGGTTTTTCAGATGAAAGGGCAAATTTCAGGTTGTCTTTCACATCTACCACGGTTTCGCTGCCGTCTTTAACGGTAAAAGCAGGCAGGGTTGCTTCAGCCATGTTGGCAATGGCAAAGTTAAGCACACCGGTAAGTTGTTTGCCGGCAGTTTGGGGCAGTGCATTGTTTTGTTGCGATGCTACCTGTATGCGGTCTGCAGCAATGCCCATAGCCACTAATTTTTGTTTCAGGGCGTCGGCGCGGGCAAGCCCCAGGTTGTCAAACATGGTGTTGTTTTTTTCGGTATTGCCATAACCGCCGGTAATGGTAAGTACTTTACCGGTGTTGGTTTTAAGGTACTCTGCCAGTGTGGCAAGTGCCTGTTGCACATCGGGGGCAATGTCGGGTGTGGTACCCGACGGGGCGAAGGTAAAATTACCGGGCACATCTACCACGGTTTTACTTCCGTCTAAAACCATAAAGCGCGGGGGCAGGGCATTACCCGCAAAAGGATTTAGGGCAAAATCAAGGCCGCCGAAAAAGGTTTTATCGGGGAAAAGGGGCATTTTTGACACTTCTCTGGCATCGGTCTGCATTCGGTTTTCGGGTATGCCTTGTGCCATAAGTTGTTGTTTTACAGCATTGGCACGGGCTATACCCAGGTTGTTAAACGGGGTGTTGTTGGTTTCATCGGGGGCGTAACTGCCGGTAATAAGCAGGGAACGCTGCGGGTTTTGTTGCAAATAGTTGCCCAGCGTACCCAGGGCGGCTTGCACAGGATTGCTGATGGTGGGCGTTGCGCCGGAGTGGGTAAATTTAAAATTGTCGGGTATATTTACCACCTCTTTATCGCCGTCTTTGATTATGAGGTGGGGTATGCTTGCCTTGCGCCCAAAACAGTTACAGGCATGGTCTTTTATATGGCAAACATACCAGTACATGGAAAAAATATACCAAAACACCAGTGCAACAAACAGTAAAAATCTTGTACTCATGGTATTGGTTGTTTATAATGAAGGTTGTTTTAACTTGCTACAAGTAAAAAATGACACAAAGGTTACAATTTAGGGGTTTTTTAGCTTTTCGTACTCTTTTTTTCATTTTCTTTTACTAAAAAAGCAATATTGCGTTTTAACCCCGCATATTTAGCCCGTTTTACGGCCGATTTTCTGAACAGCAGGTTAAAAGTATCTTGGGTAAGTTGTTGCCAATCTTTATTATCCATGCTCAAAAGCATAGGGTAGGGGGTAAAGCGGGGTTCTGCATGGGGTTGGGCAAAGCGGTTCCAGGGGCAAACATCCTGGCAAATATCGCAGCCAAACATCCAGTTATCAAATTTGCCACTCATGTTGTCGGGCAATTCCTCTTTCAGTTCAATGGTGAAGTACGATATACACTTGCTGCCATCTACCAGTTGGTTGCCTGTTATGGCTTGCGTAGGGCAGGCATCTATGCAGCGGGTGCAAGTGCCGCAGTAATCTTGCACAGGGCTGTCGTATTCCAGGGCAAGGTCAATAATCAGTTCTGCCAGAAAGAAATAGGAGCCGGCTTTTTTATGAAGCAGCAAAGAATTTTTACCAATCCAGCCGGCGCCGCTTTTGGCTGCCCAGGCGCGCTCCATTACCGGCGCCGAGTCAACAAAGCCACGGCCTTCTACCTTTCCGATATGGGTTTGTATAAACTGCATGAGTTCTTGCAGCTTATCTTTCAGTACAATATGGTAATCTTCACCCCAGGCGTATTTCGATAGTTTGGGTGCATCGGGGTTTTGTGACCCCGTTGCCGGGTAATAGTTATACAGCAGGGTAATAACCGATTTTGACCCGGGTACCAATTTTGTGGTATCAAGCCTTTTGTCGAAATGCCGCTCCATGTACTCCATTTTGCCATGATATCCCCTGCGAAGCCATTCTTCAAGCCGCGGCGCTTCTTGCTCCAAAAAACCCGATTTGGAGATGCCCGCAAACTGAAACCCCAGCCTTCGGGCTTCCTCCTTTATTTGCCGGGTATGCAGGTGCGTACTTGAAGAAGTCATAAACAAAATGAAAAATAAACGTGGACTAATAACAAGTGTATTTTTATGCAAAAATCTGCCTGTGCAAATAAGGCATTTTACAAATTATTACTCCGGTAAGACGTTTATTGTGCTGCAATAGTAACAGGCAAATAAACATAACCCCTTCCTTAACGGGTAATACTTGACTAACAGGCGCAATTTACCCTTTTTTATGTGTCTGTCAGCCATTTTTTTGTGCTATTTTTGCAGAATTATCTGCCATGGGCACAACTTTTACCATTATTGAAATTGAGTTTTCGGGCAGCCAGTTGCGCCATAACCATCTGGTAGAGGTGGCAATGGTGCGCATAGACCAAAACGGCATTGGCCCCCAACTGCACAGGGTTATACAACCGCCTGCGCCGGTGAGCGATTTTTTACTGGCATTGGTGGACTTAGACCGCAATACCCTCTGCAATGCCCCGGTATTTGCCGATGTTGCCCCCGAAATTGAAGCATTTTGTGCCAACTCGGTATTGGTGGGTATGAATGTGCGGTTTTCTTACGCCCTGCTGCGCCGCGAGTTCAGGCAGGCCGGCGGGCGGTTTGTTCGCAAGCATATTTGCCTTAAGCGTATGACCGAAGAACATTTTGTGCAGTTTAAAACCAAAACAACAGGGGGTATATGCAGGCATTTGGGTATTGGTTTCAGCCCCTCTTTAACCGCACCGCAACGGGCAATATGTATGGCTCAGTTGTTTGAAAAACTCTTTCTCAACCGCTTATTGCACAAACCGGCCGATAAAAGCCTCATACACCAAACCGCTGCCGCCGCCAAACTGCCCATTAACCTGCCCTTTGCCAAAATTGAAGCACTGCCCAATGCTATGGGCGTTTATTATTTTACCGACCATAAAGGGCGCATTATTTATCTTGGTAAAAGCAACGACATTAAAAAGCGTGTACTCTCGCACTTTAATGCTGATTTGGAAGATTTCTCCAGGTTTGAAATGAAAACCGCCATTTACGATGTGCAATACCGCCTTACCGGCAGCGAACTGATTGCCCTGTTGCTGGAATCGGACGAAATTAAACGCTATATGCCCAAGTTTAACCGCGCACAGCGAAGGGTAAAATATACCCACGGCGTTTATATTGAAGGGCAACCCCGCCAATACCTGCAATTTAACATTGCACCGCTTGGTTCCGAAGGTTTTTTGCTCATGAAATTTGCCTCCAAATGGCGCGCATTGAGTTTTACGCTGTATGCTGCTGCACAGTTTGGACTGAATTTGTCTTTGTGCGGATTGGGCGCATACGCCAGGCATGCTGCCGGAACACTACCCGCTTACCTGCCCGATGTGGCAGATAATACAGAAACCACAGCCTTGCCCGGACCGGCAGACCAACCCGAAACAGTACCGCAGCACAATGCCCGTATGGCACAACTCATAACCCAATACAGCTACCCGGCACCCAACCTGTTGCTGATTGACAAAGGCAGAACCAATACCGAACTTTCGGTTGTGTTGATAGAAAACAACGTGTATGCCGGATTTGCCTACATACCTGCAAACACGGCCACCGAAGAAAGTAAATTGCCCGATGTAGTGCGGGAATACCTTATACCGTTCAGAGATAACCCCGATGTGCAGCGCATTATACGTACCTATCTGCGGCAACACGGGCAAAACCTGCGTATAGTTGCTTTTTAAAAAAGCAAATTTTTATTGGCCGGCCATCTGCAAAATGGTATTGTACTCCTGTTCGGTTAGCGGCATTACCGAAAGCCTGCTTTGCCGTATAAGGGCAATATTGGCCAGCGGTGGCGCTTCCTTTATTTCTTTAAGAGTAACAGGGCGCGGCAAGGCGCGTTCTACGGTAAAATCAACCACTACCCAACGTTTGTCGTCGGTAGTAGGGTCGGGGTAGTGTTCTTTTACCACACGGGCAATACCCACCACGGCCGGGTGCAGCACACTGTGGTAAAACAAGGCCAAATCACCCGTTTTCATAGCCATAAGGTTGTTGCGCGCCTGGTAATTGCGCACACCTTCCCACATATCGGTTCCTTTGGCAACAAACTCGTTCCAGCCGTAGGTGTCGGGGTCAGATTTAATGAGCCAGTAGTTCATAGGGTCGGGTAGGAGCATACAGGGTAAAGCAATGCCTGCAAAGGTAGTGTTTTAGCATTAAACTCCAAAATTGCAATAAGCGTTTACCCCAATTGCCGGGCGCGGTTATTATTCGGGTTCGCCGTCGCCGGCCATGCGCACAATTTTGGGCAAAAAAGTACCCAAAATGTCAACCAGGTCGGCTTGGGCGTTCATAACATGTAAAATGTTTTTGTAAGCCATGGGCGCCTCGTCAAGTCCACCGCCAATAAGTGTTACGCCGTGTTGCCGCAGGTGTTTTTTTACCTCTGCACGGGTAAGCATTTCTTTAGCCTTGTTGCGCGAAAGCAGCCTGCCTGCCCCGTGCGATGCCGAGTTGAGCGCCAGCGCACTGCCCTTGCCACGCACAATAAAACCGGGTGCCGTCATAGAGCCGGGTATAATGCCCGTCACGCCTTTGCCGGCCGGCGTTGCCCCTTTGCGGTGTACAATGGCGGTTTTACCATCGGGCAATTGTTCTTTCCAGGCAAAATTGTGGTGGTTTTCTACCATTGACAACGGTTTTTCGCCCAATGCTTTGGCAATGCGGTAATGAATATGGTGGTGGCAGGCCGAAGCATAATCGCCGGCTAAGTTCATGGCCAGCCAGTATTCATAACCTTCCTGACTTGCCAAATCGAGCCATGCCAAGTTTTCGGCAACTTTGGGCAACCGGCATTGTTTTTTTGCCAGTGCGGTATAGTAAGCGGCAATTTTTGCGCCCAATCCCCGCGAACCGGAGTGCGACAGTAAACCCACATATTGGCCGGGTAAGAGGTTCAGCCCGTTTTCGGGTTCGGTAATTGCTACAATGCCGAATTCAACAAAATGGTTGCCGCCACCCGATGTGCCTATTTGTTTAAAAGCCGTATCTTTCAGGCCTTTCAGAAAAGGTATTTCCAAAAACTCGGTGCGCTCCAGTACGGCATCATCCATAGGTTTGTCAAACACTTCAAAACCGCCAAAGCGGGTGTTTTCGGTAAGTATGTTTGCCAGTTTTGCCTGTTGCGATTTTATGAAACCTTCCTGTAGCGGAAATACGCTCAGGCACATGCGGCAGCCAATATCTACCCCAACCCCATACGGAATTACTTTGTTTTCGGTAGCCAACACGCCGCCAATTGGCAGTCCATAGCCATGATGCGCATCGGGCATAAGCGCACCGGCAATGGTTACCGGCAGTTTCATGGCTACGTACATTTGGTCTAACGCCGCCTCTTCAATAAACTGTGACCCGAAAATGGCAAAATCGAGCGGTTTATCGAGCAATTTGGGCAGGTTTTTCTCTGCCTCCGATTGTTGTTTTGCCGAAAGTAATGCTGCAGCAATAGGCGCAAAATCGGGGTGATTGGCAAACGTTTCGGGATATTTAAGGATTTGTGCAAGTAAATTCAGTTTTATCTGTTTGCTTTGTTTTTTGTATTGCTTATCTGCCAGCACATTCAGGGCAATACCAATTACCCGGCCTTCAGAAAAGCCAATTTTTATCAGGTCGCGTCCTTTTATGGTATGTTTGCTCATGATGTTGCAAGTATTCAGATAATTAAAAATAAACTGTTTGCGGTGTTAAGCAAACAAATACAGGGGAAAAAACGCAGGCAGGCAGGGTTAAGTTCCAAAAACCGAAATAAGTTGTAACTTTGTGCAATCATTCACCCCCTCAAAAAGCACGAAACATGAAAAAAGTTTTAGCTCTTTTGTTAGTAACCGGTTTCTTTTTTGCTGCCTGCGGCGGCGGCACTCAACAACCTGCCGAAGAAAAAACAATGGGCGGCACCGCATCAGATAAAGGCATTGAAGTGCCCAAAGAAATGCTGGCAGTTGCCAAAGATGTGGTTTGCGGCATGTCTTTGGAAACCATTGCCGATACTGCCATGGTAAATGGTAAAGCCTACCCGTTTTGCTCTGCCGATTGTAAAAAAGCGTTCAGGGAACATCCCGAAAAATACGTTGTTAACTAAAGCCTGCGTAAAAAGAAGCCTTTTGTTCTGCAACATATAACCATTTCTGTTTCCTTTTTGCCCTATTAAGGGAAAACGCAGCACAGGGATTTTACCGGTAAATCTCTAAGTGCTGCGTTTTGCCATACCGGCAATGCTGTTGCAAGTTGTTACTTACCTTTAATAAGCTACCACTTACTATGGATTTATCTTATATTCTTAACCACCTGGGCGAAGAACGCCAACAATACCGCTATGCGGTATCGCCGCCTGTGTTTCAGAGCAGCAATTTTACCTTTCCCGATATAGCGGTTATGCGCCGGTCTTTGCAAGATGAAATGAACACCCCGTTTTATACCCGGGGATGCAACCCCACCGTTGCCATGCTGCGCCAAAAAGTAGCCGCCCTTGAAAAAGCCGAAGACGCCCTTATTTTTAGCAGTGGCAGCGCCGCCATAGCCGCCGCCGTTTTATCGCAGGTAAAAGCCGGCGACCATATTGTTTGTGTGCAAAAACCCTACAGTTGGACCAACAAATTGCTCAACAACTTTTTACCCCGGTTTGGGGTGCAGGCTACCATGGTTGACGGAACCGATGCCCAAAATTACCGCAATGCCCTGCAACCCAATACCCGCCTGCTGTTTCTGGAAAGCCCCAACTCCATTACCTTTGAACTGCAGGATATTGAAGCTGTGGTTCGCATAGCCAAAGAACACCACCTTGTTACCGTTATAGATAACAGCTATGCCACGCCCATTTACCAAAACCCAATAGAAATGGGCGTTGATATAGTAACCCACTCGGCCAGCAAATACCTGGGCGGCCATAGCGATATTGTGGCCGGTGTATTGTGCGGCAGCAAACAAATGGTACAGCAAATTTTTGAATCGGAATTTATGACCCTGGGCGGCATTATTTCTCCGCACGATGCGTGGCTTATGATAAGAGGTTTGCGAACGCTGCCTCTGCGGTTGCAAAAAGTATCGGAAACCACCGCGCGTGTGGTGGCTTTTTTAGAACAACAACCGTGGGTTAAAAAAGTATATTACCCGTTTTCGCCCTCGCACCCGCAGCACCAACTTGCCCGAAAACAAATGAAAGGCTGCGGCGGTCTGTTTTCTGTGGAGTTGAACGTGCAAACTTTAGAGGAGGTGGAAACGTTTTGCAACAACCTGCGCTATTTCATCCTGGCTTGTTCCTGGGGTGGATATGAGTCGTTGGTTTTTCCTATGTGTGTGCTTTACACCTCGCAAAATTATATGCAGGTGCAATCGCAGTTACCCTTTAACCTCATCAGGTTGTACATTGGGCTGGAAGATGCCGATACCTTAATTTCCGATTTGGAGCAGGCTTATGGCCACGTACAATCTCTTACTCCGGCAGGTATGCCGTAGGCAATGGGGTTTGTTTGCATGGGCAGCCCGGTTGGTGGCACTATGTTTCGGGTTGTTTTAACCTAACCCAACGGTTTGCCGCTTGCCATGTTTTCCTGCTTTTTATAAACGGCAGCGCCATGCCAAAAATAAAATAATGGGCAGAACAGCGTAAACAGTGTTTTTTTTAACCTATATTTGATGTACTAATCGCCTTTATTATGAAAACCATAACCATTGCAGGTATTGCAGTACTTTTGTTGGCCTGTTGCAGCACCTCTAAAAACACCAATACTACCATGAAAGAAGAAACAAAGCAACCCGAAAACGCCATACCACCAGCCGATACCGATGTGCCAAAAATTACCGGCATTGGCGGCATTTTCTTTTTTTCAGACAATCCCGAAGCAGCCAAGGACTGGTATGCCAACAACCTTGGGCTGGAAACCAACCCCTACGGTGCAGTATTTGAGTTTAGAAATGCCAACAACCCAGACCAAATAAATTACCTTCAGTGGAGCGTATTTAACAGGGGTAACAGTTATTTTGAACCCTCCAAAAAGGAGTTTATGATTAACTACCGCGTACAAAACCTGGAAGCAATGGTAGATAAACTGAAACAAAACGGCGTTACCGTGCTTGATACGATTGAAACATATGACTATGGTAAATTTGTTCATATTTTAGACCCCGAAGGCAATAAAATTGAACTATGGGAACCCATTGACCATGTGCTGACCAAATTGGGCGGTAAAACCAACAAATAACGCCATATTTCCACCCTTTTGGCGGCTTGGCAAGTTCAGCCAACCCTGCAAGTAGTGCAGGGGGTAAGCCTGTTAGTGAAACTTGCTTTATGGGTTAAAATTCTACTACAGCGCCAATATTGGGCAGCAGGTTGCCATTTACATTTTGAAGCAGGTAGGTTTGGTAGCTGCCCGGGTTATTTGCATCGGGAACGGGGTTGCCGGCTTCATCGCGCACAACATCTAAGAACGGCGGCCCTTCGTTTTCAAAGTTGTAGATATTTTGTATGTCCACAAACAAATTGAGGTTCCATCGTTTAAAGAACCATTTTTTATCTAACCTCACATCAAGGTTATGAAACAGTGCGGTGCGCTCTGTGTTCAGGCGGTTATAATCGGGCAGGCCAAAACCGGTAACATCCCACACCGGTATTAAAGAGGAGTTAGCCACATCAACAGGCGTATAAGGAATGCCGGTAGAAAAGCGCCAGCGCAGGCCAAGTTCCCAGTTTCGTCTGAATTTTTTACCTCCGGTGAGGTTTACAATATGGCGGGTATCCCACGATGAGGGAATGAAATTGCCGTTTTTATCGGCAAACCGGCTCCACGACAGAGTGTAGGCCACTATGCCGTAAAAACCTTTGTAGAGTTTTTGCTGCAGCAGCAACTCGGCGCCGTAGGTATGTCCTTTTGAGGTAGAGGTTACTTCTTCGTCGCCCACTACGCCAAAATCGGCACCTAAGTTGGCCAGTGAAATAGAGTCGGTTACCGAAAAAGGGTAGTGGCTGTAATTTTTATAAAATCCTTCCAGAGTTATGCGGGAGTTTTGGCGGGTATCCCACTCCAGACCGGCCACAAAATGGCTGCACCTTATATAGGTAAGTTGGTTAAGTTTGTTTACAAACTGCCCGTTTTGCTGAAACCCAAGGGCAGTATAAGGCGGCAATTGGTAGTAAATGCCGGTGTTGAAATTGGCATTTACACCGGGTAAAAGGGCGTAAGAGGCCGAAATTCGGGGCGAAAGCTGTTTGAGCACGTTGCGCATTTCTTTTGAATAATTATTGGCATCGGTGCGCAAACCGGCCGAGAGCATCAGTTTATCATTCAAAAAACCTTTGCTTATTTGTGCAAAAGCGCCCCATTTATGTACGTTTAGCTTTGCGTTGTAGTCTATGAGCAGAACACTGTCTTTAAGGGCAATTTTGTTGTAGGTATTGTTGGTATAAGTAGCCAGTTCATAATTAACACCGGCCAGTATTTTAAAACCTTTCCACCGGGCAATGTTTTCAATGCGCAGTTTGTTTTCAATTTCCTGCGAGTTGTAATCAATAATGAGGTTGTTTTCAGAGCTTTCGTCGTTATTGGCATATTTAACCGTTGAATTGTTGAGGTGCGAGCGGCTTACAATTACGTTGGTATAGTTATTTTTGCCGAAATGCGTGTATTTAATGCCGGTGGTATAGTTCCACTGCTGGTTAACGGGCAGATTATTGAGCAGGTATTTTTGCTGTTTGGTTTCGTTGGCATCTAAATTAAGTTTAAACTGGTCAATGGCGCCAATACCCAGCACCTGTAGCGAATTTTTAGCGTTAATGTTGTGTTTTACATTAAACTGAAAATCGTTATAGGTGGGTAAAAACGGCAATTGCAGGGCTTTAAAAAGAAATTGCAGGTATGACCTTCGGGCAGAGAAGATGAAACTTGTTTTTTTGCCCATAGGGCCTTCCATGGTTAAGCCCACATCGCTGGCGCCCAGGGTAGCGGTAAAGAAGAGGCGGTCTTTATTGGCATCGCGGTAGGTAAAATCAAAAACCGAGCTAAGCGAATTACCCCTGTTGGCAGGAAATGCACCCGAATAAAAATCTACCTCGCGTATAAAATCCACGTTAATCATGCCCACAGGGCCGCCCGATGACCCCTGTGTGGCAAAGTGGTTAATAACCGGAATTTCTATACCATCAATGTAAAAGCGGTTTTCGCTTGGAGCGCCGCCACGTATTAAAATATCGTTCCGGAAAGAGGCGGTGCTGGCCACACCGGGTAAAGATTGCACCACGCGCGAAATATCGCGGTTGCCGCCCGGGCTGCGTTTAATTTCATTTACCCCGATGCTGCGCAATGAAACAGGGGCTTCTTCGGATTTACTGAAGGGGTCGGCTCTTACCTCAACGGCTTTCAGTTCTTCTACGGCTGCTTCCAGGGCAATGTTGAGGGTAAGGGGGCGGGCGTTGCTTACCTGGTTATCATACAGCATGGCGGTTTTATACCCCACATAAGACACCTGCAGGTTATACAAACCGGGTTGCAGGTTTTGAAGCAGGTACATACCGTCAATATCGGTGGTGGCGCCGGTGCTTGTGCCTTGTATAACCACGTTGGCAAAAGGTATGGGTTCATTGGTAAGCGCATCATATACCCGCCCTTTTATAAGTCCGTTTTGTGCGGTGGCGGCAGTATTGTAAAGCAGGCAGGATAACAGGCAGAAAACAGCAATGCGAAGCATAGGGATATTATAGTTAATATTTTAATGAACAGAGAAAGCAACGGCATGTGATACCGGAAAAGTGTTGCACAAAGGCAAACAACAATATACAGCACCAAAAGTTTTGCGGGTTGCGATGTTTTATGTTCAAATGGCTGCCAAACCAGCAATTGCCTGCCGGCATACCCGAACAAAAGCGGTTTTTTTTCGGTTTAGTATCGGGTTGTACATTAACTTTGCACGTTTTTAAGCACTTTTTTACGTTATAATATCCACCTGCATGAGCAACAAAGCGGGCAGCACACCTAAAAGCACCGGC
>MTCR01000101.1 GCA_002212725.1 Sphingobacteriales bacterium TSM_CSM | reverse complement strand
CATACGCGCTTCTGTCTGTTTTCTTTGTTTCTGTGCCATAAATTTGTAATTTTGTTCCCCGCAAAGGTAGGCACACAAACCCCCATCTAACAATATGGCGTTGGTCGGATGGATACGTATGGAAACCGGCGGCGGCTGGTAATGGGTTGGTTATATTGCGGTAGTATGGGTAACGGTTTACGTATTGGCGATGGTGGTGTGGTGGCTCATGCCATTCGCACGGGCGACTAACTTTCAAATTTGCTCAACTCTTTCTGCGAGCCATACCGCCACTTCCGCAAACTCATGTTAGCGATCGTCCATTGATTATTTACGTTCGTCCCATTGCACAATCATTGGAACTTGTTCAAAAGATTCAGAATTTTGGGGATGAGAGGTTAAAGCTTTATTTGTTTCTTTAATATCATTTTCAATTTCTTCATTTTCGGGTTGAATATTAAACTCCAATTCTTTAGGGAGCTTTACATTTTTCTTTAATTTCGTTTTTTGAAAATCAATTGAGCGCATAGGGTTCGGAATATCAAAATATTGTTGAAGGTTATTCCAATCACTATTTCTGACAGTTACAATATCTTTCAAGTAGAAACTAACCCAACTTGTGCCAATTTTATAATTTGGCTTTACTAATTCCAATTTTTGCTGTGAAATTTCAACATATTTTTCATCTAATTCAAAACCAATATAATTCCGCCCTAATCGTTTTGCAGAAATAGCTGTTGTGCCTGTTCCTGAAAATGGGTCTAAAACGAGATCGTTTTCATCAGTAACCAACAAAATCAATCTGTCCATCAAGTGTAATGGTAATTGACAAGGATGCAGGTCTCGTTTTGAATTGTGTTTAATTCTATGAATATCAGTCCAGACATCAGAAACTAAAGGTCCAAAAGGGTGTAATAAATCTTTTTTTCCGCCGTAATCTTTCCACAAATAACCTTGTTTTCGATCTCGTTTGTGTGGGTGGCGAAGTTCATTAATTTTTGCACCTTTTGCTTCTTTTGTATAGAATAAAACTCCGTAATGCGCCGGCTGTAAAGATTTCCCCATTGGTGCAGTCGGTGCGTCCCAAGAAATCCAATGTTTGAAATGGGCAAATTTATTCAAATAACTTGCATAAAATGTAAGCCATTTTGGAATATTATGTAAAAAAATTGAGCCTGTTGGTTTTGTAACACGTACCATTTCAGCAATCCATTTTTCACACCAATTCAAATATTCTTGAAATTCCAAATTATCCTGATAACTTTTGTATTTTTTCTGCAAGTTAAATGGTGGGTCAGCGAATGTCATATCTACAGAATTATCAGGAATATTTTTGAATAATTCCAAACAATCCCCTTGCAAAATTCCATTTACATATTTGTCTATCATTTCTTAAATGTTTCAATTAGAAGTTTTTCAAATCGTTGAAGTTCCTCTTTGTGGAAAGTAAAAACGTCTTCATAAGCTGTTACCATTCGTTTCAAATCGCCTTTGCGAACATACCAACCAATGCCATCAACAAAACCGATAAAAACAGCATTTGGATAATGTTCTTTTAGCAAAGCGTCAATTGAAATTTCGGTTTTCGATTTATCGCCTTGTCCTGAGGAAGTTGTTGCTAAAAATGAACTTTCAGCAATGATTAACGGATTTTTCTTGTTGGGAATAATAAAATCCATTGTTCGTTTATTGTCAGGAGCATTGCTTATTAATTCGGTCAAATCGCCTGTATCATAAGACAATCCTAACTTTTCTAAGATTTCAATAATTACAGTTTCGGGATTATTCCCTTTCATTCCTGAATAACTGCCTTTTTCTTTGTAACGGATAATCGTGTCAATTAATTCAGGAATTTCAAATTTGAGTTTTGAAATACTCAATTTTTTCAGCTCAAAAAGCGGAATTGTGTTTGCCAAAAATGGAATCGAAGCCCCTTCAAAGAATATGTTTACCAATCCTTTACGGAAATATTCATTTGTCTGAATTTTCTTTAAAATTGTACTATCAGACCATTCTTGAATATTGTCGGGGTTTTTCTCATCATACCATTTTTCCTTGAAAACAAGCGTATTGAGTTCAGCATCATCTACAATGCGGATTATAGTTGTTAATCGCTTTAAATATTCATTAGAAAATCCTGTAAGAGCGAGTAATGCACGTAATCCATTTTCCTTTTCTTTCAACAACAATTCAAAAATTTCCTTTTTCAATCCTTCTGTTTCAACTTTGTTCATTACAATTAACAAAGTCTCTTTCAGGGAATTAATATAGCCTTCATATCCTTCTTCAAATTTCTGATTGAAAAAGTAAAAAGTATTTTTCTGAATGACAGTCAAGAATTTATCTTCTATGCTTTTCATTTTATATTTTTTTAAAAATCAATATATATTCATCTTTCATGATGTTTCTCATGCCTTTGATTGGTTTGAGAATAGATTTTATCAAAGGTAAATCGTATTTTTTTGCGGATTCAATAATTGTTTGTTCCAATCGTATTCCGCCTGTTTGATTTGTGTTTGAACCAATTACCATTGCAAAATATTTACCTTTTTTGAGAACTCTTGATATTTCCAAACAAACTTTGTCCATATCTACAAAATAAGCATTCAAACGTTCAGTCTTATTTTTGCCTTTCAAACCGATTAATTTTGATTTCAATTCTTTAGTATTATACCCTAAAAACTCTAATTGTTCTTTATCATTCTCCACATAATCAATTGCAAACGAATAGGGTGGTGAAGTAATTACACAATCAACACTTTCATTTGGCAAGTCAATGTTTAATGCTTCCGAATCAGTTAAAATTTCGACTTTACCTATTGTTTTTTGATTGAAATATGAATTTTTTAAAGTCGATTTTACAGTTTCAATGTAGCGAGGTAAAACCTTCTCAAACAGCTGATCATGATTTGACCCTACAACCCTTTTTGAATAACCCAAAGCATCTAACCAAGCCAAAAATGCAAGATTGTAGATTTTTTGTTTTTCGCTATTTTCTACGTCTGCAATGCGTTTTAAAACATTTCCTTTCATGAAATAGTCGAATAGTTTTTTAGAATCAAAAGACGTAATTTCCAATAAGTTAGGGTTAATCGTCAGAGATTCGTGTTTAACTTTTATCATAAACTGACAAAATGGACTCACATCGCATGCAATGGAATTTATTCCCAACAAAGCCGCTTCTATATTTGCTGTTCCGCTGCCCGCCATTGGGTCTAAAATGGTTTCGTCTTTTTCAACGCCTAAAATATTGAGCAATCCTTTTATCAGTTGCGGGTGGAATTTGCCACGATAAGGGAACAACCCATGTGTTGCATATCCCGTAGAAAATTGACCTTCCTCAAAATAGGCTGACGTTTGTGCCGAGCGATTTTCGTTTATTCTTTCGTTGTAGTTTGAATAAAGCAAATAATGATTAGTATATTGATTGTCAATTGTTTTTATGAATGCTGAACGTTCCAATAGCTCCTCCTTCGACAAGCAATTATATTCCAAATAAGCCATTTCAATCTCAAACAACTCATCAACACTTGGCAATAATTGAATGTTTTTGCCAAATGCCTTGCTAACGAAGGATTCTATGGTGTGAAAGTTATTTTGGTTCATTATTGCTAACTTTTTATATTCTCCTTCGAAATGCTAAACACTTTTTCAGTAATTTTCTTTTCATCGCCAACTACAGCTGTTACTTTGTCGGCGAGCCACAAACTTAAATGGTCTTCTTTATCTGCTTTCAAAATTCGGGCTATAATAATAACTTGTTCCTTTATTGCTTTACGTTCACCTTTTTCGATTTTGCAATAAATCGCAGAATCAATGTCTAATGCTTCCGCTAACTTTCGTTGCGGTAATTGTAGTTGTTCTCTTAACTGTTTTATCTGTTCAGTGAACATCATAACCTTGATTTTTTACGTTTTGACGATTATTGGCAAAGGTAAATCCTTTATGTGAATTGTATATTTTTCTGCATTCAAGTTGTCAACAAATTTTTATTGTGAAATTGTTCTTTTTCTTTTGCCTGAATTACACTGCTGTCGATCGCGGGTGTCGGCCAACTACAATCTTACGCACCTTTTGTTCGTTTTTTTCAGCAATGACTGTCCATTGGTACGTTCTTGCAGTTGGTTAAAGGTTAGGGTTTTAAATGTTGCAAAACAAAACTGTATTTAAGCACAGCCTCAAATCTACATTACTTGTTACAATTTACCAAATTTTAGTGCAATATTTTTTTGCATGGGTTTATTACCGCTATTGGCTATTCCTTTTTAAACTTAAAGTTAAGCGCATCGCAGTAGTTTAACCCCGAACTGAGGGCTACGCGGCGGGTGTTCTTGCCATCGTCAATGGTAACGGCGGCGGTGTTGGGCGGTCTTTTGCCTTCGTTGTGGGCATATAATATAAGGTAGTTGTCGGCGTTCCGGTCAACTTGTATGGTAATATGGTAGGGTTTGGTTTTCAGGCGGTATTCGCGCAGCAGCCATTCGCCGTTGTAGTAGATAGAAATGGTATCGCCGTCGTCATACTCATCGTCCCAAACAGACAGGTTTACCGTTTCACTGTTAATAACAATGCGTTTACCGGTTTTTACGGCTCTGTTGTTAAGCGTGGCGGGCACGTTTCTTTCGGTGTAAACTAATTTTACATTGTCTAAGTCGGTGGAAGTTGCAGGAGGTTGGGTTGTGGCAGCATTGGCAGCAATATCGGGCACGGCAGGTGGCGCATCGGGTGTTGGCGGCTGTTGCAGCAAACTATCCGTGTCAATTTTCAGGGCTGCAATAGACGCAACCGGTTCGGGCGGTTGTGGCAGGGGGTATTTCCGAAAGGTAAAGGGCAGGTATTGGGTAATGCTGCAACCGTTGGCATCGGTGGCGGTAATAAACCCTGTTACAGCAACCGGGTTTTGAGCCGATGCGCTGTTGATGGCGGCTTGAACGGTTTCGGCGCTTTCGTTTTCATATATCTTTTTTGCCTGGCTGCTATGGTTTTGAAATCCCGTTTCGGTAATGGTATTGACCACACTGCCCGAAAGTATGGCATAACCTTTACGGAAATTGTAGGGTGGTGTGCCGCCGGTGGCGCTGCCTTTCCAGTTATATAGTTCGTTTGCCCCAATTTTAACCACATCGGTAATTTGAAGCGGGGCGGGTTCTTTTACCACAACCGATTCGGTGGCTTTGTTGCCCCAGTTATCGGTAACGGTAAGGGTGTAAGAGCCTGCGGGCAGGTTGTTCAGGTTTTTGGCAGTAGCGCCGTTAGACCACTTGTAGGTGTATTTACCTATGCCGCCTTTAACCTTTGCGGTTATGGTTCCTTCTTTACCGCTGCCTGCGCATTTGGGACTTGTTGCCGCAAGGTTTACGGTAAGCGGCTTAAATTTAAGCAAAACGCCCTGTGCGTTAATGCGGGTTTTGGAAGTTGCGGCGGTAAAGCCCCAATATACATCGGGTTTGCCGTTAAAAACGCTGTTTACCAAATCTCCTGCCCATGAAAGGGTAAGTACTTCATCTACATACACTTCTATGGTTTGCGAAGCAGGTTCCCAGCTTACTTTAACCTTGTGGTATTTGCATTGCCTTTTACTGCCTGCTTTTTGCGGACTCATTACCACCGGCCCGGCCAGGGTGTTTCCGGTAAGGTGGTCATTATCGCCGTTTTTTACAATGGCCACATGGGTTTCGGCAGAGGGGAAAAAGCTCTCAAATTCGTTCAGGTAGTTGTCAAATTCTATGACTAATGAGGGTGAAATGCCCTTGTAACCAATGCCCGAACCAATTTGCCCTACCGTTTTGGTGCCTTTTTGTTGCAGTACAAAAGCCACGCCATCGGCATTGTTGTTGCCGCAGCCCAGAAAAACATCAAAATTTATTTCAAAAGCATCGTTCAGGTCAATGGTACTTTCGGCCCATACGGCGCCGGCAGTAGAGGGCAGTTCGCGGGTAAGGCGGTAGCGGTTTTCATCTAATTTTCGGGCTGCGCCAACCAGTTTTACCTGTGCTTGTGCCGGCAGCAACAGGCCGGCGGCAAGCAGTAGCAGTACAAAAAAAGCGCCGGATTTTGGCGGGCGGCAGCCTGAACGGCAGGTGAAAAAGTTGCAGGCAATAAAGGTCATGCTATTGGGTTGTGTAATTTTCAGATTCAACAACAAGGCAAAAACTGCCTTTATTGTATTGGCAAAAGTTATTTGCTAAGATAAACACGCAAAGCAACAACTTAGACAGTGCAAAATGCGTTAAAAATGGTTAAAAAAACAAAAGGAACCCATTGGTTGTTGCACAATGGGTTCCTCTTTTTACAGCATTTACATTGAATTGGCGCATTCAAGTATTTATTCCCACTTCAGGTCGTCCTCTTTTTCTTCGTTTCCGGCATTGGGAGCATCTTCGGTTTTCTTGCCGGTCAGTATTTTTTTAGAGCTGTTGTCGGTTAATGGTTTTTCATCCTGCTCGTTGTAATATTGTTCGCGGTTTCGGTCAAACTCATCAAAGTCGTAATCGGGCATCAACTCGTTTTTCACATGGTTAACGGCTTCCTGCATGGCTTCTATAAAGCGGTTAAAGTCTTCTTTGTACAAATGCAGTTTGTGTTTTTCATAGCCATCGCCATCGGGCTTTTTTTTGCTTTCGGTAATGGTAATGTAATAGTCATTTGAACGGCTGCTTTTTACATCAAAGAAATACGTTCGGCGCTTTCCGGCTTTTAAACGAACAGAAAAAACACTGTCGTCATTACTGCGTTGGTGGTAATTTCGGTCTTTGTTCACAATCTTGCAAATTTAAGTAATACAGATAATGGCAGATAGTACAAATGTATGGTTAATTTTAAACAAAAAAAAGCGCATGGATAAAATTTCTTGTGTTATGGGGCAAAAAAATTGCACAAAACCAAAATTAACAGACAAAATGACGGCAACTACCCAAGACAACTAAAGGATTTGAAAAAAAAAGAGTAATATTGCATCGATTTACCCCATTTTTTCCAACCCCCATTTTTTGTAAATACCCTAACATGAAACATTTGCTTCTTGCCTTGTTTTTTATGCTGGCTGCGGTTAATGTATGGGCGCAATGCACCACTACCAATGCTACTTCGTGTCTTTGCCCCAATGGTGTGGACACTTGTAATTTATATCCCGATTTAAAGGTAACAGAGGAATTGTTGCTGGATGCTGCCAATAACCCCGAAACCCTTGGTGAGTTGCGCATATCGGTGGCAACTCCCAATATTGGTTACGGGCCCCTGCAAATTTTGGCCACCGATTACTATGTTTGCGGAACCGATACCATTTACAGCCCCGGCGGCATGAGTGGCACTTGCCCCGATGGCACTTACCCGCGGCAGCTTATTAAGCAGAAAGTATATAGAAAGGAAGGCAATGCCATGGTGCAGTACGACCGTTGGGCAAATTCCATGACTTACCACCCTACCCATGCCCACATGCACGTTGATGACTGGTGCGTTTTTTCCATTCGCACCCCCATTGATGGCGTAACCGACCCGCTGCAATGGCCCGTAGTGGCGCAGGGTGCCAAAACCGGCTTTTGTTTAATGGATTTCGGTTCGTGCAATTATTATAACGGCTATTGCGTAGATGACAACGGGGAGGTAATGACCAGCGCCAATCAGGTTAACTATGGCCTGGGCGGGGGCGAATATGCCTGTGGTTTTGACCAGGGCATTTCGGCCGGTTTTACCGATATTTACCATTATTACCTCGATGGAATGGGTATTACCATTCCCGAAGGTGTTTGCAACGGCAATTACTATTTGGTAGTAGTAGTTGACCCCGATAACAACTTTGTAGAGGTAAATGACGACAACAACGTTATGGCCGTGCCCATTACCCTTAGCGAGCAAAGCGTTGAACCGGCCAACCTTATTGCAGCCAACGGACCCACCACTTTTTGCAAAGGCGAAAGTGTACAGTTACAAGCACTGGCCGGCGAAAGCTACCTGTGGTCATCGGGCGAAACCACCCAAACCATAACCGTAACCGAACCCGGAGCCTACTATGTAAATGTGATTTCCAACTGCTACAATTTGGTTTCGCAGCCATTTGAGGTTACCGTACTCGATGCCGATATTGAAGAAATTGTGCCCGATGTGGAAACAGTGGTTTGCCAGCCAACACCTGTCATTCTTACCGCAAATGCCGAAGGTGAAATTAACTGGTTCGACTCGCCCGATGCCACCACACCTGTTTATACCGGCAACCCCTTTGTTACACCCAATATTGCCCAAACCACCACCTTCTATGCCCAAAATACACGCACATATGAAGGGTTGCAATACTACAACCAGCCGCACGACAATACTTTTGGCGGCGGCGGTTTAAACTCAAGCATATACAACGGGTATCTTATTTTTGATGCTTACAAAGAGTTTACCCTCCAATCTGTAAAAGTGTATGCAACAGGCGCAGGCGACCGCACCTTCCAGTTGCGCAACAGCGATGGAACTGTGTTGCAGGAACTTATCGCTATGGTGCCCGATGGCGAAAGCCGTGTGACCCTCAATTTTGAAGTGCCGGTTGGAACCGATATGCAATTTGGCACGGCCGAACACCCCTCTATGTATCGCAATAACAGCGGTGTAATCTACCCCTACACCGTACCCGGCGTATTGTCAATTAAAGGCTCCAACTACGACGACCCCGCCGGCGATGCCTATTACTACTACTATTTTTACGACTGGGAAGTAAAAGAACACGATTTTATCTGTACCGGAACTCCCAAACCCATTACCATTAACTACGAATTTTGTACCCAGACCGGAAACAATATTTCCCAAAATACATTTTCGGCAAATGTAGTGCCCAATCCCAGCAAGGGCAATTTTGTGGTAGCAATTGCTTCGCCCATTGCATCAACTTATCAGGTACGCCTGTTCGATGTTGCGGGTAAACTGCTGTATCACAAAAATCTGGGTATGGTAAACGGCGCAATTACGCATACCGTAAATGCATCAAACCTGCCACAAGGCATATACCTGCTTTCTGTTACCACAGGCACACAAACCCACAACCAAAAAGTGGTAATACAGTAGCCCCGCCGTATGGTGAATAAACACAAAATGCCGGTTCCAGCAATGCGAACCGGCATTTTGACCTTAGAAGCTGTACGAAAAGGGAGATGAGCACATATTCCCTTGCAAATGAGCGCTAATTCCTTTGCGGGCTTTGCAAAAAACTTTGCGAACTTTGCGGTTAAAATAATATCTTATCCAAAAAACAAGCGAAACACAAAGCAATAAAAAAAACAGTAGCCCCAAAAGCAACCACCGGTACATTTCATACAGCCTCTTGCAAAAGGACTGTTTTTAAGCGCTCTGACAGGGGTAGCAGAAAAAATGTTTAAATAATCAACTACCTTTGCAACCAATAAGAAAAAAAACAACACAGGGTATAATAAACGCATTTTACCACACACCAGCCGTGAACTACAAAGAACAAATTGATTTGCAGCGCCTGCCGGCACACATTGCCATTATTATGGACGGCAACGGCCGTTGGGCAAAAAAGCAGGGGAAAAACCGGGTTTTCGGGCATCACAAAGGGGTGGAAACCGTTCGCAAAATTACCGATGCCTGTACACAATTGGGGGTTAAATACCTTACGCTCTATGCCTTTTCTACCGAAAACTGGGGGCGGCCTTCGTTTGAGGTAAATGCACTCATGGAACTGTTGGTGCACACCATTCGCAAAGAAACAAAGCAACTGAATAAAAACAACATTTGCCTTAAAGCAATTGGCCACCTCGAAATGTTGCCTCCAAAATGCCTGCGCGAACTGAAAGATGCCATGGAACTTACCAGAAACAATACCCGCATGACCCTTACGCTTGCCCTTAGTTACAGCGCAAGGTGGGAAATAACCGAAGCCGTAAAACAAATATGCACCAAAGTAAGCAGCGGTTTGATAACGGTAAATGACATTAATGAACAACTCATATCGGAAAACCTGTCAACCAACTACATGCCCGACCCCGAACTGCTCATAAGAACCAGCGGCGAACAACGCATCAGCAACTACCTGCTCTGGCAAATAGCCTATGCCGAACTGTTTTTTACCGAAAAATTTTGGCCCGAATTTGACGAAGATGACCTGTACAATGCCATTTGCACCTATCAGCAGCGCGACCGCCGGTTTGGTAAACTAAATACCACCGAACAATAACCTTCGGCAGGTTCTGCCGTACAAAACCTGCCTGCTCCCTCATAGCAATAGCAACAGGCATTATGCCGTTATGTACATGATTTTACCCCGCTGATGCTACAATTCATGCTACCATACCCATACTTGCAAATGTTGTTGTAACTTTGCCCCTCTTTTAAAACTTTAACCTCCTTGCAGCAACTGCTCTTTTATACGGCTCACCATGAAAACCTTTAGTTTTAACAATAACCAATACATGCTGGCAGTTTACTCACCAATTACTGAACGCCTGCCATTAATCTGCGCCGGCATTACAAAACAAAACAGCAACTTTACCGCCCGCGCCCTGCTGTTTGCTGCCCTGCTGCTGTGCTGTGCAGCCCCCCTTGCAGCACAAGATACCACAGCGGTAACACCGCTCATAAGCTACGATAAACCTGCAACCTACGAATTGGGCGGCATTACCGTAAGCGGAACCAAATTTGTTGACGAAAGTGTGTTGCTGTCTTACACCGGGTTAAACATTGGCGACCAGATTTCCATTCCGGGCGATGATATACCCAATGCCATTAAAGCCCTTTGGAAACAAGGACTCTTTTCTGATGTGAAAATTTGGGCAACCCGAATTATTAATGATGTAATTTTCCTTGACATAAAACTGACCGAACGCCCCAGGTTGTCGAAGTACAATTTTAAAGGGGTTAAAAAAGGCGAGGAAGAAGACCTGCGCGACAAACTTACCCTTGTGCGCGGCCGTATTGTAACCGAAAACCTGCTAAACAATACCGAACTGCAGATTTTAAACTTTTACCGCAAAAAAGGCTTCCTCAATGCCCGGGTTCAAATTGAGCAAACACCCGACCCGCAGTTTAACAACAGCATTATCCTGTCACTCGATGTGGCAAGAGGCAATAAGGTTAAAATTAACGAAATCATCTTTTCGGGAAATGAAACCATAGCCGCCCGCAGCCTCAAAAAACAAATGAAAGACACCAAAGAGCGGATGCGCCTTAATCCAAAAGCACCCCTCACCGTTTTCAACGACCTTAAAAAGGCAAATATTCCCCAACTGCTCGGCAATATCTCGCCCAAAGAATTGCTGGGTTATATAGATGAAAACATCTTCCGGTTTAAACTTTTCTCTTCTTCTAAATTCATTGAAGACGATTTTGAAAAAGATAAACAAAGCATAATTGATTATTACAACGAAAAAGGCTACCGCGATGCCCGCATACTGAGCGATACCACCTATGTTTATGATGATAAAAGTATTAACGTAGCCTTAAAAGTGGAGGAAGGGAATAAATACTTTTTCAGAGATGTATCCTGGCGCGGAAACACCAAATATACCGATGAATACCTGAATGGACTTTTAAACATTAACAATGGCGATGTATATAACAAAAAACGGCTCGAAGGCCGCCTGCAAATGGACCCGAACGGCAATGACATCAGCTCGTTATATATGGACGACGGGTACCTGTTTTTCAATATTACCCCGGTTGAAAAAGCCATTGAGGGCGACTCCATAGACATGGTAATAAACGTGTATGAAGGCCCGCAGGCTACCATAGACAAAATAATTATTAACGGAAACGACAAAACCAACGAACATGTAATACGTAGGGAATTGCGCACCCTGCCCGGCAATAAATTCAGTCGTTCAGACATTATACGTTCACAGCGCGAAATTGCCAACCTCGGCTTTTTCGACCCCGAACAGATACAGATTAACCCCATTCCCAACCCGGCAAAAGGCACAGTGGATATTGAATACAAAGTTGCCGAAAAATCATCAGACCAACTCGAACTTTCGGCAGGGTGGGGCGGCAATACTATTGTGGGAAGCATAGGCGTGGCTTTCAACAATTTTTCACTTCGAAACATAATCAACAAAGATGCCTGGCGACCACTGCCCAGCGGCGACGGACAACGCCTGAGTTTCCGCTTCCAGTCAACCGGTAAAGCGTTTCAGTCTCTTAATGCCTCATTTACCGAACCCTGGCTGGGCGGCAGGCGCCCCAACGCCCTTACGCTAAGCGTTTTCAGTTCAAGAAGTTTCCGAAACTTTTTTGTGGCCGACCTCAGCGAAAGCCAGCGCGAACTGCTCTATATTACCGGTGCATCGGTAGGGTTAGGCCGCCGGCTTCAATGGCCCGATGACAATTTCAGCATTCAAACTTCGGTAAATTACCAGCGTTATAACCTTCAAAACTGGCGCTCCGACTTTTTGCTCACCAACGGGCAGTCAAACAACCTCAGTTTAACTACTGCTTTGTCGCGCTATTCTTTAGACCAACCCATTTACCCCCGTTCCGGCTCCAATATTTCTGTTTCATTGCAAATAACCCCGCCCTTCTCGGCCATATTCAGCCCCAACATCAATTTTGCCGAAGCCTCCGACTCGCGCAAATACCGATGGGCCGAATACCACAAATGGAAATTTAAAGCCGAGTGGTTTACCCCGATAACCAAAAAAATGGTATTGCGCACTTCAGCAAAAGTGGGGCTTATGGGCTACTTTAACTCCGACATCGGACACTCGCCTTTTGAACGTTTTGAATTGGGCGGCGACGGCATTGCCAACTTTAACCTCTATGGAAAAGACATTATTGCTTTGAGAGGCTACGACGAAACCGAAGTTACCCGGAAAACCACCAATGTGGGGCACCCGTTCTATGCCAAATACACCGTAGAACTGCGCTACCCGCTTAGCCTTAACCCCAGTTCTACCATTTTTGCCCTTGCTTTTGCCGAGGGTGGCAACTCATGGGCTACTTTTAAACAATTTAACCCTATGGAGGTAAACCGGTCGGCCGGCATAGGGTTGCGCATATTTTTACCCATGTTCGGCACACTGGGCTTCGACTATGGGATAGGGTTTGATAAAGATTTACCCAAAGACAGCAGTGTGTGGAAATACATCTCCAATCGCGGACGGTTTAATGTGGTGCTTGGTATGGAACCCGAATAATAATAGAAACGCATTTTGCCCGATTTGTTAAACCAAACGGCATTCTCAAAGTCTTATCAGTGGTGTAGCAAAATACTGTAATGCTCAGGTAAACAGTAAAAATTTTCCAATAAAAGCATTAAAACATAATAAAATGAAAAAATTAGCAATTTTTATCACTTTTTTACTGGCATCTGCCATGTACGCCAATGCGCAAACTGTTGGATACATAGATTCGGAAGGTTTAATGTCGCAACTGCCTTCTTACAAACAAGCCCAAGACCAGATTAACTCCATTGTAGATAACTGGAACAAGGAAATTCAGCAGAAGTACAAAAACATTGACGATGCCTACAAAGCATTTCAGGCAGAACAAGTATTGTTGAGTCAGAACGACAAAAGCAAACGCGAACAAGAAATTGTGGATATGGAAAAACAAACCCGCGATTTACAAAAACAACGCTTTGGTCCCAACGGCGATTTGCAAAAAAAGCGCGAAGAATTGGTAAAACCCATTCAGGACCAGGTATATGCCGCACTTGAAAAAGTGGCCGGCCGCAAAAAAGTGGACATTGTGTTAGACAAATCGGGAAGCACCGTTACCATTTTGTTTGCCAATCCCAAATACGATCTTACCGAAGATGTACTCAAAGAATTAGGCGTTTCGCCCAATAAATAGTACCTTTGCGTTTTTAATTAACATTTATAACAAAAATTGCCCAACCAAGCAGTAAAAAATTGCCCGCATGAAAACTTATTTGAAGTTATTTGTTTTGTCTTTTTGTTTCATGGCATTTACCACCGCTTTTGCCCAGCCCAAAATCGGACACCTCAACAGTGTAGATTTGTTAAACTCGCTCAATGAGTGGAAAACCGCTCAGGTAGAACTGGAAACATTTGCCAACAAAATTCAGGAGCAGCTAAAAGCAAAGCAAAAAACAGTTGTTGATGAGTACAATGTTTTTGTTCAGAAAGTACAAAACGGAGAGCTTACGCCCAAACAACAAGACGAACAGCAACAGTATTTCCAGCGCAAACAAAGCGAACTGGACCAAGACCAAACCAAGGCCCAGCAAGATTTAATGAAGCGCGAAGACGAACTGACCACCCCTATTCGGGATAAAGTAATGAATGCCATTAAAGCGGTAGCGCAGGAAAAAGGTTACAATTATATTATTGATACCAGCGTCGGCGCCACCTTGTTTGCTGCTCCCGATGATGATGTTACTGCCTTTGTAAAAGCAAAACTGCAGTAATTCAGGCGGGGGTGCCCCATTTTTTTCCAAGGCTTTCGCTGCAAAAGTGGAAGCCTTGTTGCTATTTACATCCAACCTGTTTAATGCTATGCACACTTCTGCGCCACAAAATATACATCCGATTGGCGTTTTCGATTCGGGAATTGGGGGGCTTACCGTTGCTCAGGGTATAGCGCGTGCGTTGCCCAATGAGCAAATTATTTATTTTGGCGATACCGCCCACATGCCCTACGGCGAGAAATCGGCCGAGGCCATACAGGGTTATTCGGTCAAAATTTGCCAGTTCCTGCTTCAGCAGCAATGCAAAATAATTGTAATTGCCTGTAATACGGCCTCTTCCGTAGCGGTTGAGTTGTTGCAGGAGCATGTTGCGGGCAAGGTAGCCGTAATCAATGTAATAGACCCGGTTGTGGAGGCAGTTAAACAATCGGGCATAGGCAGGGTAGGGGTATTGGCTACACAACGCACAACCAAATCGGGAGTTTATCCGCATAAAATTGCGCTCACTTCGCCCGGTGTACAGGTAATGGCAAAAGCGGCTGCTTCATTGGCCTCCATTATTGAAGAAGGCATGTTTAACAGTGCCCACACCATGAAGGCCATTATGGATTACTACCTTTCTGACCCCTGCCTGGAAAAAATAGAAGGACTTATTTTGGGTTGTACGCATTACCCCATCATAAAAGACCACATAAATAACTACTACAACGGGAAGGTACATATTTTTGACGCCACCGAAACGGTTGCGCAAACGGTTAAAAAGCAACTCCAAAACCGGCAACTCCTATACCCGGGCGAACGTGCGGCCCACCACCACTTTTATGTGTCTGACTATACCCGCTCTTTTGAACAGGCAACCCAAATATTTTTTGGCACCCGGGTACACTTAAATCATTACCCAATTTGGGAAATGATTGAACAAAATACCCCTCTGTAGTTGTCTTAATCTCCGTAAAGTTCAGTTTTTCATCTTTGCAAAATTATTAACACCATGTACAATTATTTTAAATTGGCAGCCATGCTTGTTGTTTGTTTTATGGCAAGCAGTTGGGCAATACAGGCACAAACCGCCGAAACACAGGAACAAAAAGGAATACAGTTTTTTCACGGCACCTGGAGCGAGGTAAAAGAAGAAGCCCGCAAGCAAAGCAAGCCTATTTTTGTAGATGCTTATACTACCTGGTGCGGCCCGTGTAAAATGATGAGCGCCAACACCTTTACCGACGAAAAGGTAGGGAACTTTTTCAATAAGTTTTATGTGAATTATAAAATTGATGTGGAAAAAGGGGAAGGCCGGGATTTTGCCCGAACCTACCGCGTTGACCGTTACCCCACTTTTCTGTTTATAAACGCCAATGGCGATGAACTTTACCGTTCATTGGGCTATCAGCAGCCGGCACCGTTTATTATGGAAGGCCGAAAAGGACTGTTTGATAAAAAAGCCATGCTGGCTATGCAGGCAGAGTATAAAAACGGCAACCGGAACGCCGATTTTATGCGCAATTACGTAATGTTGCTCTGGGCCGGAAACCAACCCGAATACAACGATGTGGCCAATGAATATCTGGCAGCCCTTAGCCCCGAAGACCTGAAAAAAAATGAAAACATACAGTTTGTATTCGACTTTGCCGTTGCTATGAATGCCAAACCATTTGAATTAATGTTGAAAAACAAAGACTTGTTTGTACAGGCATTGGGGCAAAAAGCCGTTGCCGATAAAATGGTGGGCGTAGCCTTTCAATCGGTAAGTACCGCTGCCGATAAGCACGATAAAAACCTGTTTAATCAGGTTGTTTCCGTAATTAAACAATCGGGTTCGCCAAATGCCAATGAATACGTGTATATGGCTTCCCTTGATTATTATGAAGGTACTGCAGACTGGAAAAACTATGTCAAAAATGCCATTCAATACGTAAACAAGTTTGAGGTGGAAGACCCCAACCTGCTCAATAACCTGGCTTGGAATGTGCAACTGCACACCGGTAAAAAGAAAGAACTGCAAAAAGCATCGGATTGGGTGCAAAAATCTATCAGCAAAGCGCCGGCCTACTACAATTACGATACCTACGCTTATATTTTGTACAAAATGGGTAAAAAACAAGAGGCCTTAACCACCGCAAATAAGGCCATAGAGTATGCCAAACAAGCAAAACAAGATTATTCGAGTACACAAAAACTCATTGAAAGAATTGAAAAGTAACGGTTGTCAATACCTTTAAAAACAAGCATATTGATTGTCACTTCTTCTCCTGTTTCTAAGTTTAGAAAACCACAGCCTGTTTAGCTGTGGTTTTTTTTTATTTTTAAAAACAGGATATAGGAAAGGTTTTTAGGTTTATATTGTGTTATGTTAATTGCAATCTTAAGCAGTAAAGTTAAACGGGTAGCGGGCGTTGATTTTCATTGTGTTTCTGAAAGCTGAAGAAAATAAGAAATTAGTATAAGAAATATTAATCTGTAATCCGGGTCTTGTTTTAGCACTCTTACAAACTTCAAGTTATGACAGCATTAATTTTAACGGTTATAGCCTGTTTATTCCTGTTGGGCAGCAATCCTTTAATTGGTCAAGCTGTGGTATATGGCAAGGTAGAAAACCAGTTGTTTAATTTAGACCGCAGCAGCAACGCTTACCTGCCAAACGCAATTAAAGTATATCCCGATAACCTGCTTAATAATGACGATTTGGTACAAGTAACATTAGACGAACAGGGATATTATCGTTTTAATTTACCGGTTAGGCAGCCGCTGCCGGTAATGATGGAATTTAATGGAAAAACCTTACAATTGTTTATCTCTCCGGGCGATATGCTCCTGCTCAATTTTGATTACTCGGATATTGTGCAGAGCGCTCAGGCAAATGGCACAGGCGCTCTGAGCAATGATTTGTTAATTGCATTTCAGCAAAGGTATAGTCCCGAAGATACCGACAATGAAGCAAGAAGTAAGAGACAATATACCACCCGGCAAGATTATTTTGCTTTTTGCGAAGACCGCAACATTCTTGAGCGGGAATTTGTACTGAATGGGCTAAGCAAGCAAACATATCCGCCCGAATTTGTAAATTGGATATTGGCCGAAGTGAAATACCGCAAGGCAAACAGATTGAGTGCCTACTATTTTACCACCGAAGACCCTTTGATGGATGATTACCACCGGTTTGCTGCTTCCTATAATTTTAACGATACCACTGCCATAGTATCTAACCAGTACCTGCTGTTTTTGGAAAACCACTTGCGGCATTTGAGCAAGCGCGATGATATTTCGGCAAGGTCGGTACGGCAGGTAAGCGGTATTCCGTGGGTGGTGAGGGGGTATGAACTGGTTAAATTGCACTTTACCGGACTTTACCGCCAATTACTGCTAACGCGAATGATGATGGATATTGCCAATGAAAAATACGCCGAAACGCCGGCAATATATGCCGATTTTTTACAAGAACCCATAACCGACGGCTTGCGCAACCTTGCCGGTGCACGTTATGCAACCTATACGTATCCGTTCGACCAACGCCGTTGCTATCAGGCGCAACACCCCTGCCGCTATGTTGCTACTT
>MTCR01000038.1 GCA_002212725.1 Sphingobacteriales bacterium TSM_CSM | reverse complement strand
AGGTGTAATCCAATTGAAAACTCTTTTTGCAGTTATTACAACGCCAACGCCGGGTCCATTTGGGCGGTGACCATTTTTGGTCAGATTATTGCTTCCACAATGTGGGCATGTCAATGTTTTGATGTACCAGATTTTACGATTATGCATGTTTAAATAAACGCAAAGATGCAACATTTAACCCAATTAACCCACTACCTTTTTTTCGACAGGGATAGGGCAAGGATGCTTTGGTAGTTTTTGTGCTTTCTTGTACAACCCCTCTGAAAAGGGCGGCAGGTGACCGTTACCTTGTTCTTGCCATGTCGGACTTTTTGGTTGCTAACTCCATAAACCATTCTTTATCAACTAAAAAAAGGGTGGCTGCTTTTTCCTTTATTTTTTTCTTGAGATCGTCCTTCCATTTAAAAGTTGCACTATATTTATAAACACATTCTGTTAAATTAATAAATTCATTGTGGCAATCTAAAACCTTTTTGTTTTTTTCAAAATCTGTTTTATGGGTATGATTGATAAATTCCCTATAACTGGTTATCTCCCTTTCAATGTAGCTTGAGATTGTTTCCTTCTTAGAATTTGGTGTATCATCAATGTCATTGTTGCCTTCAATATGAAACAGCGCTATACAGCATTTCAATCTCATTTTTCTAATTTGCAATATGCTCCTGAAGTCGTTTTTTTCTGAAAGTGTTTTGTTTGCCATTCCAAATAAAGCAAAAGCCTGTCTATAGTTTCCTTTTGTGAAATTGATCAGCCCCTCACAAAAATTTATGGCTTGCTTCCAATTGTCGGTTAAATTGAAAGCCTTGCATTCAGCAATTAACTTTTCTGCATCTCCTGTTCTGCCGGCTCTGCAAAACGCCGCAATGATGTTTTTAAAACTTGTAACATCAATTTTCCCGGGCAGTTCAAATACCTTGTAATTCATTGCCACTTTATATAATTCGGCCTCCGCTTGTCTGAACTGCCTTAATCGGTCAGTATCCTGCCAAAAGCCTGTCGCATCAAAATTTCCCAGGTAAATGAAATAGTTTAATAGCCCGCGAATGAAAATGTTCAATTCGGCTTCACCAAGAAACTTGTTTATTTCGCTTTTTATAGTTGGCTCAATGTGTGTTTCATAGTCCTGATAGGTGTTGCCTTTCTCCTCTTCCTCTTTAAACAATTTTATGCATTGATAAAAAAGGTTTATATATTTGTTTGACAGCAGGTTTTGCCTCTTTATCATTGAAAAAATAAAGTCAGTATGCTTTCTTACATCTTCAACCTCTTGGTCACTAACGTTATAGGTATATTTAGCCGACCACCAGCTTAAAAGAAAAGGCAATTTTTGTACAATATAATAAGTGTCTAAACTTCTCATTAACTGTATCCGCATTACCATGGCCTCTTTATGTCTTAGATTTTCCTTCATACTGTGCCGGTAGCGCATATATTCTACTAAATAGGCATTTTGAAAATCAACTTGCGAGATTGGTTGCTTGTCATCTTTAATTTTTTTGTCGGCTGTGGTTATTTCATCGACAAAAAAATTAAAGATGACAAGCAACCAATCTCGCAAGAAATTTTTTTGTCGGCTGTGGTTATTTCATCGTCTGTCAATTTAGTTAGTTCCGGCCATTCCAGCAGCGCATCTATGGCAAGCAAGTCGTTGGTCAAGTTGTTTTGTTGTCCAATTTTCAAATGCAGTAAAAAGCGCTTTAGCTGTTCATAGAGCAGCGAATTGTATTTCCGTGCATTTACAGGGGTAATTTTGTGGTTACTTATCAGTGTTTCAAATCTTTGCTGTATAGCTAACTCACTTTTTAAAGTGCCATCTGTTATTATGCTTACTATCTTACTGCACAAATCACTGCTTTTTTTCCCTAATGAGGAAAAGGGTGAAAGCAGAAATTTATGGAAAACTTCTTTGTCTTCTTGTTTCAGTTGTAAAAATATTTTATAAAATTGGGTGCTGCTCAAAACAGGTAATTTTTCGGCTTTTTCCTTGTTAATCTCATCCTCCTTTGTCATTTTTTTGTCATTTTTATTGTCTTTCTTCATTGTTTTTGAATTTATTTACAGGTTTTTAAAGAAGTAAAAATTCACAGGCAGCATTGAAATCTCAATGCTGCAAAATTAATGAAATGTCTTTAAAATAAAGCAATTGCACATAGAATAATTTTGCTGCAACGCTTGTATATGTCTGTAATTTTCTTCACAAACCGCGCAAAGTCTTTTTTTGGTTTATTTCGGGTACTGTATCTTTGCATTGTCATTAAAAAAAAGCAAGCAGCTATGAAACTTTTATCTTTCTTACCCCGTCTGGCCTTTGCCATTTGTTTTTTGTTTCTGCATTTATTTTTATTTGGTCAGTCCCAAAATTTTCGGCAAGATGCATTGCTCATGATTTTTTCAGGTACTACTGTGCAGAAAGAGGCTGCCGCAGCTGATGCTATGGCTTTACTGCATCCAATAGAACGCAGATTTATTTCTTCTGTCCGGCAGGAACTGGTTATTGAGTTGTGGCGCATTTCCGGAGATGGGATAGTTATTGATGGCATTAGCAGAACTGATGTTCATGAAATTGCCGATATTATCAATAGCCGGCTGATTGCAGGGCTTTATTATGCCGAGCCCGATTTTACCTTTGCCCCGGCAATTATGCCATCAGACCCGCTTTACAATCAGCAATGGGGTTTCCCAAAAGTAAAGGCAGATTTGCTTCCCGCCCATGTTTGTGGCACTTTGGCTGTCATTGATAGCGGAACAGATTGGAAACACCCCGATTTAGTGAACAATATCTGGCAGAACCTTGGGGAAGATGCCGACGGAGACGGGCATGTATTGGAGTTAATTGGTAATACATGGCAATTTGATATAGGCGATGTAAACGGCATTGATAACGATGGCAACGGCTTTGCCGATGATTTTGTGGGGTGGGATTTTGTAAACCACGATAATAACCCTATGGACGATAGCAACGGCAGCCACGGCACCCACGTTGCCGGTATCATTGGTGCGCAGCACAACAGTATTGGAGTGGCCGGCATTTGCAACAGTGTCGAAATTGCCCCTCTGAAGTTTATTAATGCCCAGAACAGTGGTTATACTTCCGATGCCATTGCTGCCATTAACTATGCCGTTTCCAACGGTTTTAAGGTAAGCAACAATAGTTGGGGCGGCGCTTCTTATTCGGTTTCCCTTTATCAAACACTGCTTGCGGCACAAACCCTGGGGCATTTATTTGTTGCCGCGGCCGGCAATGATGCCCTGAATATTGATGTTACCCCATTTTACCCCGCAAGCTATAACCTCGACAACATTGTATCTGTTGGCGCTTCCAATATTACCGATATGCCTGCTTCGTTCAGCAATTACGGAGCCTCGGGTGTAGATATTTTTGCTCCCGGTGTAGGTATCCTTTCAACTGTTGCTTCGGGTTCTTATGCTCCAAATTCGGGTACAAGCATGGCGGCGCCTTTTGTTACAGGGTTATCATCCATGTTGTGGGCAAACTGCTCAAGCCTGAATTACGCATCTGTAAAAAACCTGTTAATTCAGTATGCCGATGCTGCACCTGCTTTGTTGGGTAAGTGTGTTGCCAATGGACGCATGAATGCCAATGCCGCTTTCAACAACTCCTCTTGTTGCAGCGCACAGGCTTCCTTCACCTATAACTCAGCGGGCACGGTTTTGTGTCAGAACGATGTGGTGACTTTTACCGCTGCCGCCACAGGTGCATCAGCCATTGAATGGCGGGTAAACGGTGTATTGGCAAGTAGCAACCCTGTTTTTGAATTTACCTTTACCGGTTCGGGCAGTTTTGATATCAGCCTTACAACTTATGCAGGTTCCTCTTGCTCGTCTGTCAGTTCTCAAAATTTTGTGGTTAATGCAGTACTTATACCTGCCTTTACCTATTCTTTATCGGGTTTGTTTTGCCAGTTTTATGTAGAAGCAGGCAATTATAGCTATTTGTGGACCTTTGGCGATGGCAGTCAGTCATCTCTTCCCAATCCGTCTCATGTATATGCCGGTGAAGGCAATTATACCGTTTGCCTTACAACCAGCAGCGGTAATTGCGGCAGTGCTACCCTGTGCAACCAAATTCTTATACAAAACTGCACACCTGTATGGAACCAAATAGGTTATGACAATGCTGTTTTTGACATCCTTTCAGATGGCGACTTTTATTGGGCTGCTACCAGCAACGGGTTATATAGAGTACACAAAACAACGGGTAATCAAACATATTTTTCTGCGCTCAACTCGGGGTTGCAATCAATGGCCATTTACCACCTTGAATTAGAAGCGCCGGGCGTGCTGTGGATTGGTTCTGGCGGCGGGCTTACCCGATTTGACAGCAATACAAATGTATGGGAAAATTTTGCCAATAACGGCTACTTTCATGGCGATGAAATCTGGGGTCTCTCGATAGATCATTCAACCGCTACTGTCTGGACTTCTTGCAATTGGGGGTTTGATAAAATGTATATTCCCACCAGACAATTAACCGATTTCTCTGCCATTGGCTGGACCAATAACTTTTGGACTTGCATGACAGCATCCAACGGCTTTCTTTGGCTTTGGGACCATGGAAAAATAATAAAATACAATGGTATAGACACCGTTGAATACGCAGATACCAATCTGCCACTGTCATCAACCTATAAAGATGATTTTGTATTTGCCCCTGATGGAAATTCGGTTTGGGTGGCAGGCACACAGGGGGTGGCTTCCTTAAATCTTGCCAATAACACATGGAATACTTTTTATGATAACCCGGTAAGAGCCGTGGCATTTACCAACGATGGACATATTTGGATTGCAACAAATCTGGATATTTTTGAGTGGAACGGGTCTTCATTTGTGAATCATATAAACGGACTTAATTCTATAGATGCGAGATTAGCCAGTACTATAGTGGTTGATGAGAACGATAATGTATTGATTGGCACCCGAGACGGGATGTACCGATTGGATAGAAATGCCGATATATGGGTTGCCACGCACTTTACCCAAGGAAACCAAGTGCCATATTCCCGTTGCTCAGAGGTGTGCAAAGATGCTGCCGGCAACCTGTATTTTGCAACCGATTCAGAGTTAACAGTGCATAGAACAGACGGCAGTTGGGAGCATTTTTGGGTTCCGTTGGGGCATGTAGTGCGGGTATATGCAGACACAGTTTGGGTTGGCTGCCAGGATGGGGTATTCTACATGCCCCTTGCACAAAGCCAAACTTCATTGTCATCTTTCACCACAGCAAACGGCTTGCCGAGTAACAACATCAGTGACTTTTGCCATACCAACTCAGGCGTTTTATATGCTGCCACACCCGGTGGTTTGGGTAAGTATGCCGGTGGAACATGGTCTGCTGTGCCGTTGCCTGCCGGTTTTTCGCAATTGGTTAATGCGCTTTGTGTTTCGCAGAACATGGTTTGGGCAGGCACCGACAACGGTTTGGGCAGGTTAAATTTGCAAACCAATTTATGGGAGGTAATTGATGCTTCTATGAATGTGCGGGACATTGTTACCGATACCATTTCGCATGATGTTTATGTGTCAAACGAGAATAAGGTTTTCCGGTTTCCCGGCGGCGGCTTACCGGCTGAAATCTTTTCAAATCAGGATGCTCCTTACAGACGTATGGCATTTGATTATGCCGACAACTCAATATGGTGCAATGTATATTGGAATGGCACCTTTCATTTGAAAGGAACGCACACGGTTTATTACTCTCTGGAAAACAGCGAACTGCCCTATATAGACGGCAACGCCATCTATATAGATAACCAGGGCACACGGTATTTTTGCAGCGGCGCTATTGCCACCATGAGCGGCTGTACCAACGAGGCTTGCCCCTTAGATGCCACCTTTTCCATTGCCGGCGGCAATACCTTGTGCGCATATGAGCCGGCTGCCATTACCATTACAAACCCTGTTGAAAACCTGTTATACCAATGGCAGGTCAATAACAATCCGGTTGGAATGGGCAGCAATTTTGCGCCTGTTTTTGCTCAAGGGGGTATTTTTACGCTTACCTTAATTGTTTCAGATGGCAGTTGCAGTGTAAGCTATGCTCAAAGTATTACTATTGAGGAGGGCTGCGTATGGCCAGGCGATTGCACTTATGATGGTACTGTAAATATGGACGACTGGCTACTCTGCTCGTTCAATACCGGCGAATCGGGCGGGGCAAGGCCTGATGCCAGCGTTGCGTTTACCGCACAACCTGCCAATGATTTTGCTAACGCTGATTACCCGGGCAATTTCTTTAATACGGTTAACCCCAAACACAGCGACTGCGACGGTAATGGGATAGTTGCAGGGGAAGCCGATGCCGATGTGGTTCTTCAAAATTTCGGGCATACACGCCCAACATCGGGTTTTACTGCAAGTCCGGTCTCTCAACCCGATGTTTCGGTGTATTGGGAGTTGCTCAACGCTGCATCTGCTGCCAATGATACGGCGGTTTACAGGCTCAATATCAGCAATCCGTTTGGCGGGCCGGTAAATGTTTACGGCATTAGTATTCAAATTCAACACAACGGAAATATTGAAGGGGTTGATTTTTCCAATACTGTATTTGGAACACCAAGCCAACTTTCAACCGGCGTTGCAATTGACACAGCGCAGGGCCTGCTTTCGTTGGGTATTTGCAGAAAAACCGGTACCGATATAGCTGCAAACGGCAAAGTGGTTGATGTGGAGATTAGCCCCGATGTATCTGAAACAGACAGCACCTTGTTGCTTTCTGCCATTCAGGTTGCGGTTATTAACAGCAATGGTTATGTTGTTTCTCAGGGGGCGGGGCAAAGCATCAGCACACCGCTATCATCGGGAAACATGGGTAATGCGGCCGGTTTGTTCATCAGCAATGTTTTTCTGGAAGGCGCCTTACCCGAAAACAGCAGCGGCAGTCAGCTTATGAGCACTAATCTGGCCGATGCAGGGTTGCTGCCCTTCAGCCAGCCATTTAACACATTGCCGTGGTTATATCAGGGTGCCGAATTTGCTTCTTCCATTCCGGCAAATGCTGTTGACTGGTTGCTGCTTGAATTGCGAGATGCACAATATCCGCAAAGCATACTTGCAAGAAAAGCGGTATGGCTGTTGAATGATGGCAGCATTCAGGATGTTAATGCATTGCAGCCGGGGCTTGTTCAAATGCCCGCCGCCGTAACTAATACATGGTGTTATCTTGTGCTCCGTCATCGGAATCACATTGCAGTAATGAGCAGCCAACCGGTTGCTGTAAACGCCGGTCAGTCTGCCTATTATTCTTTTGCCGCTGCCGATAAATTTATGGGCGGCACAACGCAGGTAAAACAGATTGGCAGCCTTGTTGCCATGCGCAGCGGCGATGTAAACGCCGACGGCGTGATAACTCATACAGACGGCAACCTGCTGTTTGGGCAAAGTGGGGTAAACGTGTATTCCTCCACCGATTGCAACCAGGACGGCATGATAACCACTGCCGACTTCAACACCTACCGTGTAAATAGCGCCGCCATCGGCATCTCACTCATTCGGTATTAAGATAAGCGGTGTTGCTTCCGCTTTTTTTGATGACGGTTCCCCTGCCCTGAAAAGCGGGGGGACTCCTCATCCCCGCCGTGTCTTTGCCCGGTAGCGGTTCGCTTATTGCCTTTTCGCAGCTTCTTTAACAGGTATAATCAGGAAACAGGGTGCATTAAACTGCACTGCGCAGCTACCATATTTTTTTTATTTCAAACTTCTTTTCTTCATCTTTTTAAATATTAAAGCAATGAAAGTACTCAACTATGACTGGAACGGTAAAAAAGTGTTGATAACAGGCGCTTCCGGATTTAAAGGGAGCTGGCTGGCAGAAGTTTTAATAAGAATGGGTGCCATTGTTTTTGGCACTGTGAGAAAAAAAAGAAGTTCCGATGCTGCATATACCATCCTGCAGTTAGATAAGAAGCTTACATCTTTCGATGTAGATATACTAAATCAACAACAGGTATATGACACAATAAATGACATCTGTCCCGATGTTATCTTTCATTTGGCGGCCAGAGCGGTGGTTCCGTCTGCAATAAGAGACCCCAAAAGAACATTTGAGGTAAACATTATGGGTACCATCAATATTCTGGAGGCATGCCGAAAGCTGCGTAATGTAAGCAAGTTGATTATTTGCTCTACCGACCATGTTTTTGGCAACATTACCGCCAATAAACTACCTCAAAATGGTTTTGCCGAACACACACCTATTTATTTCTGCGGACCATACGATACCTCTAAGGCTGCCATGGAATTGGTTGTGAGAAGTTATCACCAAACTTATTATAACGAACTCCCCTCTATTGGCATTACCCGATGTGCAAATGTTTTCGGCTATGGTGATACTGCTCACCGAAGGGTTATTCCGTCATTCATCAATTCAGCTATGAACCTTGGTAAAATAGAATTGACTCATCGTTATAATGGAAGGCAGTTTATTCATATTACAGATGTAGTTGCCGGATATATCAGGGCGGCATCTCTTATTGAATCGGGTGCTATGCCCAGTTACACAGACCTGGCAGAATGTGAACTATTGACCCCAACTTTTCACTTTGCCATAGAGCATTACGCCGGTACCACTGAGCCATTCCTGAGAATCCATAAAATAGCATCTTTAGTTGCCAACCTGTTCAAGGATGTGCAGATAGTTGAAGCGCCTAATTGCCGTGATTATGCACTAAAAGAAAATCCGGTTCAGGCATTGAATTGTGCCTATACGCGTAAAAGCCTTCAATGGAAGCCTGTAAAACCTTTTGAAACTGCTTTGGAAGAAACAAGGGATTGGTATATGATCTGTAATCAAACCGAGCAGAGAAAGCGGAGCTTAATGGAGAAAAACTTAATAGAAATTATTGAAAATTTGTTGTGTCAGGAAAAAACGTTTCATAACAACATTGTATCTCTTTATGATTCAAATACTTTGCTGTAAGTGAAAAACTACTATTTACAAGGTGTTTTCTTCTGTTTCACTTTAAAAATCAACTCATGAACCCCGATGCTAAAATCTGCAAAATAATGCCTGCATTTTGTCACTTTTTTAGTTGCCCCGGCAGTAATGTAAATAAACAAGCCGCATGAATTACCGGTTACTTGTGTTTTTGGTCAATTTCTTCCTAAAAAAAGCAACGGGTGTACCCAATGCTGCGGTTTTTAGTCCTTGGTTTTGTAATTTTTTAGCCATTTTTAAAATTTTTTATTTATTAATATGGCTTCAGTTCAAAATATCAAGGGCAAATGTTTTTTCTTTATTTTAACACTTTTTAGCATTGTTAAATTATGCAATGCAATTAAAAACTGACTGCAAATGCCTATTTTTTTCCTGTGTTTATTCCCCGTAAACTTTTTCCTTTGCAAAAGAAAGCTACACTACTAATTAACTCTAAAGCGCGCGCATATAGAAATAAACAAGTTCTCTTTTTGTTCACTTAAAACTTTTAAAAAAATGAAAACAAAAAAATTACCCCGTTTCAGTGTTTTGGCAGCAGTGGTTGTATTTACTCTGCTCAATTTTTCGGTGGCATTTGCCCAAACGTACAAACCATCATCCGGTTCTGCTCCTTCTGCTGCTTCTTCTTCCGCTACACCTTCTTCGGTTGCTGCATCCGTTAAAACAACGGTAACTTACACAGAAGAGGATTTGCGGAAGATGTCGGTAGAGGTAAGAAAATTTATTTGAATGGCGCTAAAATTCCATCAAAAAATATAGGCGCTGCCATTTCGGCTTTAGACCAAAACTTAGGTGCCAGCTACATAAAAAACAGGAAGATTGCCACTGCAGGTTTAGGGATATGGGTAACAGGCATTTTGTGTAATAGTATTTCTTTAGCCAGCGTCAAAACTGACGCATATGGGAATGTAAGCAGGAGTTCCTCAGCACAGACAATAGGTACTATAGGCAGTATTATCTCTCTACCGGGTTTAGTTACCTTTATTGTTGGAACTGTAAAACGCAATAAAACATTTCGCGACTTTAATGTTCTTCGTGCTGCAAAATACTCCGGTTTAGATTCGGGGCCGTCTTTTCATTTAGCGCCAAGTTTTTCCATTGGTGATACCAACACGCCGGCATCGGGCGGCATGAAACTCACCGTTGGGTTCTAAGTTTAAGCGCTCGGGTATGCGGGCCGTTTGGCCTGCATACCTCTTTCTCCAGTATTTTTTCACTTTTTAAAACTTGTTACCATGAAATCAAATTTCTTCCTCTTATCTGTATTCTTTTTATTTGCTCTTACCTGCACAACTGCTTACGGGCAGCGCTCTTCATCTGTAACCTTTCATGCCGGTTATGCCGGTGGTTTGTCGGCTACTCATCCTGTTTATATATTAACGGATGATATAGACAAAGTCAAGTTCTATTCCTATGGTTCGGGGATTTCGGCCGGTCTGTCATACGTATTTATGTTTAACAACAACTTTGGGTTTGAGGCCGGGGCTTCCTATCTTTTTGGCAATTCCATCGAAGAAACCGATGAGGATAATGTGTACTCTGAAAAGGCATCTATGCTCCGTATTGCTCCTTGCGCTATTCTTAAAGCCCAACTCGGAAATGTTTCGCCCTACGCCAGAGTGGGTCCTGTTATGAATACCGGCTCTATTAAATCTTCGGTGAAAGATAAAAACGACCCCGATGATTACTTAGTAGAAAGTTCTTTTTACGGTGGAGTTTCTTTTGGTGTACGGTCTAGTTTAGGCGCTGTTTTTCAGTTAGATGCCATTGCCATATTTGTAGAAGCAGATGCTCTTGGGTTGGCTTATTCGCCCAAACGTTTCAAGCTGACTAAAGTAATTTTTGATGGTGAAGATTGGTTGGATGAATTTGATGTCAATGAAAAAGAGGCCATTTTTGTATCGGAGTTAGATCCGTCATTTAATCCCTCCCCCGATGAACCCGACAAAGTACTCCGGGATAACTACCCATTCAGCAGCATTGGTCTTAACGTGGGCATCAGCCTGCCTTTAGGCGGAAAGAAATAAACTTGAGTTGCCCGCCCCCATAAAAACGGTTGTGTGCATTTAAAATGAAGGTTGCAGCATTTTTTGTATTGGTGCGGGGCGGGCTTTTTTATGTACCGGGTATTTATTGGCGCATTTTTTCTTGCTTGTAAAAATTTACTAACCTTAATTTTTTTATCATGAAAAAGTTTTTACTGCTCATATTTTTCGTTTTTCTTTTGGGCCGGCAGGTTGCATTTGGACAAAGTGCAACAAATATATATAGCACTGATTTTGAATCGGGACAGGGTTTGTGGTCTGTTACCAACGGTCTATGGGAATGGGGTGCTCCAGTAACAGGTGTTGGACCTGATGCCGCTCATTCGGGTACTAACCTTATAGGCACCAATTTGGATGGCAATTATCCGCCAAATGCCAGTACTATGCTAAAAAGCCCTCTAATCACACTACCACCTGTTTCGGGTAACCAACAGATTTGGCTACGCTTCTATTATTGGTTTGACTTTCACGCATTTTTCAATGACGATTCTGCCAGAGTTCAGCTTTCTTCAAATGGCGCTGCCTTTCAAACTATTTCTTCCTATGCAATAAAAGGAAGCGGGGCTACTGCGTGGTCGCAGTTTAGTGTTAACATAAGCCAGTTTGCAGGCACAACTATACAAACAGGCATTTTATTTACCTCAAATGGTTCTTCGGCCTCTGTTGATTCCGGAATCTACTTAGATGATTTTTCCATTGAAGTATTAGATGTGCCATTTTTCTCACCCATAACGTTTGAAAACCCCGATGAGTTGTTGAAACTACAGGTTACTTCAGGTTTATGGGAATTTGGCGTTCCAACAGATATTGGGCCTGCATACGAAGGCAATGCTTGTGCGGGCACTAATTTTAACGGCAACTATGATGTAAATTCGAACACCTGCCTTGAATTGCCGGAAGTTTTACTTACACCCACACCCGGTCAAACCCCGTTTTTCTCTTTTTATCATTATTTTGATTTTCATAGTTTTTTTGTTGATGATTATGGGGTTGTTGAAATTTCATCTGACGGGGGCAATACCTGGTCTGAATTGAGCAACCAATTCTTTGGCGCTTCAGAAGCATGGACCTATTGGGGCACGTATTTGTCTGAATATTCGGGGCAAAGCATTAAGATGCGTTTCTGTTTTCATTCTGATATTTCTTCTGCATCGGTGGCTACCGGTTGGTATATAGACAATATCAGTTTTATGGGCGTAGAGAATGTATTTGTACCAACTCACGAATTGTCGTTGCCTCTTATCGCTGAAAGCATTACCCACGCCGGCATTGTTTTCAGTTCGCGTTTTGTTGATCCTGTTGCCGTTCAACTTGTAAACAGCACGGGCGTTTGCGTTTTTTCGGAAGTTGTGCCGGCATCTGCAGGAAAAAACTTTGTATCGTTCTCTACTTCTCTGCACATACCTGCCGGCATATACATTTGTCTGCTTAACGGCGAGCGGAGTGGTTTTGCAAGTAAAAAATGCTATTTGAGTGCGCTTTAATTGCTATGCGTTTTTTGTTGTTCTTATTTTGGTAACTATCCAAACACAGAATCTTTCATTTTAGAAAGCCGTATGATAATATTGCCGGATATAACCAAAAGGAAGAACTGACCGGAATTTATCTTTTTGATTATTGCTATTCGTTTTTAATTGCTTAACCTCCTGTCTTTATGAAAAATTTTGCAGCTTCGGTAAACATAATTGCAGCATCGGCGGCTACCTTATTATTTGCTGTTTCGGCGGTGTACTACCAAAATTCTACATTTTCAAACATTCTTGTTCTTTCCTTTTTTCTGTTTGTTACTGCAATGTACCTTGCTTTTAAACTAACAAACCATATATGGCTGCAGTATCATTTGGTTAAAGTTGTGCCGTTTTTGTTTTTAGCAGTTGCTGTTTGCAATTGCGTGTTTTTATATAACAATGCCGTTTCGGGCAGCCCTGCGTTGGAAAACGCACGTGCCTATGGGTTATATGTTTATGCATTGGTTATTGGTAATTTGTTTGTTGCCGGCCGGTTATCGTTGTCAAACAATTTGAAAAATTTGTATTTAGGCGGGCTGCTCCTCATTGTTTTATATTGTTCGGTTAGCTTATCACAAATTTATGCCCATAAAAGCGGTGTTGGAGGCATTAATTTAGGGGTAACTTTTTTTGCACTATTGTTAATGCTATTTATTGGCATAGGGTTGTGCGTAATCTTTTGGTCAGGTTGGTTCGCCCGTTATTGGAAAGATTTGTTGCTGCCGGAATTCATAAGACGGATAGGTGGTAAGGCTTTATCGGATTTGGCAAGTACTATCGTAAAGGATGTAGAGCCGGCAGCCGTTGAAGACCAATTTATGAACCGCATAAACTTTTCCGATAAAAATTACACTAAGAAAATTTTAACCGCTTTTGTGCCGGTTTTTCTTAAAACTAAGCAACAAAGCCTGGTTGTATCCTTGGTGTTAAAATTACTAAAAAATCATAAACATGCTTTCGTTTTGGAATTGCTGCCTCCTGATATTCAGCAAGAAATTATAAGTAAATCAGATTTATATATGCTTATATCTATTGTTGATTACTTTGCCCCTGTAAGCACAAGCGCCGGTTCTTTGGCAGATTTAGCTATGCAACAAATGGTTAAACTTTTGGGGGCTAATAAGATTAGCATCTCAACTGCCAACCTTGATTCGGAATGGTTTTTCTCAATAATTAAAAACGCCGGTTATCCATTGAATTTCAGGTTAAATGCAACGAGGATTTTGTTTACCATTTTCCCTGTAAATACCCTTGTTCATGATAATAAGGTAATTGATTTCTTAGTTGATACGGGAATTCCCTATTTTTATGAAACAAACAAAACGGTGGCATTGCCTATAGTTTTATACACCAAACAATATCCTGTTCTTCTTTGCTTTGAGCAAACCGCGGAGTTTTGGACTTTAGTGCAATTGGTAAAACTTGATTGCACCATAATTGCACACATTATTGAGCAATCATGTCCTGTAGATGGCTTTATTTGCCCGGATAAAAGCAAAGTGCCTCCACAATTGGTAAAACAGCGAAAATTACAATTTGCCTTACAAATGTTGGCAATTGAAAGCCATTATAAGCGGCAGCCCTTCTATTCTCCAAATGTTGTTTCTTTAATTATTGAGGGGGTTTCCAACGGCTCGCTTACCGATGATGCACAATTGGAGCCTTTGTGTTCGTTTTTGCTTGAGTACTTCGGCATTGAAAATGACAACACACTGTTCTCCGGTGCCGACTTTACTTCGGGATTGCTGAAACCAATCAAACAAGTTGACAGCCTGTCACCCGAATTGCTCTATCTCTCAGCTAATTTATGTTGTATTTCGCCCAACAGCAGCGCTGAGAAATTGTTTAAAGAGGCTTGGTTCGCTTACGCCGCTAAAGTTCAATTTCATGATGAATTAGTTTCAGAAAAGAAACATACCAATAACAACAATTATGTTCTGGCAGGCAGTCTTCTTCGGGCAATGGCATGTTGCGCAGCAGCAAACATCAGTTACCGGAATTTTGATAAGGACAAAAGTCTGCTCCAGAAATTGGAAGCGTTGGACATAGAGGAAAATACGATAAGAACTCAGGTTACCAAGTTCGACGCCGTTCTCAGGCAAAGGATTGTTGATTCTTTTAAAGGAATTACCTATCGTCCTTCCAATACATTTGGTACAATCGCGGCATGGATAAATTGGGTACAAGCAACCCACAAATGGATTGAAACCGAATTAACAACCCGGGGCTTTTCTGATGAAATATATCAGCTTATTGAAAAAGAGTGTGCTAAAAATATAAACATATTTATGCCTACTTTTGATAAAGCAACTATTGATACGCGCCTGTCTTTCTTGAACTGGCTGAATAGTAACATTGAAGAGGTTCATTTGCGTTTTGAACAATTGGAGGAGAAAATAAAAGAGCTGTCGCTTGAATTGTCTGCCGGCAACTTGTTGTTAAGGGTGGTTGCAAATGAGGTAAATAACCCTGCATACATACGCCAACATGCTCTTGCCGGTTTACAGACGCTGCTTGGAAGTTCATCATTAGATTCTGCTTCAAAAGACCATATCAGCAGCACAATTGCCAAATCGGCAGAAAGAATGAGTCAAAGCGAACGAGACCATTTTTACGAGGTAAGGTTGTATTCGGGCAGCAGTATTGGTGAGCTTTGTTATTTTATCCGATTGGCTTTAAATGGGGTAAATTCAGATTTGCAGCCCGCAACCTCGCCAAATTTAGCCGATGCGCTGCTGAAATTTGAATCGGAATTTAACGACCTGATTTCATTTTTGGAGCGCTACCCCTTACAAATTACGGCAATATCGCCAACGCACACAACCATATTGGGCTACTACTTAGAGACTGGTTACAACCCAATGTGGTGGACCCGATATATTCCAAATTCTGCGCATAGCGCTTTTGCAGGCGCTCACGGGCATCATTTAGGCGAGGTAAAGGCACGCTATATAGAAATCAGCAACCTTACCGAACCCAATGCCATGGGTATTGCCAATATTTGCTTTACCCACCCGCTTTTGTTGTTGCCTACTATTTTTCATGAGTACCAGCACTACAAGGGCGAAAAGAGAGAGGTTGCCGTTTGGGTGATGGAACACCTGTTTACCCGGCATATAATTGCCAAGTACGCACCCGAAAACAAAGTTGACCGCAAAAAGTATTGGGCAGATGTGCTGCAAGCCTTTTTCAATGTATCTACCCGGCAGATTTCCGCCAAAAACCCCATTCTGTTATATGCCGTACTTGGGTTGGCCGGTCAACTGCTGCTGCTTTCCGACTCAGACCTTTTTGACCGCATTACCGAGGTTGTGGGGCTGTTTTACAAACCCCCGGTTCCCAAAGGCAGTCCAATTATCCGGCTAAAACTCGACGAGGCAATTAATAAAATTAATGTACTGTCTATGATTTGCAATTCGTCGAAGGAGGTTATTTCTTGGTATCCCAACATTCCATTCCCTAAACTAAATCAACAACAGGAAAAGGAACTCGGTCAAATAATTGAAGACAAATGCGCCATTGATAATTTCATTGACCGTAAAACTTTTACCAGTCTCATTTCCAAAGAACCCTATGCCACCTGGCGTAAGGAGTGGCAAAATTTTATAGCCTCTGTTTAATGCTACAATTCCCTGATACTTAATTTCCTGACTTTTAAAATCCAATTTTTATGAAATCCTTTTTATCAGCTATCTTGTTTTTTGCGTTCAGCAGTTTTTTTTGCAGCGCTTTGTTTGCACAGGCCGAACTTCATATTCACAATAATTCGGGACGGACGCTTACGGTAAAAATTATGCAACTGCAAGGCAGATTCAGCGCCGAAGATAACCTGTACTCGGTACTGTCTGTCGGACCTTATCAGCGCGCAGTAGAGTATTTTTCTCAAACAGGGTATTTCTACCTGAAAACCAAAGCTGCCAAACCCGGCACAGAACCTTTATACTCTAAAGGCGATGCATTTGAAGTATATGTAGGTTCCGATGGTTACTCGGTGTTAACCATCACCTACGATGTTGCCGAATCTGCCATCAACCCGCTTGACGGCAAGCAAATCAGCCGGGCTGAATTTGAAAAAAATTAAACGCCAAACACACTAAAAACCTTGCCAATCATTATTCTTCAAATTTAAATCAAATCCCTTATGAAACGTTCATTATTTTTTGCCGTTTTCCCGCTTGCGCAAGGCTTAGCCTTTAACTATTCTCAACTCACGAGGCACAGCCTCGCGCAAGCAATTTAATTTTTTTCACTAAATCTCATTCACCAAAATTTAACTTTACTTTTATGAAAAACCTATTTATTTTTATTGCTATCATGTGCATACTTGGCTCATGCAAAGAAGAAGAGTTGCGGGTAGAAGATTTAATTGCTAATAAATATTGGCATGTTGAATCTGCAACTATTATAGAGTCTACAGAATTTCTTGAAGTTGATGCTTATGGAAGTTTATATGATTATTTTTTTGAGGAATGTGAAAGAGATGATGCCATTTTTTTTCAAATGGCTGGTTACGAGGAGGCCTATAAACCTGTGATTATTGATCATGGGGCAATTAAATGTTGCTCTCTTGAGGAGGAGCAAACTGATATAGATTACACCTGGTCTTTAAGCGATGATAAAGTATTATGGCTAACAAACTCTTATGGAAGGGGTACCATGTTTATTATAACCTTTATAGACAGTAAGTCCCTGTGGCTTGAAACATGTCAGATAACAGATTTAAGTAACCCCAAAACGTATATTATTACCTATAAGTACAAATTATAGAAACCATTACCTGCCTTCACTGAAGCCATCAACCCGCTTGACGGCAAGCAAATCAGCCGGGCTGAATTTGAAAGAAATTAAACTTTTTGCGTAATTTTTGTCACGTTTTTTCTGCCTGTGCAGTATAGGTTGTATATGCTGCTTTAGCGCTCATTTTTCCAAAACTTAAATCAATTAACCATGAAATCAGTTTTTTCCATCTTAGTTCTGGATTTGTTATTGCTTTCCCTCCTCCTTGGTTGTTCTGAAACTGCTGCCAACAAAGACCTTGTCATTCAGATAGAAAGCAAAACAGCTTCTAATGTTTCGCCCGATGCGCTTAAAGCGGAACCTGCAACTGCTGCTGCACAAGCAGAAACAAAAACTAATAATAACAGTGTTTCAACTGCCTATTCACCAAATGCAAACGATGCTTCATTGTTACTTAACCTGATTAAAGAACAACAAAATTTATTGGTGAAAAAGAGTTGTGGAGAACTGACTTATGAGTGTTTTACGCATACAGATTTAAACTCTGAGTTCACTAAAATAAGGTTTATCTGTTTTTGAATAAATTCAGATATATTTTGTAACTTTATAGCTCAAAAATATCCCTGATAGTCCATGTTCAAACGCAACGACAA
>MTCR01000040.1 GCA_002212725.1 Sphingobacteriales bacterium TSM_CSM | reverse complement strand
GTTTTGGTAGGTAATGCCTAAGATGTATTCGCCCGAGGGGAGGATGGTGATGGCAACGGGCATGTTTACACTAAACCCGGCTATGTCTGGTAGTGTGGTGTCGCTAAGAATTTGTAAATTCGGGCTGAGTTTAAGCAAGATGCTGTGGGCGTAGTATTCACTGACAAGCCCAAAACTCGAAACCGCAATTATTTCATTGTTTTCAGACAGTGCTAAAGATGCCGCACCGTTTCTAAGGTCATCGCCAAAAAATGCCCTTTCGAGGCTGTCGCCGTTAAGGCTTACTTTTGTAAAAGCATCCTGCCAGTTACTGCCGGCAACATAATCATAGCTGGAAACAATATAAGCATCAGGCGTTTTTAAGAAGTCCCAACCATGCAGGTCATACGGATAATTATGAATGCCTGTTTCCCACAATTTATTTCCCGCTAAGTCTGTTTTAACAATTCCAACGCCCGAAACAGCATTTCCGTAAAATAAGGAACCACACATAATAATATAACCGTCTGGTTCAGCCAAAATTCTGCCTCCGCTATCGGAACTTGTTTCCAATATATTAATTGTTTTTATAAAATGGTCTTGTGCCACTACTGTTATTATGTCGATAAATATTATTATTAGAATAATAAATGTTTTCATGCAATATTGGTTTTACAAATAAAAAATAAACGGGTTGTCTCTAAAAACAACCCGTTATGAATTTAGCCAGTTAGTGTTGTATCATGAGTTTTACCTGCGCAGTTGGCATTCCCTGTGCATTTAAAACAGCAAAATAGATACCGCTTGGCAGTGTTTGTACATTTAGTGTAGCCGTATAAGCAAAAGCAGGTATTGCTTGCCTTAGCATTAGCTTTCCGTGCAGGTTGTACAGGTGCAATTCTGTTTGTTGCAGCCTGTACAACGGCGGTATAGTTACCTGTGCAGTTTGCGCGGCAGGGTTGGGGATTATAGCCAATGTACCAATATATGGATTGCCTGTTAATTGGGCGGCCGGGTAACGCAGGCTTGGGGCAGATTTACTGTTGTTTTGTGGTATTGCCCACTCGTAATAATTGCCGTTTAGCAACCCAAGCAATGCTTGCGCCGCAGGCGCCTGGTAGCCGTAGGCATTGGCTATGGCATAAAGTTGGTTTGCCTGCTCTATATCTAATTCAAAATTTTGTGCGGCAGATAGCCGTTGCAGGTTTATTTGCTGTATGGTTATAAAATCTTGCTCTTCGGGGGTATTGGCGGGCAGGTTGTTAATTATTTCCTGTGCAGTTTGCCATTGTTGTTGTTCCATTTTGGCGCTTAACCTTATTACACTAAAAAATGTTTTCATGTTATACCAATTTAAATGATAAAAACAAACGGGTTGCCCGGCAAAGGGGGCAACCCGCTAAAAAAGCATGAATGCTGCACAAAAAGTTTAAGATATGTTGCGGGCAAGCCTTTGGCATTAAGCGCAACAAGGTACCTTAAACTGTTTTGTTTGCCCCTGCATTGTGTATTACTCTACCACCAATTTTACCGTTCCTATAAACTTGGTTGGGGTAAATGCCTGGCATACATACACGCCCGGCGGCAGGTTATCTTTTTCAATAAGCGCCTGTGGTTGCCCTTTGCTTTCAATACGCTGCACTATTTGCCCGGCGGGGTTATAGAGCAGCGCCGTTACCGGTTGGTTTTGGTATTGGGCGGGCAGCAGCAGCGTGGCTTGCCGGTGCATGGGGTTGGGGTATATTTGCAGGGTGGCAGCAAGAGGCGCATCGGGTTGTTGTGTACCAAGGGCAGGCAGCGGGTCGCCATATACAAACTGAAATCCGGCCACCATCATTTCGTCCACCGAAGTAAGTCCAAAGCCTATGGGGTCGGGTCCGGCGTAGTTGTTGTAAACGGCGCGTTGTATAATGCCTTTTCGGGGGTCAACCTGCAGCAGGGTGTCAAACACGCGCTGCGGGGCTTCTACCCCCCAACTGTAGTAGCCTTGGTTAAAGGTATAATCAAAGTTATAAAAGCCCTCGTAAATTTGCTCGCCCTGGCTGCCGTCATCATTGCGCAAAAACAGGTCGTAATCTTTACCATACCTATGGGTGTGGGTATATAAAATCCAGATGCGCCAGTAGTTGGTTTCCAATGAGTCAACACACAGGGCTTCTTCCACGTGGTCGGTATTGTTCCACGGAATAGAGATGTTAAAATTGGGGAAAAACCGGCTGTACATAACGCTTGGCGCTGTTCCTACGGGTTGGGTGTAAAAATTTACGTAAGCATCTACACCCAGTACAAACTCGCTGGTATTTACCACGTGGTAGTTAAAATCAAGCACCGTATTTTGTTCCCACCGGTAGGCGGTGCCCTGTGGCAGGTTAATTTCGGTTACCTGCGGGGCAATGCCTACGGCAATATCGGCGCTGCCGTGCGAAGAAAAGCTGGTATCGCGCACACCTTCGGGAAAAAACTGCGCCTGGCCGGGGTAGTATTTGTAAATAACAAAGTGGTGGTTTTGCGGCACGGTGCTAACGCCAATATGGTCAATTTCTACGGGTGCGGTAAATTGGGGGTCGTATTTAATAAAGTTTTCGGTTTCGGTAAGCGGCGGCACAAAATAGCGGCCAATATAAATCTGAAATCCTTCGCCGGCGGGCGGCGGGGCAAGGGGTTCGGGCACACCCAGCAGGCCTTCGCCGTTGTAAAAAGCGTGTATCAGGGCGGTATCGGCCACATAACCGGTTTGCGGAGCGCCGTGCAGTACCCATTGGCGCAATAATTCAATTTCCTCATCGGCCAGTGCGGGGTTGGGGTAAGGAGGCATGGCATTACCTTCGCCAGTGGTGGGGTTGTTGCCGGGGTCTAAGTTGTGGTTTATTTTACGCAGTAAAAAGCTGCGGCGCGGGTAGCCGGGGGCTATGCGTTTGTGTCCTTTTGCCAAAGCAGCCGGGTTTACCGGGTTGGCATTTACTAAACTGTTGTAAACGGTAGCCGGCGCTGCCGACAGGTTGAGGTTGCCATCGGGCGAACTGCCGCCGTGGCAGCCCGAACATTTGGCAACCAACAGGTTATATACCGATGTATAGGTATCGGGCGTTTGTGCGGCGGCGTTTTGCAATGCGCACATTGAAATAAAGCAGGCCAATAAAACGGGCAGGTTTTTTTTCATCGGAAAAATTATTTTGATTAGTTTTGCGGTAAGATGCTGTAAAAATAGGCAAAACAGTTGCTAATTTTACCTCCCGAAATAAATTTTACCCCGTAAAACAACCGCATTTATGAAAAAAACAATCCTTTTTTTGGTTTCGCTTTTTAGCTTTCTGTTGTTGCAGGCGCAAGACATACCCAACCCCGGCTTTGAAAACTGGGTGCAATACGGCGGCTACAAAGACCCCGAAGGCTGGTACACCATTAACAGCCTTACGGTTTTGGGCGGCTTGGTTACCGTTGCGCAAGCCACCGGCGCCGATGCACACAGCGGCACGTATGCCATGCGGTTGCGGTCGGGCAGTATTTTTGGGCAGGTGGCGCCGGGCATTGCCGCAACGGGTTCTATAAACCCCACCACGCAAGCCATAGACGGCGGCGTGCCTTACAATTTAAGGCCTTACTATTTTACCGGATGGTATAAATACCAACCGGCAGGGGCCGATACGGCTACCATTTCGGCAACGTTTACCCGATGGAACCCCGACACCCAACAAGCCGAACTTGTAGCTGAAAGCATATTTTCCCAAACGCAAACGGTAAACGAATATACCGGGTTTTGGGTGCCGGTTAACTATTATTCTACCGAAACACCCGATACGATGGTGATTGTTATTCTGTCAAGTTCGGGCGAGGCGCCGGTAGCCAACAGCACGTTGTATGTAGATGATTTGTTGTTCGATTATCAAACGGGCACAGGTTCTTTACCCTTGCCCGAACTGCCGGCTGCATATCCGGTTCCGGCTTCCGATGCTTTTTATATAAACAATACCGGCGGGCAAGCCTTGCATTTGCAATTGTTGTACCCCAACGGGCAGCAGGTTGAAACGCTTCCGCTTGTGCCGGGCATTAACCGCATTGGTGTGGAGGCATTGCCGCCGGGGCTGTACTATTACCGCTTAACCGGCGCAAACGGTTGCAGCGTGGCGGCGGGTAAACTGCCGGTGGTGCGCTAAACCTGTTTTTCGGAATTTACCAGCAAATCGGGCGAAACCTCGTACAATTGCGCCCGCTGTTTGCTGTAACCAAATATGGCGTGGGGCAGCCGTTTTCTGAGTTTGGGCAACAGCGCCAGAATTTCGCTTTCGGGCATGGGCAGGGCAACAAACTCGCGGTTGCTCAGAAAGATAAAGAGGGTGGTAAACTGCATCATGCGTATGCCAAACGGGGCGCTTTCTATTTTGCGGTAATATACCCACACCACCAACTGCGGGTTGTAGTTAATGAGTTGCAGCAAAAAATTACTTTGTGTATCGTACCTCAGCAAACCCTGTATTAAAAAATACACACCGGCAAACCCCACAAAAACCAGTAAAAACGAAAGCGCATACACCGTTTTGGGGGTAAACTGCCGGGCAAGCAAAACAATAGTTCCAATGCAAAGCAACACCAACAGCAAACCCACGCATACTTTCAGGTTCCGGTCGCGCACAAGGGCTAATTTAAGCAGTTGCATTTCGGTGTCGGGCAAAACGGCGGTACTTTGCTGTTTCATGTTTCTGAGAGTTGTGAATAAAACGTTCCGGGGCTAAAAAAGATTGTTATGATAATGCGAAGATATAAATAGCTTACTAATTTTCTGTTGTAACCCTTTTTGGCAATATGCCTGGTGTTTTTTTGCCACTAGACACAAAGAGGCACAGGGTTATTAATTGCCTGAATTATTCTGCACAGGCATACCACAGTAAGTGGATAATTATTTCTTAAACCCAACAAGAAAAGAAAATTTATACCGGCCGCATGAAACGCAGAACAGGTAAAAATTGTTACATTTATATTTACATCTGCACATCATTTTTAACTCATAAAAACCCACACACTATGCCAATAATAGGTAAAATTATTAAAACCGGCATATCCATAGGGTACAAAGCCATACATTTTCCCGAAGCACCCTTGCAGGCGCAAGAAAACGTACTGCGCAAACTGCTAAGTACGGCGCAAAATACACAATTCGGGCAGTATTACCAATTTCATAACCTGCTCAAATCGGGTAATTTATTGCAAGCGTTCAGGCAAACCGTGCCGGTTTTCGATTATGATTTGCTGTACCGCCAATGGTGGCACCAATATCAGACCGGCGCCGAAAATGTTACCTGGCCGGGTAAAATTAACTATTTTGCCCTTAGTTCGGGTACTTCTACGGGCAGCAGCAAATACATACCCGTAAGCAACCAAATGCTTAAAACCATGAAACAAGTGGCAGTAAGGCATATTTTGTCGATGGCGCAATACCCGCTGCCCGATGATTTTTGGGAAAAACAAATATTGATGCTGGGCGGAAGCACCAACTTAAAATGGCATAACCATTTTTATGTGGGTGATTTAAGCGGAATTACCGTAGCCAAGCTGCCCATCTGGTTCAGGCAGTTTTACCGCCCCGGCGCACAAATTGCCCATACCGATGACTGGTTTGCCCGGCTTGACCAAATTGCCCGCGAAGCCCCCAACTGGGATATTGGCGCCATTACCGGCATACCCTCCTGGATGCGCCTGCTGCTGCAACACATTATACAACAACACAAACTAAAAACCATTCATGACCTTTGGCCCAACCTGCAGGTAATGGTTCACGGCGGCATTGCCTTTGAACCCTACAAAAAAGCCATGCAGGAGTTGTTTGGTAAACCGGTAATTTTTATAGATACCTACCCCGCTTCGGAAGGGTATATTGCCCACCAAAGCCGCCCCGATACCCATGCCATGCAACTTATTGCAGATAAAGGCATTTTTTTTGAGTTTGTACCTTTTACCGATGCCAATTTTACTGCCAACGGCGAAATATTGCCCAATGCCCAAACCCTGCTTATAAACGAAGTACAACCCGATACCGACTATGCCCTGCTGCTGAGCACCTGCTCCGGCGCCTGGCGTTACCTTATAGGCGACACCATAAAATTTACCGATACCCAACGCTGCGAACTGCTGGTTACCGGACGCACCAAACATTTTCTTAGCCTTTGCGGCGAACACCTTTCGGTAGATAACATGAACCACGCCGTTGAGCAACTGGAAACCGAACTCAACACCCATTTTCCCGAATTTACCGTTGCCGGCGCCGAATATCAAAACGCCTACGCCCATCATTGGTACCTTGGAACCGATACCCCGCCAAAAGCGGACAACCTGCCCCAACTGCTCGATGGTTATCTGAAAACCCTGAACGACGACTACCGTACCGAGCGCGACACCAATGTTATTAAAACCATTACCGCAACCCTGCTGCCCACGGCGGCCTTTTACGGATGGATGCAGCAGCAAGGTAAAATGGGCGGGCAACACAAGTTTCCGCGCGTGCTAAAAGGCGAAACCTACCAAAACTGGCTGCAATATATTGAACCGTGGCTGGCTGAACAGTAACAACAGCCATAATTTTGCAGAAATGCCCGCAGCCTTTTGGGTTGCGGGCATTTCTGCAGTTGGCAACAAGCAAAACTGTTTTACAAGCCCAATAAAAAGCCAATGGTAAAGTTGGCATCCCAGTCAAATACAAATTGTTTGCAGCCGGTGGCATCGGCTATACCTTTGTAAATATTGAGGCCGGCCTTTTGTTTTTCGCCATCGGCCGTATAGGCATCGGGCGCTTTAAGAACGGTATAGCGTTCTTTACCGTTGCGGGTTTGTTTTGCCAGTTCATAGGGTACGCCGCCTATAATAAAGCAGGTTTGGCGAAGGTTGGCAGGCACTTGCTTTGCTTTTGCCGCCGCATCGGAATAAGCGGTTGTGGCGGGGGTGTTATTTTGGTAGTATTTTGCGCCCATGGTTTCAATAGCGCCCACCTGTCCGTTTTGTATCCACGAAATTTTGGTGTTTCCAGAGCCAATATCTACCACAAAAGCGCTTTTGTCATAAGCCCGTGGCAGGGTGGCTTTAAGCGCCAGCTTACCCTCTTCTTCGGGGGTTACGGTGTTTACCACATACCCAAGCATTTTAAGGGCATTAATTATTTTCTGGGTTACTTCGGCTTTTTTGGCGCCGGAACTTACCACAAAATGAATGTCTTTACCGGCCACACCAAAGGCAATCATATCGGAAATATATTTTTTCAAGCCGGCGCGTATATCGTCATCGGTGGCCATGTTTTCCATTACTAAACTGTTGCCAAACTCCGATTTTTCGAGTTTCCAGTTTTTAAGGTTGTCCATGCGCACAATAAAAGAGTTAAAGCCCGTAGCGCCTAGTTCTACCACGCCTTTCAATTTGCCGTTTACCGGTGCGGGAGGCGAGTAGGTAAACGGTGCCGGCGTATTGGCGCTGCTGTTGCTTTGTGAGCCGGTGGTAGTGGCGGTGGTACCGGTAGTGGTTTGCTGTGTGGTGGTGGTGCCGGTAGTGGTGGTGGTAGTGGTGCCGGTTTGGGGTTTCATTGTAGAGGTTAAATACCGCAACCCAAAAAAAGCGGCTGCAACAATAAGCAGGGTAATTAAAAACTTGGAAAAGGTGGTTAAGCGGGTCATGTTGATAATTGGTTTTTGTTAACTGTATGAGGGTTTTATATTTATTGATACAAAAGTAAAATTCTTTTTTGAAAACGTCTTTACTTTATACTAAAATAGCGCCTTATGCATAAAACAACACAACGTTGCCGGCAAACAAATGCAGCGCATTATATTTGCTGTAAAATTGCCTTTTTCTTGGCGGGCAAAACCAAACAAACAGCTTATGAAGAACAACATTTGTTTTATGCCGGTTGCGGGCAGCCACTGCAAGGTTTGTGGCGGTAACCCGTTTTGTTGGTTATGGGTTTGGGCAATGTGGGGTAAATTGTACCTTGTTTTGCTGCTGTTGCTGTTTTGCCTGTTGGGCCGCACGCAAGATATCAGCAGCATAGAAGGCACTGTGCTGGATTTTACCGCTCAGCCCGATTCTGCCGCTGCCGCTTGGGCCAAAAAAGCAGCCCCCGAAATGGCAGCCTTGCTCAAATACCTGAAAGAACAGGAGCAGAAAGAAAAAAAATTTAACGGCGCGGCGCAATTTGGCTTTGCCGGCGACCAAACCAATGCGGCATCTTTGTATAAAATAAACGGCGGCATTGCCGTGAACCGCGGTTATTACCCCGATAAATTTGAATTTGCCACCGATATGGGATTGGTTATAAACAACGGCACATTCAGAGAAAACGTGTCGAATGTGTTTATTACCTATGACCACAGCCTGCCCAAAGGCGACAGTCTGTTTTTGGAAAATTACATGGTAATGAGCCGTTTTTCCGATGAATTTCTGGGCATTGAGCAGCGCTATGAACTGGGCGGCGGGTTTATTCTTGCACTTTGGTCGAAGAAATTAACCCCCGCCGGCAATGCCGAAATGAACCGGCTGCACAAAACAAACCTGCTGCCGCCCGAGGCCGGTTCAGACAGTGTGCGGTTATGTGTAAACGGTCAATGTGCCAATCTTAAACGCGCCAACCCCAAAAACAATGACGCCGAACTTGTTTACCGCGCCCGGCAACAGGCAAAAGTAGCCCTTCGGAAAAAATACAACCGTTTCAGGCTGGCACTGCTATCGGGGTTAATTGTGGAGGCCGAAAAAGTATCGGCTTCCGATTCCTTACTTACCGTTTCGGGAAAGCAAAACTTTACCCAATCTTACAACGCCAGTTTGCACCTGCGCTGGGAAATGCGCCCCACCATAGACGTAAAACCCTCTGACAACTGGAGTTTTAAAGTAAGACCTTACTTTAAACTACCCATGCCCTGGGAGTGGTACAGCACCGTAATAAGCAGCAATGGTTATACCAGCAAAGCCATAGATTACCGGCTTGATGTACAAACCAACCTTACCATTAAACTGGCCGACTGGTTTAACAAACAGGCCTCGGTGGACATTCAGTACCGCGTTTTGTACGACAATGCCCCGCGCCGCAGCTTCCTTGACCCCTCACTTAGTCCGGGCGGGGTTCCGCTGTTGCTGGCTGCACAAAAAACCCATCAGATTGTACGGCTTATGTTTATGGTAAGATTTTAAGCCGGCTTGTAATACCATAATATTGTAAGACCGTCAACTGTTTTTTGGGTGTTTTTTTACCTTTAACGGGGTTATTGCCTTACATTTGAACTGCAAAAAGTATTTGCCGCAACAGTAAAAATGCCATTACTAAAAATTAACAACTTTATTGCCATGAAACCCTTTACCGCATTATTATGCTTTTTGCTGCCCGTTTTGGTATTGCTGTACGGCAGCGCCTGCCACCATGCCGGCCATGCAACGCAACCTGCCGCCGCCAACGCAGCAGCACAGTGGCCTTACGACACCAACGCCGTTTCGGTGCGTTTATACACTTTTAACGAAAACTACCCTGCCGAAAATGAAACCCGAAGGCCCGAAACCGCCATTGTGGTAAACGGCACACTAAATGCCAAAGCCACCGATGCAGGTGTTGTTTCTGCCCCCGATGCAGCAGAAATTTGCCGCATAATGAGCCAAAGTTCCGATTTGGTGGCCATGGGGTTAAGCAAATGCTTTATACCGCGACACGGTTTGGTGTGGTACAACCAACAAGGCGAACCGGTAGCCCACCTGTCGGTCTGCTTTGAGTGCGACCGTATTGATGCCGTTCCGCAGGTGCGCTACAAACACCCCCACACCACCCAGTCCGAATGGAAAGAAAAAGACATTGCCAAAGCCGAAGCCGATATTGCCGCGGTAAAACAGGTTGTGGGCAGGTATGCAGGGGTTAAAAAGTAAGTTAAGGGGTAACAGCTATGCTATTGGCACAGGTGATTATAATCGGGATTTTGATTTTATCTCCCTAATTCTTTCCAGAAGCCAATCTCTTTCTGCTACATATTCGTATGCCATTAATTGTTGTTCGTATAGCGCTGTTTTCTCGGCAGGCAGAAAAGGCAGTTCTAACAGTTTAAATACAGTATTAATAAAATTGCGGTTTGACTGACGGCTGGTTTCGGTAACTGTTTTTTCCCTGTGTATGAATACCCTGAAAGTGTTTAGGGTATTCTCCAGTAATTCGTCTTCATTTGTCAGGTAGTAAAGTTTTATGCATAACCGGTAAATAGCGGTTTTATGATAAATATCTTTATTTTGTTGTTGCTGAGCCTCCCAAATATGTTTTTGTGTTTGCTCATAATCTTGTTTTGCCAAATACACCTGCGCCAATGAGTAATGCCGGGTAATTAATTGCGTAGGCGGCGGCAACATTGCATAGTAATTGTTTATAAAACTATAAGCCCAATCTGTTTCATTGGCCCGTATGGCAATGGTAACCATGTTTTTGAAAACTCCTTGAGGAAACACACCTTTATCATGAATTATTTTTGACTCTATCTGCCGCTTAAACAGTTCAAATGCAATTGGGTAAAACCGGCTATTCCCTTTATTGAATTGCCTGTTACAATAGTTGTTGGCATAAATATACAGGTTTCTCAAATCCCATTCCGATAAAATGCCGGCATATTCCTGCAAATAGCGGCACAACAGTTCAAAATGATGTTCATCTGATTTTGTAATGACCAAGTATGCGGAGTACCAAATTTTTAAGATGGGTATATCGCAATAGTTATGCACTTCCATATAACGGAGAATGGTTTCCTCCATTTGCAGTTGTTCATTTACGGCTATGCTTTGTTTAAGGGAATAGATGTTGCAATAATGTCGTAATTTACAAGCCAAAAAGTAGATGTCCAATGCTCTTGCAGCCTCCCAAATGTTATTGTTTTGAACGCTTGGGTTAGAGATAGATTGAAAGCGTGCTATACTTAGTTCTATTAAATAATTGTGGTGAAAGTATGCCATTTCACTTGTCTTCCTGTGTTTTTCGTTTACCTGCCTGGCCAATTTAAGTATTGGGTCAAAATATTTTGGCTGCCGGGTGATGTAAAAATCTAATAAATTTATACCTTGTGTTATTTCACTGTTTTCGGTGATATCAATAGCAATAAATTTTTCAATTAACTTTACCGCATCAGACATGAGCAGGCGCGTTTTGGTATCATTATATGGTACATTTTCTCCGAAAATTCGGGTAAATACAGCTTCTTTACTCAGCATAGGCGACTGGTAATTTGGGGCAAATCTTATAATTTCATCAAACAAATTTACCAATACCTCTTGCTTGTTAAAAAACGGAGAACGTATAAAATCGGACAAACGGGCAATTTCTTTGGGCTGAAGAACACGTAATAAATCTAATAGTTTGCTATTTTCCATTTTAAACCGATTTTTATAATCATAGAAAAAAATTATTGAAGCTACAAACCCCGAAAAATGGGGTTTTAGTTGATTTGTAAAAGTATGAATTTTGCGTGAACTATTTTAATAACTTTTTTAAAAAAAATTTATGAGCAAATTAAGACTCTTAAAGCTTTTTGGGGCAGTTTGGGGGTTTGTATTTTTAATTTTGACACAACCCGGCTGCGATTTCTTTTGTAAGGACTCGTGCAAAGATGTTGTCTGTACTGCTCCGGTAGTAAACAGCCCTTCTTATTACAACAACCAATATGAATTAACGCTGAGTTGGACGGAAGAAGCGAATACCGCTTATATGGTAACCGCCTATATGCCTGCCTTGCAGCAAGTAATTGCTTATGATGTGCAGGGCGGGAATGCTACGCTGCAATTGGCGCAACTGTATCCGCTTACCTTAGCCGCAGAAACCGAATGTTGCGAGGAAGAAACCCAGCTTGAATTGTCAGCTGCCTGTAATTACCCCGATTTTTTCAGTGTTACACTTAGCCCGCCCCCTGTAGAAGCCACTTTTGAATGGAGTGCAGTAAGCGGCGCTACCGAGTACCTGATTACTGTTTACGATTCTTTGGGCAATAATATACAGCAAATAGCAGTTGCAGGGGTTAATACAAGTGTGGAGGTAGCATTGGAACCAACCGCAAGCTACGCAGTTATTCAAACACTTTGCGAAAATGGTGAGTACAGCCCGCCCTCGCCGCCTGTCCGCACAACCCAAAGCGACCCTATTGCCGCATCGGTAGATGTGGAGATAATAAACAGCGATTTTGGTGTTTGGGGAGATAGAACAACGTTACAACTCACTAATGCAGTTCAAATAGTTGAACTTTGGATAAGCAACCCGCCAACAGGCACAAAAACATATACTGTACAAACCAGTTACGACAATGGAAGCTCTTGGTCTGTTGCAGTCCAACCTACTAAATATACTGCTTCGGGCAGCAATTTGTTGTTGCCCCGCTTTACAGTATCACCCGGCACCAATTCTGTAATTATAGAGGTAGTAGTTAAGTAAACAGCTTTAAGGCTAACCAAATTTATGGCAAGAAAACGCCCTACCGGTATCGGCCGGCAGGGCGTTTTGCTTTTGTGTTTCGGCTACAAGTGCCATTTTTTGTAATTGGATTAGAAATGGGTTGCCGGTATTTTTGCATTGTTATTCTTGCGCAAGGTAACAAAGGCGGTTTTGCCGAAAAGCCTTTTACAGAGTAGGCGGTAAATTTTAAAAAAGCAAACACTATGAAAACCTTAAACATCACTGACGATAGCACCAATTTGACAGACAAGGAACTGTTTGTAAAAATCTGGACTTCGCCAAGCCGGGTTTTTCAGTATCTTGCCACCAATCAGTACGACAAGTATGTTTATATTTTGCTGATTTTAGCAGGAGCTACAATTATTTTTGATGAAGAATTTATAATAAAATTTAGCAACAAACTTCCCTTATGGAAATTTATGGGCGTTAGCCTGTTTGGTGCAATACTGGGAGCTGCTAATCTTTATTTATATGCCTGTTTAATGGGATGGACAGGGAAATGGGTTGACGGACAAGGAAAAATACCCGATTTAGTAAGAGTTATGGCTTATGCACTTATTCCTACCATAATTGCCTTGTTAGTGCAATTAGTTTTTATGGCATTTTATGGCAATGATATATTTTTGAGCAACCCAAACCGTCCGGACAGCGCCATGTTAAATCTTGCAACCACATTCTGCTTTGTTGTAAATGCAGCAGCAATTTTGTATTCAGCATATTTGCTTGTGGTTGGGGTTTCTACAGTACATAAAATTACGGCAGATAAAGCTATACTAAATTTAGTCATGCCACTCTTGTGTTTAGGTATTGTAGCATTCATTATAGTAGCCCTTTTTCTTGCCGTAAGAGCAATATAACGGGCAACCTGCACAAATTTTATTCCGCAAATTGCATACAACGTGGCAAACTTTTGAGCAGTTTTTGCTTTTGCGCTTCGGCTACAAGTGCCATTTTTTGTAATTGCATTTAAAAAGGGATGCCGGTATTTTTGCATTGTTATTCTTGTCCAACGTACCAAAGGCGGTTTTGCCGAAAAGCCTTTAACAGAGTAGGCGGTAAATTTTAAAAACAAACACTATGAAAACTTTAAACAATTTCAAACGTGCTTTCTGTCAATCATTTATTTTATTGGTTTTGTTGTGGTATTCTTTTTCACCAATTCTTTTGCCCAGGGAGAAAAAGATAACTGGTTTTTTGGAAACCAATGTAGCCTGAATTTTAATACGCCGCTAACACCTGTATCTTATACACTTTAATGGCAAGGTTGCATTTGCAAAAACAATCATGCAAACAATAACTACAGGACATTTAAAAAGCTAAGAAAATATTACATTATTTAAATCCTCTAAAACAAACAATATGAACATCAAAAACTTACTTCTGGCATGCATCCTTTGCATCCCCACTGCTTGCTCTATACAAGCCCAAACCAACAATACATCCATGCATTTTGATGGTAATGGACACTATATTACGAGGGATATCAGTCTTTCTCCTTTGGTTACTAGTAATTCTGATTTTACAGTTGAGCTTTGGTTCAGTATAACCTCACCTATAACCGGCACATGTGGAACGCCCTTTAAACGACTTTTTGCGTTGTATGAAGCTCCCACTGTGAATAATAGGTTTGAGGTAGGGGAGTGCGATCATGAGTTACATATCTATTACCCCACGCCTACCGGTTATATATTACAGGCAATTGCACCGGCACTCCCACCCGGTTGCCACCACCTTGCAGTAATACGTTCCGGTACCTCATTAAACATGTATTTAAATGGCAGCCCCACACCAATTTATACTGGAACTATAGGGGGGACATTGACTTTCAATACATTTAGACTGGGTCATTGGGGAGGGGGTGCAACACCGGGGCAGGACTGGATGGGCACTATGGACGATGTACGCTTATGGAGCATACCCCGAACACCCGTACAAATTCAGGATTTCAAAGATAGTAGTCTTCACGGACCTTGGCCGGGTTTGGTGTTGAGCTGGACTTTTGACCAAGCAGGTGTTACTCCCGCTGGAAATAATACCATTATTACATCGGCACAAGATATGAGTGGAAGCGGAAATGACGGTTCAATTACGGGTTTTACCCTCAGTGGAACAACCAGTAACTTTGTACAAAATTTATGCCCCAAACAATACGATGTAAGCATTAGTGATTTGCCGGCACTGTTCCCCATTTCATTAGCAAGCATTTGCAGCGGAGATGATGTTCATTTTTGTATCACACAAAATGGAACAGCCATCCCCCCACTATCCGGTTCTACTTCGGTAGATTGGTATTATAGCGATGACAACGGCATTAACTGGACTTTGGACCCGTTATTTGTGGGCTACTGTTTCTATGCCCCTCATGTTACCTACACCGGTTGCAGTACCAGCACAACCGGTAACATAGGTAGAAAATACTGTGCAAAGATTAATACAGGCTCAGGAGGGCTAAACAGTGTTTACACAACCTCAGCACAAGATTTAACCATCTGTTGCCCGATAGCGCCGGCAACCATATCTCTTAGTCCACAGCCACCATTACCTCCGGGAATCACCACCCTTTGCGAAGGTAATGTATCAATTGATGTAACCCTAAACGGACCCTTGTTTCTTCCTAATATGACAATTAACTGGTTTGTTGACGGCAACCCTTATACCCCATCGAATCCAACTTCCTTTACTTACAACGGACCGGCAAATCCGGCAAATTCAAATAATCCAAATCAACTGTGTTTTGAAGCAGTAATACAAAACTGTGTCTGTCCGGCTGTAAATGTAAAAACTTGTATAGATGTAGATCCTCAGCCGGTTTGCGGCACAATTGATGGTATGTCTTCAAACCTTATTCCAACCTCAATTCCTTACGAATATACGATTTGCCCGGGGAATGATGCAATTGTAGGCATTGTTGCTCCTTTTACAAATTGCAATCCCGTTTGGCAATACCATTTAGATACTGACCCTGCCGGTACATGGAAGGATTTATTGGGTACCAGCAATTCGGTACAAAATACCAATATACTGGCGCAATTAGCTCCACCCAACAACCCGCTCTCTCCATATTTATGGACATCTACAACTACTTGTATTACCTACCGTGTTGAATGCAGACCTTATAATTATCCTAACTCAGGATGTCCGCCCTGTATTAGCAATGAGGTAAAAATTTGCTTACAGCCCGAACCGGTTAACAGTATTATTACAGGAGGAAGCAATCAAATATGCTGTATGGGTGGCACTAACACGTCACTGCTTACCGTCAGTCCATATACCCCCAATCTGTACAACTACGAGTGGTTTCAAAACGGAGTAACATTTGTAGGAAATGGACAAACTTACTTAGCCAATCAAGCGGGTTGTTATGTGGTTCAAATCTCCGATATGTGTGCTTCGGTAACTACCCCTCCCTTTTGCATAGATATATGCACGCCGGTTCCTATTATAGATTGCCCTATTGCTAATCCCTGTGCTTGTATAGGGCAGCCAATTACGCTTAGTGGCTGCAACTCATACAATACCTGCACAAACACCGGCCCACTACCACTCATTTATACATGGTCTGCAAATAACGGAGGTACTGGCACTACAGGCGGTATTAATGGCTGTGAATTTACCCACACACCCGACATTAATGGTACTACTTATACGCTAATTGTTACCGACCCCAATTTAGGAAACTGTAGTGCATCTACTACACTGGTAATTAAACCTTGTCAGCCATAAATTTAAACCATAGTACTCACACTTAATCTTTTGTAAAATGAAAACAAAAATCACCATAATTATAGTTACCCTGCTTCTTTCTTATAGGGCATATTCTCAGCCTACAGCCGGCATATTTCAACGTATTTGTGAAGGCGATGCAAGTAATAACTATCCAACCGGGGTTAAAGCTTTCAACAATGGTCTATATGTTGCTGCTATTGAGGAGTTTTTTGGAAATGGCAGCTTTTATGCCACTTTCTCAAAATACGATTTAACCACCGGAGTACAAATTTGGTCGAAACTATTTGAAGTGCAAACTCAAATTAATGACTTTGAATATGAGCCATCTACCGATGAGCTTTTCATTATTGGTCAATCATTACCCCTTTCCGCCGGTGGCAGTAGCCTTAATAATTATTCTTTCATTGCGAGTATTAATGGAAGTAGTGGCGTTCCAAACTTTTATCATAGATATAATCATACCGGGCGGGAGGGGTTTAACAGAATAATGCGCCATCCCAATCCCTGCATTTTATCACAACCATTTTATATTTTAGGAACTAGAAATCCTTCCGCCTCAGCACCATCCAATGAGGATGAAGTCATATTGTATAATATGGATATTGCCGGCAATTTAATTTGGGGAAAGCAGTATTCTATCTCCCCTCCGGAAGATGAGTTTGCGCGGGGAATTTTCCCTTTTGGAAACAGCCTTTTCTTGGTGGGTAATGATATAGCTAATAATGGCGTATTAGTAAATGTGGGCTGCTTAAATTTGGGCGGTGTAATTACTGCATATAGTTATCCTTACGTATTGGATATTTACAGCGGTATTGATCTCCAAAACGGTTTACTTGCACTCGTTGGTGAGGACTTTTCAGTAAACGAGGCTTTTATAATGATTGTTGACCAGACCAGTATTAGCGACATTGGGCTTCAATTCAGCAACATAAAAAGATTTAAAGATGTTTACAGAGATCAATATGGCTGGTTGTATGCAGTGGGAGAGAATAAAAATTTATCAATCCCGTTCACCAAGAATTATCAAGTTGTACATAAAATTAATTCCTCACTTCCTATAACATTGGGTTGGGCAGAATTTATAGAAGATCCCAGTGGTTTAGAAACTTCCTATAGCAATGGAGTTATTTCGGTAACTCCGGCCCATGACCGCATTTTTTATGCAGATGCTCGTTTGAATACCCCCGGCAGTCTGCCTAACTTCTACAACATGCATGTGGGTTCATATTCATTAAACTTGGGCGATACTACAACTTGTGCCGTTTCATATCCTTCACCTAACTATATAAGGTCTTATGCCAAAACTCAAGTTCCGGTTGCGGAAATCCAAATAACCCCACCAACACCGGTTCTCGTTCCGGTAATCATCGACAATATATATAATTGCAATGATTTTTGCGGATCTGCTTCCTCTTGTGTATGTGATAATTTTACATGGACAACTCAAAATTGCTATCAGGCACAATTTATGGCAAACTGTACTATCACAGGTGGAGGCATACTTACCTATGAATGGGATATTAATTGCGATGGAATAGTAGAAACGGTCAGCAATAACCCAACTTTTTCCCATACTTTTCCCTGTGGCGGGGGCAATTTTCCGGTTGGTTTAAATGTGTATTATAATGGAGTGCTATGTAATACCGTTTGTGATACCATTCCTATTTCATCAGATTGTTGTGGAGCAATAATTGACAACAGCATTGCTTGTACCCCCATAAACGATACGTATGCTTTTACCATAGAAGTAAGTAACAGTCCGGGTGCCATCAGTTGCTCACAACCGCTAATCAGTTCCACAAATTCAACACTATCCTCTTTATCATTCCAACCCGGAACTAATGCTTTGGCATTGTAGTTTAATGCATTAACTTTGCGAACAAAATGCATTAACTTTGTGAATAAAAATCAAAAAACATGAGTCGTC
>MTCR01000107.1 GCA_002212725.1 Sphingobacteriales bacterium TSM_CSM | reverse complement strand
GAAAGAGCAACTGGAAGACATTAAAATGATGCTTCGGGTGCTTAACCAGAAAAAAACCGACGGAATGAGTTAAATGGGCATTGGTACACAACTTTAACACAGCAGCAAAATTGCCAGAAGTCTGCCTGAAACGTGTTTGTACCTGAGTGAACGCTATTTAATGTTTATGAATTGCTTAAAAAAACTCATGTCTGGTTCATATACTTTTTTAGGCATAACCCCCAGTTCTGCTTTTTCAAACATTTCAACTAATTTTTCGCCATCAATAAGTTCTAGTTTTATGTTTGATTTAGCAATATCTGTTGCAGCTTTTGCAAAATTGCCAGTGGTTATAAACAAGCCCTTTTCAACGCTGCGCCGGTTTGTTTCCATAACGCCAATAAAAGCCTGTACCTTTTCGGTGGGCACTGTACCTCTATACCGTTTGCACTGAAAATAAACACTCAGGTTTACAAATGGGTTAATTTTTAGAGTAGCATAACCATCTATACCTCCATCATGCGATTGCTGGGAAATTTCTACGTTTTCAAAGTCATACTCTTTTAGCAGCCTACCGCATAAATGTTCAAAGCCGGTTGGCGATAAATTTTGCAAAATTTCAATTAATGTAGGGGCAATAATTGCCTCCCTTGCAGGTTCAGGTTCGGTTTCTTCCTGAATATGGTTGGTATTGCTTGCCATTTGATTGCTTGCCGAAATTCCACTTTTTTTATCTCTTAAATCTTGAAAAATTTTAACCCATTTATTGAAAATGTCATAACTGTCTTTTTCCGAAAGTTTGGTGCTTCGCCCTTTTTCAGTCAATGTCCAAACTCCATGTTTAGAGGATTCCATAAGTTCTTCCCAAACCAAATATTGTCTGGCCCATGCAAGTTGGTTGGGAAATTTTAATACACCTGACTTTTCATAACGTTCATTCATTATGTCATCAGGCAGATTGTATTTTTCGGCAATCCATTTTGCAATATCTCTAGGTCTTGCAGAACCTTCTTGTGCCCGAAGCGCATCTAAAATAGCCCCGAACCATTTAACAAACTCAGTTTTACCCGCTTTCTTTTGTTTCATATGTTTAATTTATTATGCGCTAATTTATCTGGAATTTTATTTGCTTATATTGAAATAAATATAGCTGAAATTGATAAATGCTCCAGAATTTGTTTGTTCTACTAATCAGCAGGCGCTACAACCTGTCATTGCTGTAAATGTTACAATTGTTTTTTCTTATCGGCTTGCAGGGTTTGAAGGAGTTGGTCTAACTCATACAAATCGCTGATGAACACTTCGCGGGCTTTGCTGCCTGCATTTGGACCAACAATACCGGCTGCTTCTAATTGGTCCATAATTCGGCCGGCGCGGTTGTATCCCAATTTAAGGCGGCGTTGTATGAGGGAGGTAGAGCCTTGCTGATGTTGTACTACCACATAAGCTGCTTCGTCAAACATGTCGTCAAATTCCATATTGGCGCCGGTTGCGGTAATATCCTCCTCATCATCGCGATATTCGGGCAGCAGAAAAGCTTCGGAGTAACCCTGTTGTTCGCCAATAAATTCGGCAATGCGTTCTACTTCGTGCGTATCAACAAATGCGCCCTGCAGCCTTATAATTTCACCGCTTATGGAAAGCAGCATATCGCCGCTGCCAATCAGTTGGTTGGCGCCGCCCTGGTCTAATATGGTACGCGAATCGACTTTTGCCGTTACCCTAAAGGCAACGCGCACCGGAAAGTTGGCTTTTATTGTACCGGTTATAATGTTTACCGTTGGTCTTTGTGTAGCAATAACCAAGTGAATACCCACTGCACGCGATAGCTGTGCGAGCCTGGCCAGCGGCATTTCCACTTCTTTGCCGGCGGTCATAATAAGGTCGGCAAACTCATCAATAACAAGCACTATATAGGGCAGGAACCGGTGCCCTTTTTCGGGGTTCAGTTTGCGCTGCTTAAATTTGCGGTTATATTCGGCAATGTTGCGCACATAGGCTTTTTTTAGCAGGTTGTAGCGCTCGTCCATTTCAATGCAAAGGGCATTGAGGGTATTAATAACTTTTTGGGTATCGGTAATAATCGGTTCATCGGAACCGGGCAGTTTGGCAAGAAAATGTTTTTCTATTACATTATACAGGCTCAACTCCACCTTTTTGGGGTCAATCATGACAAATTTCAGTTCGGCGGGGTGTTTTTTGTATAGCAAGGAAATAAGTATGCTGTTAAGGCAAACCGATTTACCCTGCCCGGTAGAACCTGCCAACAACAGGTGTGGCATTTTAGACAGGTCGGCAATAAAGTTCTCATCTGAAATGGTTTTACCTAATGCAATGGGCAGCACCATTTTGGTCTGCTGAAATTTATCGGAGGCAATGAGCGAGCGCAGCGATACGGTTTCTTTATTCTGATTCGGCACTTCAATGCCAATAGTGCCTTTGCCGGGCATGGGTGCAATAATGCGTATGCCCAGCGCTGCCAGGCTAAGGGCAATATCGTCTTCCAGATTTCTGATGCGTGAAATGCGCACACCCGGTGCGGGCACAATTTCATACAGCGTAACAGTTGGGCCGGGCGTGGCAACAATACTGGTTATTTCAATATTGTAATTGGCCAGTGTTTCCACAATTTGCTCTTTGTTGCGCTCCAGTTCTTCGCGGCTAACTGCCAGCATTTCCACAGGGTGAAGGTCGCGCCCGTATTTATCCATCAGGTCAATGCCCGGTTTTTGGTATTTACTCAATTCAAGAGTGGGGTCAAACTCTTCCGAAACCGGTTCGGCATTGGCGTCTTCCTGCTCAATGGAGGTTTCGGCGCGGTCGGGCGGTACGGTTTCTATAAGCAGTTCGTTGGGGTCTGAAGTGGCTTCTTTTTTGCGTTTGTTTACCCTTGCCGCCAGTTTTTGCTCAAAATCGAGCTGAATTTGCTGCCCGCGTTCAAAGGGCCCGGTTTCTTCGTCAGTTGCAGGGGTTTCCTGGGTGGTATTGTTGTTGGTTTTGGGCAGTGCCTTGCTGATTTTGTTTTTAGCCTTTGTGCCCATGTCAGAAATATCATCTGCATTGGGCATTTTGAAACGGAAACCGGAAAAATCGAGTGCCAGGTTAAACATAAAAATGAGTACCAAAATAACACAAAACAGCAGGAAGATGAAGGTGCCGGGCAAACCCATAAAGGAACTGAGCCAGTTGGCGGTATAAGTTCCCAGCCAACCGCCAAAGGGAAAGGTAAAATAGGCAGGCGAAAACAGGAAACCCAGCAGGGTGGCGCATAAAAACATTAAAATAAACCCGTTGCGGTAAAGTTTGCCCAACGGGTAATAGTGCAGGTTGTAGAGCAATTTGCGCCCGGTTAAAAACAGCAATCCCACCAGCAGCAGTGAAGCCAGCCCGAAAAGCCGGTAAAAGAAAAGGTGCGAAAGGTAACTGCCCAGGCGCCCCAACCAGTTGTGGGTCGAAACGTCAGAGTCGGTTAAAATGTTCATCAGCCCGATGTCCTGCACATAGCTGAAATCACTGCCCCAACTGTTTACAATAAATGAGGTAAAGGCAATCAGCAAAAAGGCAGCCAGCAGCCAGCAGGTAAAGCCGGCTAATTTGCGGGCATTATCGGTTTTTAAAAAATTACCTATATTTACCATCAATTTGCGAAGGGCAACAGAAGAGGTTGACGGTTTGCGGCTGCCCGCGGCACTGCTGCTGCCGGCGCTTTTTTTTCCGTTGGTGTTCTTTTTTTGCGACATGGTTTTTTATAGCTTTACATGGCCGCTGCGGCGATTTAAGCCGGCGGACGGGGTTTTGTTTGGCAAATTTAGCAATTTTTTACTTTACCGCAGGATTTTGCTAATTATTAATTGCCTTAAATTTAATTGGCAAAAATGGCAAGAGCAGGTATTTTGTTGTTACTTTTTTGGGGTTGCACCTTGCAACCGGCCTGTAACAAGTCTGCCCCAAATGCTGCTTCACCACCACAAGCTGCCGGTTATGATGACGGGTCTGCTGCCGATACCCTGTTTTACCGGGCGCAGGCGCTGCTTGCCAATGAAAACCCCGATACTGCCGTATTGCTGTTTACCCGTGCCGCCAACCTATACTACAACCAAGCTAATTTTGACCTCTGGGAAAAAAGCGTAATGGAAGTAAGGGGAATATACCGCAAACAAAACAACCACGCCGCCGCAGCCCGGTTTCTGGAAGCGCAACTCCGGCTTGCCGGTGATAAGCTGCCTCTCTCCGATGTGCGACTTGGCAAGTTATATGCCTTCCTGGGTATTTCTTACAGCAAAACCGGCAACTTTACCCCGGCTTTGGAAGCCTATAAAAATGCTATGCAAATTTTTGAAGCCAACCACTTACAAAATGCGCTGGCAGCACAGGTTTACAAAAATACCGGCAACATTTATACCCGAAGGCTCGATTATGCCACCGCCCTGCAATACTTGCAAAAAGCATTGCAACTTAACCTGCAACTCAATGATTTTACCGCAGCAGCCAATACGCACAACGATTTGGCCATTGTTTACCGCTATCTCGAAGATTACAACAGCGAATTATACCATTATAACCGGGCTATTGCCACACCCGGAATAGAACCCCGGCAAAAGGCCATGCTGCTTGCCAACCAAGCCGATACTTACCTTAGCCGGAAACAATACCAACAGGCATTGCATTGCTGCAGGCAGGCATTAAACAGCTACCTTTCCTTGCCGGTGCCGCCCGATGACGAACTGGCATCGGTTTATAATATTATGGGTGAAATATATTCTGATGCCGGTTCGCTGTCGCTTGCAGCTACCCATTTCCAAAAAGCCCTGAAGTTTGGGGCCGCAGCCTATGGAACACATCACCGCGAACTGGCAAGAGTATGGATAAACCTGGGTAATTTGCACGCCCGCCGGCAAGTGTACCTTCAATCTTTGACTGATTATCAGCAGGCATTGCAGGCGCTCATACCTGCTTTTTTGCCCCATGATTCAGCCGATTTACCTTTGCTTTCCGATTTTTACCCCGAGCCTTTTATTTTTACCGCACTTAACCAAATAGCCGAAGTGCTGGAACAACAGTCAATGAACCCCATTGCGGCTGATAATATGGTGCCTCTGCTTACACAGGCTTTGCTAACGCGCGAGTTGGCATTGCAGCAGGCATCGGTAATGCAACTGGCATACAGTGTACAGGAATCAAAGCTCTATTTGGGGCAGTTTAAACAAGATGCACTCGAAAAGGCGGTTAAAACGGCCGTTTCGCTCTACCGGTTCACCGCCGATACCGCATATATCACAAAAACCCTTTCCCTTATGGAGTATGGTAAAGCCGGAGCCTTGCTGCAGGCGGTTCGCGAAACAGAAGCGCTGCAATATGCCCCCCTGCCCGATAGCCTGCTGCAACAAAAGCGCATACTGGAACTAAACATTTACCGCCTTTCTGCCAATTTGCATCATGCTCCACAGCCCGACAGCCTTTTTGAATACAGTCGCAGCCTCGAAAAACTGACGCAAACCGCCCGGCAGCAGTTTACCGCTTACCGCAACTTGCAAAGCCAGCCGGTATTGACTGATGCAACCCAACTCAGGCGTAGTGTGCTTAAACAATCCGATGCAATACTCTCATTTTTTTGCGGCCAAACAATTTGGGTAATTATCGGCTGTACTCAAAACCGCCTGACCATGCACAGTTTAGCTCCCGATACGCTGCTGCTCACCCGCCTGCAAACGTTTTTACAACAAGTTAGCCAACCTCCTGCCAATACAAAGGCCACCGGCAACTACCGGGTTTATACGCAAGCGGCGCTGCATTTATATGAAGCGCTGCTGCAACCTGTGTTAATGCAGTTGCCCGAAACTGTTAACCGGCTTTGCATGATACCCGATGGACTGTTGTGCAACCTGCCTTTTGAAGCGTTGCTTTATACGATGCCGCCCGATTCGGTGCCCAATTACAGACCGCAGCACACACCTTATCTGCTTTCAAAATATGCCATCTATTATGCGCCATCTGCTGCCATGTTGCAACAGTCTTTAAAGGTGGTACCCTCTCAAAACGGGTTGCAGTGGGCAGGTTTTGCGCCGGCTTTTACGGAACAACCCTCCAAATCCGGTTTTGACAGGCAGAACGATTGTACGGACAGTGAGTTGCAACCGCTGGTTTGCAACCGCATGGAAATTGAAACCATTGGCAATATTACCGGAGGAATTACCCTTACCGGAGCACATGCGGCTAAAAAAGCATTTTTAGACCTTGCCGGAAAATGTGGCATTATTCACCTGGCTGCCCATGCCTGCGTTAACAACACCGAACCCATGTTGAGCAAAATTTATTTTAACGACAATTACCTGCAATCTTACGAACTGTATGCCATGCCGGCGGGCAGGGTGCAACTTGCCGTTTTAAGTGCCTGTAATACCGGCATTGGCAGGTTTGCCCACGGCGAAGGGGTGCTTAGCCTTAGCAGAGGGTTTATGTACAGCGGTTGTCCTTCTGTAATTACCACGTTATGGGCGGTAAACGATTGCGCAACTGCCAATATTATGTCTGATTTTTACCAACAGATGTTAACCCGCCGCCTGCCCAAACCCGAAGCTTTGCAACAAGCAAAACTGCAATACCTGGGCAATGCTGCTTTACCGCTTATGGAGGCACATCCATATTACTGGGCTGCGGCAGTGCAGGCAGGCAATTTTCAACCGCTTGCAGTACAGACATACAATAAAACCCTGTATTACCTTTTGCTGTTGGCTTTTTTCGTCCTCCTGATTGGAGTTGTGCTATATAAAAAATATGGAAATAACACTTTAAGACAACAATACCGATGGAAGTAACAGATTCTGTAAAAAATGTATTCGGCTTGCCCGATGACTTGCCCGGCCTGCAGCAGCCCGAATTGTTTGAACCTTTGGTGAAGGGCAACAATGTGCTTATAGAGCGCATTATATCCACCGGGCAACAAACCCCGCCGGATTTCTGGTATGAACAGGAAACCGATGAATGGGTTTTGCTGCTTTCGGGCAATGCCACCCTGCTGTTTGACCATGACGACGGGCAAACCCGCTCTCTTCAAACCGGCGAATGGGTTTTTATTCCGGCAATGCGGCGGCACCGGGTGGTGTTTACCTCACAACACCCGCCCTGTATATGGCTGGCAGTGCATGGCAGGTTTTGAGCCGGCAGAGAGGTATCATTTGTTTACCCTTGTCCGCTTATTTTGGCTAAGATTTCTTCTGCAGCCCGCCTACCGGTTTCGGCGCCGCCGTTCATAAACCCCTGGAAATTTTCGCTGCAGTGCTCGCCGGCAAATAATATATTGCCGATGGGCTGGCCTTCCAATCCGGCAATGCTGGTCCATTGCCCAACTTTGTAGCAACTGTAGCTGGCCTTTACAAACGGGTAATCAATCCAGTTTACAAACACGTGTTTGCCGGCAAATTTTTTCTTTGAGCCGGTAAAAATTTTGTCTAACTCGGTGGTAGTTTTTGAAATCAGTTCATCGGGCAGTTCGGTTCTCCAAAGGTGGGTTTCGGGCGCAAGTTTATTTTTAAATGAAACTTTGCTCAGGTTTTCAGAAAATTTACCGCCATAAAAGCACACATAAGCGCCATAAGGGTTATTTTCGGTTTTGTTATAGCTGCTGTCCCAACCATTGGAAATTTCTTTGTGAAACAAATAACCCATTGCATTGTTGGGTTTTTCGCTCCAGGGGGTGCCGTTGTAGGCCAATACTAATTTGGTATTCAAGCCGTAGCCCAATTCATTAATGCATTTTCTTTTTTCGGGTGTAAGGGCGGCCAGGTTGAGTTGCAGGCTTTTGAGGATGGTAAAAGGAATGGTCAGTACTACAAAATCGGCATAAATTACCTCGTTATTGGCAAAGGTAAGTTTGTAGGTATTATTTTCGGCGTCGTCAACCTGTTGCAGGAAATAGCCTTTTTTTATGTTATCTGTCCCGATTTTACCCACAATACCCTCAATAATTTTTGAATTTCCGTTCTTTATGCGGTAACGTTCATCGCTTTCTCCAAATACTTCAAAACCATTTGAGGTATCGGGGTTAATCATGTCTAACATGTTTATGGCCGATTGTTCTGAGCAGTCCAGACCAAATTCTGCCACATAGGCAGCCATGAGCAGTTCTTTGAGCCATCGGGCACAGGGAAGGCTGTTTATATAAGTTTCAAGCGAGGTATTGTCTAATTTTACGGCAGCCTCGGTATCGTAATTTTCACCTAAAGATTCTGCATCGGCGCTAAGTTTCGGGGCAATTTTACCAAATTCCTTAATAACTGCCTTTTCGCTTATTTTTCTGTTTTCAAAAAAATAAATATCTTTTGTAAGGTTTTGGTTTTTTTGTTCTTCTATGAGGTCAATCAACGGCAGGTTAAACTCTTTAGCCAGTTCAAACATGTCTTCATGGTTAGAGTCTATAAAATCGCCGCCAAATTCGGGAAAAATGCCCAAGCCAAGTGAGTCGTTATAATGTGTAAGAATGCGGCCGCCAACCCGGCGGTCGGCTTCGTAAATGGTAAAATCAATACCGTTTTTATAGAGGGTATAAGCGCAGTTTAACCCTGCAATACCGCCGCCAATAATAACTATGCGGGGTTTTCGGGGGGTGTTTTTTTTGTAGCGGTATTTGGGGTTTTGCAGCGGTTGCTGTTCGGGGGTGTTGTTGCAGGCCGCAAACGGAACAGCAGAACCAACTCCAATAGCCAGCATGGTTTTGGTAATGTCTTCCAGAAATTTGCGGCGGGTAAGTGCATCGGCGTGTTGTTGCAGTTCTTGCAGCGTTTGGTTGTTTAACCTGCCGTGTTTCAGCAAAAAAGTGGCTTTGCGCAGGTTTTTGAGTAATGATTGCAGCAGTGGAGATTTTGACTGTTTCATGTAAGGTGAGTTGGAGGTGTGAAAAAAAAGTTGCCGGGCAAAACTTACAGATAAAAACTACAGCCGCTGTTTTTTGGGCGCCGGGTTACTTTCGGTTCCAGAGCACAGCGGTAAGAATGAGCGCAATTACCATTACCACAGCCGTAAACATGGGGTAAAACCGCGCAAAATCGTGCGAATAAAAATTGAACTTAAAACCCGGAACCGCAAAGGAGTAGGTAAGCCAACTTTTACCGGTGTAGTAAATTAGCACCAAAAAAGACAAGGCATACAACGGTATTTCCACCGCTCTCAACCGCCGTATAAGCAGGGCAGCCATGTTTGCGGCAGCAAGAACAGCGCAAAAAACCGCCGGATATATAAGGTAGGTGCTTTGCGCATAAATACCCCCGAAGAGGGCATAGTTGTTATCGGCAAACAAATACCCCAAAAGGGCGGTAATAAGCGGAATGGTAATTCCCCACAGGCTGAACTTGCTTTTTGTTGCAGGTGTTTCGCTGTTTTTAACCGGGTTTTGAGGCGTTACCTCGCCGCTACCCATAAATTCATTTTTAAAATATTCTGATAGTTGTTGGGTGAGTTTGCCTTTTTGCTGATTTTCTCCCAAAACAGTAGTGCCCGAACCCAATATGGTAGTGGCTGCCACTTTTCGGGCATCGGGGTTTTCGTAAAGAATTTCCAACAGTTCGTCCACACTTTGAGCCCGTTGATTGGCATTTCGAATAAGACACCGCTCCACAATTTTTCTGAACGGCTGCGGTATTTTGTCCATGTCGGCGGGTTCTTTGTCAAAAATATTGCGCATTACCTCATCTCTTGAAAAACCCTGCTGCGTTTTGCCAAATGGCGCTTGGCCGGTAAAGCATTCATAAATGATAGCGCCTAAAGACCACAGGTCGAGGTTGGTATGCAGTTGCCCGTTAACCCCGTATTTGGGCAGGTTAAATTGTTCGGGAGCCATGTATTCAATGGAGCCGATAACAAGCGAAGAACCGCCTGTGCTGCCATCGGTTATTACCTTGCTAATGCCAAAATCGGTAATTTTGGGGGTATAGCCATCGGCATCGGTTTGAATAAGAATATTTTCGGGCTTTAAATCGCGGTGAATAATGCCTTTCTGATGCAGGTAGCGCAACCCGTTCATAATGCCCGATAAAATGCCGGTAATAGTAGCAACATCGGGCTTTTTTCTGAGCAGTTTACCCAGGTCGCCGCCGTTAATGTACTCCAGCACACCCACCTGTATGGTATCGCCAAAGGTAGAAGACTCTTTCAGTTCAAAAGCATCGAAATAGCGCACCAGATTGGGGTGGTTAAGTTTAATAGCCCGCTTAATTTCTTCAAAAAGGCTGTATTTGGCCGGTAAATTGCCACTGTATTTTTTTATGGCAACGGTCATGCCCAAATTGGTGTCTATTGCCTTGTACACTTTGCCAAAACCGCCGGTTCCCAGCAGGTCGGTATCGGGGTTAAATTCGTAAGATTTGTTTAAATTCATTAACATAGTGCAGCGGTTGTTTATCAACTGTAACAACGGTTAGTTAAAACGGTGCAATATACAAAGATAGACTTGTAAAACAGGGCAAAAGTTAAAGCTACTTTTGTGGGTAATGCATTTTGTGCCGGCCAATATATGGGTAAAACACCGCTGTTTACCCCCGATTTATGGAAAGTGACATAAATCACCTCTGCCAATGAGAAAAATCATTTGTATTTACCAAGTTAACCAGTATTTTTGCCTAAACAAATTGTGTTACCTCAAACTGTGTAAATGTATGAATATTTTTAAAAAAGTAATGGTTGCCATGGATTTAACCAAAACCGATGAATGGGTGGTTAAATACACAGGGTTTTTGCTCAATAAAACAGGTGCTAACAAGGTTTACTGCATACATATTGAGCCTGATTTTGAAGTGCCGCCCGAAATGAAGGAAAAGTACGGACAGGAATTTGAAATGGAGTCGTTAGACGAAAAAATGCGGCATCGGATGGAAGAAATTGTGAAGCACCACATGACAACCGATACGCAGGTAGAAATTGAATATGAAGTGCTGGAGGGGTCTCCGTTTGAAAAACTGGTGCATTGGGCAAAGGTGAAAGGTGCCGATTTGCTGGTGGCAGGCAAGAAAAAGGTATCGGAAGGCAGTGGCATTGTGGCAAAAAAGGTAGCCCGACAAACCGAAAGTTCAGTGCTTTTTGTGCCACATGGTGCCGAAGCCAAAATTACCAAAATTCTGGTGCCCATCGATTTTTCCGAACACGCCGCCAAAGCCCTTAAATGTGCCATGGAACTTGCCGGTGCAACAAACAATGCAAAAGTAATTGCCATGAACGTTTTTGATATACCCACGGTAAATTACTATTATATAGGGCAAAATTACGGACAGTTTACCGCCCTGATTTTGGAAAATGCCCAAAATGCCTATGATATATTTGCCGAAAAGTATAACATAGACAAATCAAAAGTTGAGGCGGTCTTTGAAGAAAATATTTATTTAAGTCCGGCAAAACACATCAACGAATACACCCGCAAACATAATATTGACTTAATAGTTATGGGTGCCAAAGGGCATTCGGCCATGGAAGTCTTTTTTTATGGCAGTGTAACCGAAAGCCTGCTTACCTATAACGAAGATGTACCTTTGCTGGTTATTCGGTAATGTTTTAACCTTAAACATCGTAAATTTGAACCATTATGCGTAAAATATTTCTTCCAACCGATTTTTCTGAAATTTCTCACAATGCCGCCCGTTTGGCTGCCGCTATTGCCCGGAAATCGGGCAGCAGTATTTTTTTGTTTCACCTGTTAAATTTACCCGTTGACTGGGACCGCATTACCGTTGATAAAGAAAAACATTTTCCCGAACTTAAAGCATTGATTGCCAATACCAAAAAAAGAGTGGAGGATTATGCACAATCTGATTTGTTTGAAGGCATAAAAGTAGATTGGGAGGTTTTTATCAATGATACCATTGAACATATTGTGCGGCATGCAGAAACGCTGCAGTCTGATATGATTGTAATGGGTACGCATGGCAGCAGCGGATTTAACGAGTTAATGCTTGGCTCCAATACGCAAAAAATTGTACGCTATGCCGCTTGCCCGGTAATAGCGGTGCATCAATTGCCCGTCAACTATCAACTGAAAGATATAGCGCTGTTTTCAAATTTTGATACGTCTGAAAATTACAAGCAACTGTTTGAACATGCGCTTGGATTGGCTAAGATGTTTGGCGCAAAACTACACTTGGTAAAAGTGCTTACCCCGGTTGACCCCGAAAACTATGAAGTTGGCGAAATTGCCAAAATTGCCGAAACTGAAGAAGTTATACGAAAAGATTATGTTAGAATTGAATACCTGCGAACCGTGGAGGAAGGTATTTTTGACTATATTAATAAACACAAAATAGATATGGTAGTAATGGGCACACATGGCCGTACCGGATTAATGCGGTTGGTTATGGGCAGCGTAGCCGAGGTAGTGGTAAACCACTCACCTGTGCCGGTTATGGTAGCCCGGGTTTAAAAATAGTGGAGGCAAGAAAGCACACCTGTAAAAAATAAGGGTGTGCTTTCTTGTTTTTCACAACCCAAAAAGAGGCAGCAACATGTTTGCCCTGTGACAAGGGGGGGGACAGGAATTTGTAAATTTTGCGTGGGTATGGATTATAACTGGGTAAAAATAGCCGGCAATTTACCGGAAGGCAAAGAGTTGATAGCACGCAACACAGTAGCACAATTGCTGGTGCAGGGTAAAAAGTTGTATTTAGCCAATTTTAATGGCAGTTATTATGCCGGAGATGCGCGTTGCCCACATGCCGGCGGCGCTATGGACCGGGGTTGGCTCAATGATAACGGGCAAATAGTTTGTCCGCTTCACCGGTTTTGCTTTAACCTGGATAACGGACATAATACAGACGGAGAAGGGTTTTTTGTACAAACTTACCCCATCAGGCAATTTCCCGATGGTTATTACATTGGGTTTCCGGTAAGAAAATGGTGGTTTTGGTAGCAAAACGGCAGCTAATTACTGTTGGTGAGTAAAGCATTAAACCTTTTTATTCCTAAAATGTTGTTATAACATTGATTTGCAAATAAAACCACCATGCAACACACCATCAGCCAACATCCTGCCATAACCCCGGCATTACTCCAACATTCCTATACCTACGAAGCCTACCTTGATTTGGTAAACAGGCTTCTTGAAGAAGGTGAAACTACCGGCACCAACCATTCCGAAGCCATGTTGGATTATACCCGGTTAAATGTACAAAGAATGAAACGGGTTTCGCAAACGGTAAGTTTAACCCCCGAAACCATACAGGCCATGCAAAACATAACCCGGAAATCGGTATGGTTGGTTTTGGCTGAAGCCTGGTGTGGCGATGTAGCCATTAACCTGCCTGTAATTGCCTATATGGCCGCCCAAAACCCCGATGCCATTCAATTGCGCATTGTGCTGCGCGATGAAAACCCGGTAATCATGGATGATTTTCTTACCAATGGCGCCCGTTCCATACCTAAACTAATCTGGCTCGAAGCCCACACCCTTACCGTTTGGACTTCCTGGGGGCCCCGACCGCATGTGGCACAGCAAATGGTTGTTGCACACAAACAAAACCCCACCGAACCTTACGGCGAGTTTGTAAAAAAACTTATGCTTTGGTATGCCCGGGACAAAGGCAATTCAATTCAGGAAGAAATATCAAAACTTGCAGCTGATTGGGCAGCGATGTAAAGTAAGTCAATATAGGTAATGCGCGTAGTCAGTTTCAACAACCCGGAACACTGCGTTACAGGCATTCAAACACTTTTTTCTGCTCATTCCACACACTGTTGGGGCACCATTGCTTAAAATCACTTGCCGGTAAAACAGTAGCACCTGCGCCAAATTTTTCCCGCACCTCAAAAAGGTCTTCGGCCATGGAAGGTAAAGCGGTGTAGCCCGTTATAACCGTTTTAAAATCGCCATCTTTTACCCATGTTCTGGCATCTTTAAAAGCGCCTTGTTGCAAAGCGCCGGAAACCTCACTTGCTTTATCTGCGCTGCCGGTAGAATTGGCAACAATTACCCATTGGTTTTTCTGCTCACCTGTACCACCTGTATGCTGTGCCAATTGCTGCACCTGTTCTGAAACAAAGCGGTTTTTTCTGAAGGTTTTCAGTTTGTTTTCGGGTAAGGTTAACAAACCGTTTTCCTGCAGGGTTATCAGCATGTTCGAAAAATCATCGTAATTCTTTGCTTCGGTAGCTTTCAGCAGCAGCGAAGATTGGAATTTTTTTTCTTCCAGCTTAATATTGTTCAGGTTTTCGGTGTATTTGGTTATAATGCCCGTCATAATGCTGATAAAACCCGCCAAAATTGACAGCATTAGCGGCGAGGAGTATTTTTTGCTTCGTTGTTCTTCGGCTTTTAACTCGGTTTCTTTTTTCTTTAGCTCCAGTTCAGCGCTTTTAATTTGCGCATCTAACTCAAACCGGCGCAATTCCAGTTCAAATTTTTTGTCTTCGTTCATAGTTGGGTGTATTTTAGGAGGTGGGTAACGAAAAATGGTAGCCGTAGTTGCCGGATTTACAGCACTTTCGTATCAATTTAGCACTTCGGTTCGTTAAAAGCACCAAAGTTTCAAGTTGGCACGAAAGCCGGCAATTATCGGCTAACATATGTTAGCATTTTTTTTAATTATATTTATCATTCAATCGCTTAATCGTTTCAAACCAACTTTTTATCTCATCAAAGACACCTAATTCAACTAATTTTTCCTTTGTCATTTTCTTTACTAAATATTCATTAATAAATTCTTTTGGTTTGCTAAATCCCAATTTTTTAATAGAATTTGAAATATCTATAACTGAATTCCAGTTACTTTTTAAATTATCCCACTCAATCTCATTCCATTTCTCTGTTAAATTCTTTTTTATATTAGTCAAATTACTTTCAAAATATTCTTCAATAATCTCATCATTAATTCCGAGCTTAACAATATCAGGATGAGTGTAATTTTCGATTGTAGGCAAATTTGTTTGAAATGCACAACTACCATTTCCCCAATTATTAATTTCATCAATATAAGATTTGTAATGATTATTGCCGTCACTGTCATATAAGTGAAATTCAACAATATTTTGTTTTTGCAATGGTCGGCTTTCAACCCAATTAGCAACATTAGAACCACCTACCCAAAAAATAGGAATTTTACATAAATTTAAGTCAATTATGTTTTTAAAATCTGGTATTATTTGATTGATATTTTCTAAAAAGAATTTATCAGTTATTCCTTCAACTAAAATCGCAACATTACTATTTAAATTGGGCAAAGTTCCTAATTCGTTAGCTATTTCAATCATTAAGTTTTCACTATTCACAATCTCTGGTTGATTTACTCCCTTTTTTATAAAAATTACTTCATTTGGTTGAACCATTTGAACTAAATTATTGCTATGCGTAGTTATAATTATTTGATAATTCTCCTTTTGTGCAATCTTAATAAATGACTGCATAATTATTCTTTGATTATCTGCGTGTTGCGAAGTTTCGGGTTCTTCAAAAGCGTAAACTAAATTTGATGTAGTTTGATTTTTATTTTCTGCTTCTGCTCTGAAAAAATTTAGTAATATTAATCGTCTTATCCCACTACCACGCTTGTTAAATGGTATACCACTGTCACTTGTGAATGAATAATTAAATAATGAAGACCAATCTTTACTTTGTAATTTTGGGTGAAGTTCATTTGCTAATTCAGGGTGCATTTCACCTAATTTCAATAAAACTTTTTGGCTAAACTCTTCAACCTTTGTTTCAAGTTCTTTTGAAATTTCATCAAGAGTTTGCTGTTGCTCCTTGATAACTCTTTTTGTTATAACTTTTAATGGGTCTTGAACACTTTTTTCGTCATCTTTATTTTCTCTATCAGAATGGAATAATTCATATTGTGGGAAATCCTTTTCTATGGACTGAAAAATATTTTGACAATCTTCTTTATTTAAAGGAATTTCAATTTCCACCAAATTTATATTTTCTAATACACTATAAATTGCTTTACGAATTTCAGCTCTTCGCCGCTTATCAATTTTTATTGGAATTTTTTTCCCTTCACCAGACCCCCAAGGACCAATTTCAATACCTTCAAGTTTATTTTCATTTATTAAATCATGAAGACCAAATGCGATATCTTTATTATCAGCATTTTCAAGTATTTCTTTTAATTCATTAATTTTAAGCGTTGGCAAAGGTGTTTCGGCAAACTCGTCAGGGTAATTTGCAATTAAAGAAATCTTTAAACTTGTCGCTGTTAGTTTTCCTTTTGAACAATCCCACTCTTTTCGTATTTGTAATAACCCGTCTTTGTTTAAAAGAAATTCATCTTGTAATTTTGTTTTAATATCTGTATCAATTAAGTATTCTTTTGATTTATCAATCTCAAAAAGCACTGTAATTGCAATATTTGCAGAGGAAAATATACACTTATCATTAATGTCAATAGAAATTTTGTTTTGACCAAAAAATATATCAAGAGCTTCAAGTATCGTTGATTTACCAACATCATTTTTACCAATAATAACATTAATTCCGTCTAAAATAGGAATTTCTATCAGTTTGTAGGCACGAAAATTTTCAATTATTACCTTCTTAATAATCATATCATTGTTTTTTTTATAAATTCTAACGTTTTGCGGCTTGGCGTAGTGGCGGATTTTTAACACAAAAGTTCAATCGAAGAACTACACTTGAACCTACCACAAAACTGTCATACGAAGCACTGACCCCGCCATTACACCAAACCGCTGTTACCGGCTGGGCTTCTTTTCTTGTCATACAATTACAGTCGCTTTTTCGTAAAGTTCCGGCAAACAATTTTGTCTCATTCTGAATTTTGTTCCGTGATTGTGTCCGGTTCTTGCATCAAAGTCAACCAAAATATTTCCTTTCTCAATTTGGTTTAGAAAGCCGTCAAAGTTGAACTTCTGCAACATCATCACTTTACTGTATTTGTATAACTCTCTGTCGCCATCTTTTTTTACTTCTGCTTGAACGTAAAAACAGTTTAGCAACTTTGTTCCTGCTTTATTGGAAAGGTCGTCAAAACCCCAATATGGTTGTGGGTCAAGTTGCCCCAAGCCAACTCTACTTTTAACTTGTTTAAGCCACTCACTATGCTTGTCTGCAACTTTACTACTGTCAAACGAGATAAGGACTTTGCTGTTTTTACGGTCAATTACAACTTGAAAGCCCCTGTCACTTGGTGAAAGCCCGTGAATAGTTTGCCTAAAACTCATTTCATTGTCGGAATACTTTTTTCCTGCTTCTTGGTGTGCCCAACCATATTTGAGTAATAAAACTTGTGGAACAAATTTTACTGCTCTTGGCGAAGGCTCAATGTGAAATAGTGTTGTAAGCGAAGAAGTATTTAATCTTTGAGTTTTTAATTCCCATTCTGCGGCATTTGGAATTGGTAAATTGTTTTCTTCAATTCCCAACAAATCTTCAAGTGTATTTCCAATACCACCGTGATTTCCGTGTCTTGCGTTATCTATCCAACCTTGTTCAGCAATTTTCTTTAGCTCTGTTATTAAGCTGTCTTTCGTGTATATCTTCATTATTCTGTTTCTTGAAATAAGGTTAAGGGGCGTAGCCCTATTAACTCACTTTGTTTTTTATTACGTTCAATTCTCTGTTCTGCCATTTCGCAATAGTCGGGTGATAACTCAATGCCGATATAATTCCTTTTATGTCCCATAGCCACAACTGCGGTTGTTCCACTGCCCATAAATGGGTCTAAAATTGTCTGTGCAGTCGTGGAAGAAATTATCCTGTCAATAAGTGCAACAGGAAACGGTGCAGGGTGTTCATTCTTCATCTCTTGTTTAAACTCCCAAACATCACCAAAGGCGTTAGCCTTTGGTGCAAGTTTGAAGTTGTTTTTTGGAATAAGATATATGACTTCATAAGTCGGTAAAAAGTAACCCGGATTAAAATTTATACCGCCTTTTCGTTTCCAAATTATGATTTGTCTAACGGGCAAATCTCTAATAATGTCTTGTCTGTCTTGAAGCAAACCGTCTTGAACTCTCCACTTGTGGTTGTAAAAAATTGCTCCGTCATCTTTTATTAGTCGGAACATTTCTTTTAAACAGTTGTGTTGCCACTCCGCATATTCTTCGTGTGGCATATTGTCGTCATAATGACTGTAACCATTTACTAATGCTGCACCTGCCCATTTTCCACCACGTCCGTCTTTCATACCGTTTCCGGTTGAATTTTTTAGGTTGTAGGGCGGTGAAGTTACCACCAAGTCTAAGCACTTGTCCGGCATTTCACGCATAACAGTCAAGCTGTCACCGTTGATAATTTTGTTTATATATTTCTCTTCAAATGTCATTCGTCTTTGAGTATTATTTGTCACCGTTCAAATTTACGATTTTAATTCACTGTCTGTTCGTTTGCAGTCTGTTTTTTAGCCTTGCCGGTAACGTTTTGGGTATTGCCGAAGGCGGGGATTTTTAGCACAAAAGTTTAATCGAA
>MTCR01000041.1 GCA_002212725.1 Sphingobacteriales bacterium TSM_CSM | reverse complement strand
CTGGCTGCCGAAGCGCAAATTTGCAGCGTGGCCGTGCCGGCGCTTTCATTTACCGTAACATCGTTAATGGTAAGCGAGGGCGGCGGCGTGTCGTTGTCTAAAATGGTAACCACACCCTGCGGGTCGGCTATGGTAGCATTCGTCGGGTTGGTAAGGTTTACATTAAACGTTTCGGTGGGTTCGGGGTTGCTATCGTCAATAATGGGGAACGAAACGTTTACACAGGTTTGCCCTGCCGGAATAGTAGCCGTTTGGTTGGTAGCCGTATAGTCTAAACCTGCCTGTGCTGTTGCATTGCTGGTAGTATAAACCACCGTAATGGGCGATGTGCTGGCAGCCGAAGCACAAATTTGCAGCGTGGCGGTGCCGGCGTTTTCATTTACCGTAACATCGTTAATGGTAAGTGAGGGCGGCGGCGTGTCGTTGTCTAAAATGGTAACCACACCCTGCGGGTCGGCTATGTTGGCATTTGTCGGGTTGGTAAGGTTTACGTTAAACGTTTCGGTGGGTTCGGGGTTGCTATCGTTAATAATGGGGAACGAAACGTTTACACAGGTTTGCCCTGCCGGAATAGTAGCTGTTGCAGTGGTAGCCGTATAATCTAAGCCTGCAATGGCGGTGGCATTGGCAGTGGTATAGGTAACGGTAATGGGCGAACCGCTTACTGCCGAAGTACAGATTTGCAGCGTGGCTGTGCCGGCGTTTTCATTTACCGTAACATCGTTAATGGTAAGGCTGGGTACAACATTGGAGCAAGGCCCTGTTGAAGTTACAACAGTATTGGCAGCGCATGACTGGTTTGCAGAGTCATACACATTAATGGTAATATCCAAACCGTTGGGGAAATAAAGCGGCGGCACAGAAGGCCCGCCGGTGAAAGGCCCTGCGGGGAAGGGTCCCATAGGAACAGGCGTATTGTAGGGAGTTGGTCCAAACTGGTAAACACCCAATGCCACGTTATTGAAAGAACCTTGCCAGGTGCTGCCCGTTCCGGCGCCAAATACGGTTAATACAAAGGTATAAGTATCGTCGTTGGGGTTGGAAGGGGTACCGTTGTTATTACATGCCTTGCCGGTAATTTCAATGCTAACCAGACAGGGCGGCGTGTCGTTGTCTAAAATGGTAACCACGCCTTGGGGGTCGGCTATGGTAGCATTTGTGGGGTTGGTAAGGTTTACATTAAACGTTTCGGTAGGTTCGGGGTTGGTATCGTTAATAATGGGGAACGAAACGTTTACGCAGGTCTGCCCGGCCGGTATGGTAGCCGTTGCGCTGGTGGCAGTATAATCCAATCCGGCCAAAGCTGTGGCATTGGCGGTGGTATATTGCACCGTAACGGGAGAACCGGGAGCATACGAAGCACAAATTTGGAGGGTTGCCGTGCCGGCGCTTTCATTTACCGTAATATCATTGATGGTTAATGCCGGCGGCGTGGTGTCATTATCCAAAATGGTAACCACCCCTTGCGGGTCGGCAATGGTAGCGTTGTTGGGGTTGGCCAGGTTTACGTTAAAGGTTTCGGTGGGTTCCAACACGTTATCATCAATAATAGGGAAAGTAACGTTAACACAGGTTTGCCCTACCGGAATAGTGGCGGTAGCGCTGGTAGTTGTATAGTCTGAACCGGCCAGTGCCGTTGCATTGGCAGTAGTATATTGTACGGTAATGGTCGAAGTAGCGGCTGCCGAAGCACAAATTTGCAGGGTAGCGGTACCGGCATCTTCATTTACCGTAACATCGTTAATGGTAAGCGAGGGGGTGGGGTTGTCGTTGTCTAAAATGGTAACAATTCCCAGCGGGTCGGCAATGGTAGCATTGTTGGGGCTGGTAAGGTTCACATTAAAGGTTTCGGTAGGCTCACTCACAAAGTCATCAGTAATGGGAATGGTAATATTCACACAAGTTTGCCCTGCCGGAATAAGCGCAGTGCCGGTAGTGGAGGTGTAATCTACCACCGATAAAGCGGTGCCGTTGCTGGTGTTGTAAGTAACGGTAATGGGCAATGTGCTGGTAGCTGAAGCGCAAATTTGCAGCGTGGCAACACCGGCGCTTTCGTTTACCGTTATATCATTAATGGTAAGTGTAGGTACGGGGCAGGGATTAATGGTAATGGTTACCATTTTGGGTGAGCTGTAGCAACCTGCTGCCGATTTTTCAAACAGATAATAAGGACCAGCGCCTACTGCCGCCGGATTGCTTACCAAAGGAGACGTGGGGCTGCTGCCGGTGCGCCATTCAAAAGTGCCGCCCGGGGTGCTGGGCGACGCGGGTTGCAAGGTAGCCAGATTTACCGTAGTAGCCGGGCAAACGTTGCTTCCGGTAGTAGCGCCGTTGGGCGTTGATGGAATAGTTCCCACATCAACAGACACCCAGTTGCTCTGTCCGCTGTAAGTAGTACAGGTGGGGTCGTTGGGCGCTGCCAAACGAATAAACCACTTTTTGGCAGTTACGCTGCCTGCGGGCGGGTCGTAGGTGGCAGCCGTAGCGCCGGTAATGATGGTAGCCGATGAAATATTTGCCGGTGCGCTGGCACCAACAAAACAATACCACTGGTATTTAACCCCGCCCGAATAAGTAGTGGTAGCGGGCGTAATACTGGTTAAAGTGGTGGGGTCGCCGCCGGGGCAAATGGTTTGGTTGCCGTTTATCTGGCCTCCGGTTATATCTCCGCAATTCACACAAGGGCCAACAGTAATGATTTTGTTGGTAGTTGAAGTACAACCATTGGTACTGGTAACCGTAACCGAATAAGTAGTAGTAGTAGTGGGGCTAACCGTAATAGCAGCCGTAGTAGCGCCTGTACTCCACAAATAAGTGCCACCGCCCGATGCGGTAAGGGTAACACTTTGACCGCAGTTAATGCTGGCTGTACCCGATATGGGCGGCGCCGGTAAGGTGCAGCAAGTAGGCGTTACCGGTTCGGTATTGTTGCCCGTTTTGCTGGGGCTGGCGTGTACGCCGGTAATAGTTGGGTATCCAAAGCCGGCAGTGCCAAAGGCCGATAAACTTACCGTAACTTCATACCAAACGTCAAAAATCCAGTCAGGGTAACTGGGGTTGGGCGCATAGGTGCTGTTGGTGGCAGGTGAGTTGCTGGTTAATACGTAGCCAAACTGGTTAAAGTTGGCATCCATAGAAGTTACCACATTCTGAACATTTGACGCACTACCGAAAATCATGTTGCCATCGCCGCCGGTTACGCCTAAACTTTTGTAACCCGAAGGTGCAGCGCTGCTGGAACTGATGTAGTCCATCTTAAACTCCAGTTTTTTTACGTTGGAGGCATCATAGAGCGCCAGTTGCAACTGGTCGGAGCCGGTAAGGTTGCTGAAACTGTGACCACCCGGCCAACCAATGGCGTTGATTCCGTAGGTGTTGTCCACAAATGTTTTGGCTAAGGTAGTACGAATGGTAACAGTGTTGTTGGGGTTAATAGTCCAAACCGACTGAGCCGACACCTGTGCAGGGTTGTTGGTGCCAATAAAGCACTGCGATCCGTTGTAGGTAACACATGAAATATTTACCGTTCTGTTAAGCGTGGCAGTACAGCCATCGGTACTGGTTACGGTAACGGTATAAGTGGTTGTAGAAGTGGGGCTAACCGTAATAGCAGCCGTAGTAGCGCCGGTGCTCCACAGGTAAGTGCCGCCGCCGGTTGCAGTAAGTGTGGTAGTTTGACCGTCGCAAACGGTATTGTTGCCCGACAGAGAGGGGGTAAACAACGCACAACAAGAAGTAAGTGGCGTTACCGGTTCGGTATTATTGCCCGTTTTGCTGGGGCTGGCGTGTACGCCGGTAATCTGTACATTGCCAAAGCCGGCAGTGCCAAAAGCCGATAAGCTAATGGTACATTCATACCAAACGTCAAAAATCCAGTTAGGGTAACTGGGGTTGGGTGTATAAGTACTGTTGGTGGCAGGTGAGTTGCTGGTTAATATGTAGCCAAACTGGTTAAAGTTGGCATCCATAGAAGTTACCACATTCTGAACATTTGACGCACTACCGAAAATCATGTTGCCATCGCCGCCGGTTACGCCTAAACTTTTGTAACCCGATGGTGCAGCGCTGCTGGAACTGATGTAGTCCATCTTAAACTCCAGTTTTTTTACGTTGGAGGCATCGTAGAGCGCCAGTTGCAACTGGTCGGAGCCGGTAAGGTTGCTGAAACTGTGACCACCCGGCCAACCAATGGCGTTGATTCCGTAGGTGTTGTCCACAAACGTTTTGGCTAAAGTGGTGCGAATGGTAACCGTGCCCGCAGTGGGGTTAATTGTCCATGTTGAACGAGCCGATACCTGTGCAGGGTTGTTGGTGCCTATGAAACATTGGGAGCCGCCGGTAGTTTGCGCCCATGCTTCATTAGAAACCGTCCAAAGCAGCAGCATAACAATGCCTATTATGCCATACCTCAGACACCCTTTCCCACTAAGGGAAAGAAATGTAAGTTGTTTCATAAAGAATTTAGTTAAAAGTGAAGAAAATAAGGGGTAATAAATGAAATGTAGTCGTTTAAGAAATTGTGTGTTGGCTGTATTGTGATTTGTTTTACAGGTAAACTTGGCTTTGCATGTTTTTTTAGGTTATTAAAATAAGTACAAAAAACGAATTAGACTTTCTCCGTTTCATTCGCAAAGGTAAATCAATTGTCACAGAAATGTCGCAGTGGAGGATTTATTTTATAAAACCTTGACCACGTATAAAAAAAACACATTCAATAAATTTTCAAAAATGTGCTTATGCCCAACCACTGCCGGCACAACAAGCAAGTACTGCTTCGGGAAGCAAAAAGATGTTGCAGTTTATAATCAATAAATTTTTACCTTTCTTAATTACTTGAAAATAAATTAATTAAGCAGTCAAAAATAATTTACCGCTAACCTGTCACCCTGTAATAAAGGGTATAATTCAACCTGCTGCGGGAGAGCACCTGCATACCCGGCGCCTTTGAACAGGCATCAAAAAAAGCCCTTTACAAGGTTTAAAGCATGACAACCAACATCACAAATAAAAATACATACATCATATTGCCAAATGTAGTAACCGGTGCCAATAAGATGTGTTATAGACCGGTTTCCTCTTCTGCAGCAGCATTTATAAACCCACAAAAGAAAATGTCTGCAAAAATGCAAGCGCTTTTCGGGGCATTTTGTACACTCCCTGCCAAGGCATAAGGCGGGCAACAAACTGTATTACGGCAAAGAACGGTAAATCCGGTTGCACATGGAGCATAATTTACCTGTTCGGGCATAATTTGGCAATGTATTTGCTTGCATACTTTCTGTATGGGTAAAAAATATCCTTTTTTCAGACAGCACGACAGCTTTGACTGTGGCCCTGCCTGCCTGCGCATGGTGGCAAAGTATTACGGTAAAAACTTTTCTCCCGAGTATTTGCGGGAACAAAGCCATATTACCCGTTCAGGTGTATCATTGCTGGGCATTAGCGAAGCCGCCGAAACCATTGGTTTGCGCTCTTTGGCCGTGCAAATTCCATACAACCTGCTTACACAAGCACCCTTGCCCTGCATAGTTCATTGGCGGCAAAACCATTTTGTGGTGGTGTATGAAATAACCGCCAAAAAGGTAGTAGTTGCCGACCCTGCCCATGGATTGCTCCAATATACACTGCAGGAATTTAGGACAGGCTGGACAGGCGCTGCCAATGATACCGATAAGCCGGGCGTTGTATTGCTGCTTGAAACCACGCCCGATTTTTTTAACAATTCGCAAACCGGCACAGCAAACGGCAATACCCAAGGTTTGGGCAGCTATCTTTTGGGGTATCTTAAACCCTACCGCGCATTTATACTTCAATTGTTTCTTGGCGTTGTACTGGGTTGTGTTCTACAGCTAATTTTTCCATTTCTGACTCAGGCGCTGGTTGACCGAGGCATTGAGTTTCGCGATATTGGTTTTGTAAATCTGGTGTTAATTGCACAGCTCTTGCTGTTTGGCGCACAAACGGCAACCAATTTTATTCAAAGTTGGTTGCTGCTGCACATCAGCTCCCGCATTAACATTGCGCTTGTTTCCGATTTTTTGCGCAAACTCATGCGCCTGCCCATTTCGTTTTTTGAAACCCGCATTACCGGCGACCTGCTGCAACGCATTTCAGACCACAGCCGCATTGAGCATTTTCTTACCACTGCCACTATAAACATTGCCTTTTCGGCGCTCAATCTGCTTATCTTCGGGTTGGTGCTGTTTGTTTTCAGTCCGCGCATTTTTACTGTTTTCCTCATCGGGGCGGTTTTGTACCTGCTTTGGGTTGCCCTTTTTCTTAACCGGCGGCGAAACCTGGACTACAAACTGTTCGACCGCCTTGCGGGCAACCAAAACAGCCTGGTACAAATGATACTGGCCATGCAAGATATTAAACTCAACAACTGTGAGCAGCAAAAGCGCTGGGAATGGGAAAATATAAGGGCGCAGGTTTTTAACCTCAACGTTCAGAGTCTTGCCCTGTACCAATACCAGCAGGTGGGTGCTTTTTTTATTAACCGCCTCAAAGATATTCTCATTTCTTACATAGCAGCTAAATCAGTTATAGACGGGCAAATCACCCTCGGAACCATGCTGGCCGTTCAGTATATTGTAGGGCAGGTAAATTCGCCCCTTGAACAACTGATTGATTTTATTGGCCGCGCACAAGATGCCAAAATTAGCTTTGAACGCCTGAATATGGTGCGAAACAAAGAAGAAGAAGACCCCGATGATGTTCTAAAACTTACCCAACTGCCCGATAACAAAAACCTTACCCTGCACAATCTTTCTTTCCGCTACGGCAGCAACAATTCGCCCATGGTACTAAACAACCTCAGCCTGCAAATACCCACCGGTAAAGTAACCGCCATAGTTGGCAGCAGCGGAAGCGGAAAAACCACCCTGCTAAAACTGTTGCTGAAGTTTTACCCCCCAACACAGGGGCAAATTTTGATTGGAAATACGCCACTGTCCGGTTTTCACAGCGGGTGGTGGCGGCAGCAATGCGGCGCAGTTATGCAAGACGGATTTATTTACTCCGATACCGTAGCCCGGAACATTGCACCCGGTGCCGAATATATTGACCGGCAACAACTGATGCAGGCTGTTAAAATTGCCAATTTGCAGGAGTTTGTTGACCAACTGCCAATGGGTTTGCAAACAAAAATTGGCCCCGAAGGTTTGGGCATCAGCCAAGGACAAAAACAACGCATACTCATTGCCCGCGCCGTTTACAAAAACCCGCAATTCCTGTTTTTTGATGAAGCCACCAGCGCCCTGGATACCGAAAACGAAAAAATTATTATGCAAAACCTCCAACAGTTCTTTGCCGGAAAAACGGTGGTAATAGTAGCACACCGCCTGAGTACGGTAAAAAATGCCGACCAAATTGTGATGCTGTATAAAGGTGAAATCATAGAGCAGGGGTCGCACCCGCAATTGGTGGGTTTAAAGCAGCATTATTTTCACCTTATCAAAAACCAACTCGAACTTGGCGTGTAATATAATTTGAATATACTTATTAATTATACCAAAATTGCCCATTAGCAAACCTGTACTGTATTAACCTTTGCACTTGTTACATGAAACGCCTTTTTGCCTTACTGCTGCCCCTGTTAGTTGCGTGCAATGCAGCCGGACTGCTTGCGCAGCAAAATCTGTCGCTCAAAGAAGCCATAAAACTGGCCGTTGAGCGCAGTTTACAGGTAAAAATTGCCGGTACCGAAACAAAAATAGCACACAACAACAACCATGCCGGGGCAAGCGGAATATTGCCGGTTGTAGGTGCACAACTTTATATAGGAAACAATATAAATACCATTAACAATGCCGCCGAATTTGCCAATGGCTACTATACCAACAGCTGGGCAAATATGGCTGCATCTTTAAATTATGTGGTTTTTGACGGGTTTCAATTTACCATTAACCGGCAGCGGTTACAACTGGCGCAACAACAAGCTGAAACAGTTTATGAAACTCAACAGCAGCAAACCGCCCTCAACACTGCATTGGCATATTACAAGGCTGTGCTGGAAAAAAGCAAACTGGAAGCAGCCCGAAAAACCTATAAATTTACCGAAGAACGGTATAAAAATGCCCTGCTGCAGCAACGCCTCGGCACCCTAAGCCAATATGATCTGGGACAATACGAAATTGCCTGCCTTGCCGACTCTGCCGCCGTTTACCTGCAGCAAAACGCTTTTATTACAGCTATGAACGACTTGGCCTTACTGCTGCAAACAGACCCCGAAACTACGCCCGTTACGCTTACCGATACGCTTGAGTACCGGCCCGTTGCATGGCTGAAAAATGCCGTAACACAGCAAATACTAACCAATAATACGCAGTACAAACAGTTGCAGTTAAACGTTTCTCTGTTAAAAAACAATACAAGGTTAAAAAAAGCATCACTACTGCCGTCCCTGCATTTTAATGCCGCACTCATAAAAGGGGTTAACCGCATAAGATTTGACAACCTGCCCGCACAAAACGGCGGCGAGTTTAACCTCAATGTAGGTTTGGGGCTGCAAATACCCGTTTGGGAAGGAAATATCCGCAAGCGAAACTTGCAACAAGCCGTGTTGCTACAAAAAATTGGCGAATACCGCCTGCAAATTGCAGAACAAGAACTGTCAAACCAGCTCAACAACCTGATGTCGGGTTATCAGCGGCAACTTAAAATTATTGAAATACAAGAAAAAATTATGGCTTCGGCTTCCGCCACCATTAAACTCGCGGCACAACGTTATCAATCGGGCATAAGCAATTTCCTTGAATACCGAAATTTACAAACAGAATATAACAAAGCCCAAACTGCTAAACTTCAGGCAATATTTGAACTTAAAGTAACCGAACTGAACATGATGTTGCTTTCGGGCAATATAAGCGATTTGCTGCCTTAATAAAAATAAATAAATATATTATTAAGCCCTAAACAATAGAAAGCATGCCCAACAACGCTTATCATACAGAAGAAAATTATTACAGCAGCGAAGTATCCGATATACTTACCCAAATACCCGGCAGACTCATACGATGGGGCATTACAATTATATTTTTAACAATTACAATACTTTTGCTGCTCACATGGTTTATTCAATATCCCGATGTGGTTAACGGCCGCATGGTACTCAGTTCGAAAAATGCCCCTGCCCCGGTGGTTTGTCGCAGCAACGGCGCTTTGCATCTATTTTTACCGGATAAAGCAAATGTAGAAAGCGGCGATGCGGTGGCGGTAATACAAAACACCGCTAATTACCACGATGTATTGGCTCTTAAAAACACCCTGCTCATCATAAACCCCGATTACCTCTCTGGTTTGGCCAGGTTAACCGCGCAGGGCTGGCAATTGGGCGAACTGCAACCCTACCTCAACGACCTGATAGCAGCCATAAAAAAACAACAACTTTCCGGCACATCGGGGGCGGCAAGTATGGCGCAACAAGAGTTTATTGCCAAACAAATTGCTGAGCATAAAAACATGTCGCAAAACCTTAACAGGCAACTTGAAAGCAGGCAGCAAACACTCTATGCCGCCCGCAACAACTATAATACCCGTTACCTGCCGCTTTACCAGCAAGGCGCTATTTCAAAAACTGAACTGGAACAACAGGAACGCGAATTACAACAAAAAGAAAACGAAATGGCAGAACTGAATAATGCCATTGACCGCAATAACAGCCAGATTTATGCCCTGGAAAGAGAAATTTCGGAACTTGGTTTTTCACAATCCGATAACCTGAACGAAGTAAAAAGCCGCGCCTCCGATGCCTGGTACTTGCTTAATAGCCAGATAGGCATGTGGGAAGACCGGTATTTGCTAAAGTCGCCGGTAAAAGGAATACTCAACTACACCGGGTTTATAAAAGAAAATACCTACGTAAAATCTGACCAGGAAATTGCTGCCATAGTGCCGCAAAACGGCAAACAAAACATATATGGAGAATTATTTATTCCACAATCGGGAGCAGGAAAAGTGCGCGAAGGGCAAGCTGTACAAATAGTACCCGACAGCTACCCGAAAAAAGAGTTCGGAATGGTAATGGGTAAAGTAACTGCCATTTCAGATGTAAGCGCCGACGGGTTGTATAAAATTGAAGTTGCCCTGCCCCATAACCTGAACACTACGGCAGGTAAAACGCTTGCCTTTAAACACGGCATGGAGGCCAACGCCAGCATAGTAACCGAAAAACAACGCCTCATTGAACGCTTTTTACGGCAACTGAAACTTGCTTTTGAATAAGGGTATTATTGCGTCCAAAAATAAATACCGATTCAATGGTGTGCTACTGTTTTCCAAAATAATGTGTACTTTTGTACCCTACCTGCTTTTTTGGCAGACAGTACCTTTTTACCTGTTTATATTTCATTCCGGCATGAACAAACATGTACTTTCTTTTGCATTTTTTTTCTTGGTGTTTCTCACCGTTTTGTTTTCCTGCAACAAAGAAGATAGCATTGACCCCACCAAACCCAATGTGCAACTAAACAAACTGCCCTACAACAAATTGTCGGATTACCACTTTTTTTCGGGTAACCCTGCCAATATGATTCCCAATGAAAAGGTACTGCCCTACGATATCAACAGTCCGCTTTTTTCCGATTATGCCCACAAAGCCCGCTACGTTTATATGCCCGAAGGCAGCAGCGCTGTTTATACCGAAAACGAAGCCTTTGAATTTCCGGCAGGCGCCGTACTTATTAAAACATTTTACTATTATAACAACGAAACCGATACCGCGCAAGGCCGCCGCATCATTGAAACCCGATTGCTGGTAAAACTGAGTACCGGCTGGGAAGCATACGATTATATTTGGAACGACGAGCAAACCGATGCCACCTATTCATTGGTGGGCAAATCGGTTCCGGTAAGTTGGGTTAATGAACAGGGGTTACCACAAAACGCCCATTTTCTTATACCCAACAAAAATGAGTGCAAGGGCTGCCACAGCCTTTCGGGGCAGTTTGTGCCGCTTGGGCCCAAGGCCAGGCATCTTAACCATACTTACCCCTACCCCACCGGCAGCATAAACCAACTGCAAAAATGGACAGAAACCGGCTACCTTACCGGCGCTCCCAACCCAAACAATGCCCCCACAACGCCGGTTTGGAACAACCCCTCAACGGGCACATTAGACCAACGCGCCCGCGCTTACTTAGATACCAACTGTGCCCACTGCCACAACCCCAACGGACCGGCCAACAATTCGGGCTTATCTTTAGGGTGGCTCGAAACCAATGCCTATGCCATGGGAATTTGCAAACCGCCTGTAGCTGCCGGACAAGGTTCGGGCGGGCTGCAATACAGTATTGTGCCGGGTATGCCCGATGAATCTATCCTTATTTACCGCATGAACTCGGTTGACCTTGATGTGCAAATGCCCGAACTGGGGCGCTCGGTTATTCATGCCGAAGGAGTACAACTGCTGCGCGATTGGATAGCCTCTCTGGAACCTGTTGGATGCCAATAAGGTGTCGATATTTTTTGATTGCTTATCAAAAACATTGGTTTTATGAAAAAACAGGGTATTTATGCCGGGCTTTTTCTTTTACTTGCAGGTTTTTTAACAAATTGCAACAAACAGCAAACAACAGAAAATGCTGTGCAAAATACACCTGCCGGCTTTGCAAAGACATCATTAATTGCAGGAGGAGGTTGCGACGGCTGCGAGCTGATGTATGCCGGAATACCAGCCATTATTAACCCGGTTGATACCAGCCCCGGTTGGAGAGAGGCAGGCCAAAAACTCCTCATATCGGGCACGGTTTACCAAATTGACGGTAAAACGCCTGCAAACAACGTCATACTGTATTATTGGCAAACCGATAACAACGGCTATTACTCGCCCAAAGCCGGCATGAACGAAAATGCCAAAAAACATGGGCACATAAGAGGATGGGTTAAAACCGCCCAAAACGGAAACTACCGCATTTATACCATACGCCCCGCCCCCTATCCAAATGATAATTTACCGGCACATATACACATGGCGGTTAAAGAACCCAACATTAATAACGAGTATTATATTGATGACATTACCTTTGAAGATGACACTTTACTTGCTCCTTATACCCTGAAACACCCCGTAGAAAACCGCGGCGGAAGTGGTGTGGTAAAGCCGGCATTGCAAAATGGGGTTCAAATTGCCACCCGCAATATTATTTGCGGCTTCCACATACCAAATTATCCCGCCGGGGCAGGGCAATAGCTTGCAGTTAAATAGTGCATACAAAATTAGTTTTGGTGCAACACATTAATTTTAAACACTGTCTTTGCGTTTCATGGCCACCAGCAGCAAAACAAAAACTGCCACATTAAGGGCGGTAATTGCCCACAGGTTAGCCGGAAGTTTTTGGGGTACGGTCATAATTTCGGGCAGCGCAAAAGCATCAATGGCATCGTGCACAAAAGAGCCGGGCAGGTTCAGAAAATCAACGGCATTTACCGTCCGGTAAACAAGTTCATCGGGGCAAAGCGGGTCGGCCATGTAGCTTCGTATGGAATCCTGCACATAGCCAAAACTTTCGGTTCCCCAGCGCGATAACATGCCGTAGCTCACTATTTCGGCTGCACTGTTTTCGGGTATGGCAGTAATAACCCCCGATAAAATGATTTGCGGAATTAACACAATTGGAATTACGGTCATTACCTTTTCGGTATTGCTTACCATTGCCGAAACCAGCAGACCCAGCAGGGTTGCCGAAAAAGCCAGGTAAAACATAACCCCCACATACCCCCAATAGTTGTTCATGTGTACCGCATTATTGCCAACCGTATAAAAAACAATAGCCACAAAACTTACCACCTGTACAAAAGAGAAAAAGCCCAGCACTAATATTTTTGAAAACAGGTAAGGCATAATTTTAAGGTTAAACATGCGCTCGCGGCGGTAAATGGGCAACTCGCCCACAATTTCTTTTGCAGCATTGTTGGTTCCAAACCAAACAGCCGATATTGCCATTAAAAACAGCACACTCAACTCCAGTTCGTCAAAAATAAGGGCTACCAGGCCGGCAATAATGGGTGCCTGCGCCAGCAAAATAAGGGTGTTGAGGCGGTCATTGGTTTTAATGTTAAAGTAGCGCACGGTTAACCAATACAACTGTTTAAAAAACGATTCGTCGCGTACTTTGTCCACCTCCTTGTTAGGCCGGTGGATTTCGCCCGAAACCGGATATAAACCCCTTAATTTGTTTGCCCAATCAATGCCCTGCTCAACGGTTCCGTTTTTGGCATACACTTCAATGACGTTGCGGGCATCAAAAAATTCCAGATAGTTGTCTTTTGAACCGTAGTAGGTAAGGTACCCGCCTTTTGACAGGAATATAACCTTGTCCACATAGTACAGGTCATCGGGTTTGTGGGTAACCATAAGTACGGTGGTGCCTTTTTGTGTCAATCCGCGCACGCAAAGCAAAAAATCTTCAATGGTTTCGGGGTCTAAGGGCGAAGTGGGTTCATCTAAAAACAAGATAGACGGGTCGGTAAGCAGTTCAACGGCAATAGAAACGCGCTTTCGCTGTCCCCCCGAAAGGTCGCCCACTTTTCTTTTTCTTATTTCGGGGTCGTTAATATTGAGGTTGGTAAGCACCTCATCAATTTTGTTTCTAATGTCTTCTTCGGTAACATCGCCCGAAAGGCGCAGTTTAGCAGCGTAATAGAGCGAGTTTTCCACGTTCAGTTCGCGGTGTACAATATCATCTTGCGGCACATAACCTATCATGCGTTTGAGGTAATCATAGTTTTCATACAGGTCGAAACCATGAATAAGCACTTTGCCGGTAGTAGCGGGCGCGTCGCCGTTAAGGGCTTTGAGCAGGGTAGATTTACCACAGCCCGATGGCCCCATAACCGCCACAAACTCCTGAGACGGAATGCGAAACTTTATATCGTGCAGTATGGTGGTTTTGCCGTTGTTTACCTTTCGGTTCAGGCCGTCGGCAATAATGGCATTTTTACGCCTTATGTCTTCGGCGGGTTTGGTAAGCCTGAACTTATAGCTGCCTATAAATATGTCGTCATTGGGGGTTATATCTGTTTCCTGTGTAATTCGTTTGCCATTTACAAACGTGCCGTTGCGCGAGTCAAGGTCGGTAATGGTATATTTGCCGTTGGGATATTTTTTAATTATGGCATGTTGCCGGGTTATGGTAAGTTGTGGCAGGCAAATATCGGCTTCCTGCGAGCGGCCAATGGTTATTTCCGATTTATTTTCGAGCAGTTTGGCAATATCGGAAGTATCGCGGCCGCTAACGGTCATTCCTTTGGGCATAGGAGGTTTTACCACGGCACTGCCCTGCCGGCTGTCTGTTGTATGCTTACTGTCTGTTGTGGCAGGCGTCAATAATTCAACCACTAATTTATAGCCATCATTGGCCGTGCTGAAAACAATTTCATCGGCATTGCGCAAAATGGCTTCTTCTATCCGTGCGCCGTTTACAAAAGTGCCGCCGGTGCTGCCCAAATCGCGTATAATAAGTTCGGCATTGTCGGTCACCACAATTTCGGCGTGTTTGCGCGAAATGTAGGTTCCGGGCAAATCAATAACGGCGCCAAATCCCTGCCTGCCTATGGTAATGCTGCCTTTAAAATCGGCTTTAACAGCAAGACGGCGCAAAACCTGCTGGTCTTTAAATAAAAGAAGGCGGGCAAATCGGGTGTCCATGTAAACGGGTTAAATATAATTGGCTAATTCTTTGCAATATTATGGCTTTTCGGGCAAATAGCCGGATTTTACCGGCTTTATTTTTGCATTTTACCGGCAGTTGGCGGTTTTAAAGTTAAACTTGTACCTTTGTCTTTCATCTAAACACCACTAAACTGTTGTAAATTGTAAAAATTATGCCCCAAAAATTTACTAAACTGCCAATGTTTACCGTTCTATATGTTCATTTAACTCATTTTGCCATGAAATTTGTTTGCTGCTTTGTTTTGCTCCTGTTTGCCGCCAAGTCGCCGGTGTATGCACAATGCAACCCCGATGATACCGTTGAATCTTGGTATGCATGGGCAAAAGACTGGGAAAACTATGCCGTTGACCAGTTCCCCATATCGGAAGCCGATGAAATGAACATTGGCGATACATTGAACCAAAACATGTACAAAGAAAACAAAATTGTTAAAAAATATAACAAACAAGCCTACCTCGACGGCATTGTAAAAAAACTGACCAAAAACGTAAAGCGCCCCGGCATTACCTATACCATACATGTAATTGACGACCCTAAAACCCTCAATGCCTTTTCGGTGGCGGGCGGGCATTTGTATGTTACCTCAAAAATGGTGGACTGGACCGAATCGGAAGACGAACTGGCTTTTGTAATTGCCCACGAAATTGCCCATATTGACAACCGCCATTCTATACGCAAAGTACAAAAAATGGTTTTGGGGCATACTCTGTTCGACTCTTACGGCTACGGCGAAATTGCCGCCAACCTTGGTTTGCTCATTTCTGCCCCATTTGGGCAAATAGATGAGTATGATGCCGACCGCGGCGGGGCAACGCTTACTGCCAAAGCTGGTTATAACCCCCGCAAAGGTTTGCGTTTTTTTGAAAAAATGGGCGAAAAGGAATCGTATGACCTCATGGAAAAGGTAATCAGAACCCACCCCTACTCTAAAGAGCGCCTCAACTGCTTAGATGATTATATAAAGACAGAACTGGGCATGTAGTAACCCGTCTTTTTCTTATAACCTCATCAGAAGTTTTTTGCCCCCGCTTTGCCGGCATTGAAGGTTGCACCTGCAATGCCGGCAGAGAGCATCTCCTGCACCATGAATGGCTGTAGCAACCCATTAGTACCTTATGGGGTTTACCCCAATTCGGGTGCAGTTGTTGCGGTAAATGTCAAAATCGGCGGTGTTCACCTGTCCGTCAAAGTTTAAATCGCCATCGGCATATTGGGCAGTGGGACCCATTTGCGGCGTGTAATAGTTAAAATCATGTACCGATACTACACCGTTGGCGTCAAAATCGCCGGCCCAAAGGGCAAATTTGCCCGTTGCCACCTGTACTAATTGCGCGGTGTTGGCAGCCGAGGCGGCAGAAAGGGTAAAATCGTAAGCAGTGGCATTGGGCAGTTGTACCGGCACTGCGCTTATTACCGGCACGTGATTGCGGTGTTTTACGGATATAAAGTAGTTGGCACCGGGTGCAATGCCGGTAAAGGTTACGGCATCGGGGGCAGCACCCGTGGCATCGCGCAGCACACCGTTGTTGAGCAAAACAGCTGCTTTTTGCGCCAGAATTTCATTGGGGTTGGTGCTGTTTCGCAGTTCCAGCAGTACCCAATCGGCAGCGCCGGCGGGTATTTGCGAAACGTTGGCCATGCTTTCGGTGCCCGAATAGTTCCAGGGGTTGCGGTTAAACGGCTGACTAAGCGGCAGCAAACCCGATGTTGCCAGATTGGTGGTCATATTGCCCAATGCCGGCACAAACGGCCCCTGCAACAGGGCTTTTACCTTTACCGCCACCGGAGGCGAGTAGGTGCCTTGTATGGAAATATTGTCGAGATACAGGTTGTTGCCGTAGCCGCTTATATTCATGAATTTGATGCGAATAACCTCGCCCTCAAAACCCGATAAACTGACGGTTTCGGTGCGCCATTGGCTGCAACCCGACGGCGTAAATGCCGATGTAGTGGCCGGCGCAGTGGCCAGCGTGGTGCCCGATTTGTCGTAAATGGTAACCTCGTCGGTTCCGCAGCGTTCAATTACCACTTTCAGGCGGTCAAAATAGGTGGTGTTGTAGGGTGCATAGGCCACGTCAAAAGACAAAGATGCGTTGGCATAGTTGGTTAAATCTATTTGTGTGTTTACCAAATCGGTAGCGCCGGTTGAACTGTTGTCGAAATTGTTTATTTTAAGTGCATTGCCGTTACAGGGTACACCGGTTGCCAGTGCCCAGGTAATGGCATCGGCATTGGTGTTGGTAATGGTTATGGCTGCCGGAATTCCGCCGGTAAAGTTTTCGGTATATGGCGCTACGCCGGTAAAGTTTTGCACGGTTACGGCAGCGGTCAGGGTATAAGTGTTGCTGCCTATGGCATTGGTGGCGGTAAGGGTGGCATTGTAGGTTCCGGGGGTGCTGTATGTTACAGTGGGGTTGGGCGCGGCAGATGTTGCCGGTGTGCCGCCCGGAAACGACCACAACCACGAGGTAACGGCAGGCGCCGAGGCATCGGTAAACTGCACCGGCACGCCCGTACAAACCTGCGGTTGGCTTACGGTAAAGTTTACGGTGGGCGCTTGTGTAACTTCCATTACTTTATAGTTGTACATGCCATCGGGGGCGGTAATGGGGCGCACCTGTGTTTTGCCCGAATTGGCGGTTGCCTCAATATAATAGGTAACCACAGCCCCGGCAGGTTGTGCCGGTATGGTGGCTGTCCAAATGTTGTTTGCCGGGTCGGTAAGGGTCATGGGCAGTTCGTAGGGCATGGGCGGGTCGGTTACGCTGGTACTCCAGTACAAAGTTGCCGAAGCAATGCCGCTTCGGTGCTGTATTCGGGCAATTACCTGCCGGTCTTCCACAAAATAGGTATCGCGCAGGCGCGGATGTGCAATGAGCAGAGGGTCGTGGGCATACACTAATTTGGTAATGCAGTGTAAAGCCCCCGATGCCGTAATAATGGCGTTGCAGTCAATACCTACTACATTGTAGCCGGGCAGTTGTTCCTGATAAATTCGCAGGGCGGTAGTATCGTATTGTTCTTCGTAAATGGGCACCAAAATGGTTTTGTTAATAAAAATGGAGTTGGTAAACGTGCGGTAGTCGCCGCCCGAACTGGGGTAATCTCCGCCGGCATCGGGAGGCATAGGCACATACACCACTTTATATTGGTTGCCAAAGGCTGTTTGGTAGTTGTTTACCACATCGGCAATATTGGCGGCTATTTGGGGGCCGTCTGATACGCCTTCGGGATATTGCCCTACCAACAGGGTTTCTTCGTCGAGCAGTTTCATGTGCATGTCTATATGGTGAATACCGTCGTAGGGCAGCACAGGCATTTTAACATAGCGGTTAATGCCCATAAACTGTTGCATAATGGCGTCAATCTGTGCTTCGGTTTTATCGGGGTTTTCCTGCAACACCAGTTCCGATGAAAAGCCCGTTCCAAGTCCGTCGCACATAAAATTACCGCCGGTATGCACCACATCATAGGGTGGCTGCGTCATTTCATACATAGGAACGCCTGCCTGTGCCGCAATTACTTCGGGCAACACATCATCTTGCGGGCGCGGGCGGTTGTAAATCCAGTCGTTAATTATGAGCGAGTCCACATCGTTGGTATAACCTGCTTCGGGGCCGTAGTCGCGCATCCAAATGCTGTTATAGGGTGCGGTAATAAACACAATGCTTGCATCTACCGTTACGCCGCCGGCGGTAAGGTAGCTTTGCACCGTTGCGGGGTTGCTGCAAATAATATAAACGGTACATTCTTCTTTTGCATAGCGCACAATTTCGCGCA
>MTCR01000142.1 GCA_002212725.1 Sphingobacteriales bacterium TSM_CSM | reverse complement strand
TTGCCGAAACTGCCCCGCTGCCGTTTGCCTGCCCGCAACTGGCCGGGTTTTCGGCTGTAACGGAAAGGGTGGGGTTGGGGGTGGCAGTTACCGGTGCGCTTATGGTGGCACTACAACCGTTTATGTCGGTAACGGTTACGGTATAGGTATTGGCATCGAGGTTGGTAGCATTGGGGCTGTTGAGCGAGGCATTGTGCGACCAACTGTAAGTAAGTGCACCTGTACCGCCTGTAGCCGTAACGGTTACCGAACCCACGCCGCTATTGCAGAAATCGGGCGTTACGCCGGTAACCTGCAACGCGGGGCCTGCGGCATTGGTAAGGGTAATGGATTGTACTGCCTGACAGTTATTGCTGTCATATACCGTAACAAAATAGTTGCCCGCAGCCAGCCCCGTAGCTGTGTTAACAGTCAATGCCGGGTCGTGCGACCATTCATACACCAAAGTGCCCGTGCCGCCGCTTGCTGTTACGGAAATGCTGCCGTTAAAGTTGCCGCAGGTAGTGTTGGTAGTGTCGGTTATGGTTAATGTAGGCGCTCCCAGATTGGCCACGGCAAGCGGCTGTACCGCCTCACAGCCGTTGGCATCGGTAGCAGTAACGGTATAGCTTCCGGCAAGCAGACCGGTGGCGTTGGGGCTGTTTAACCCGGCATTTTGCGACCAGGTGTAGGTAATAGGCGCTGTACCACCTGATACTACCACCGAAGCAGAACCATTGGGAATGCCGCATTCGGCATCTGTTACAGTGCCCGGCGCCAGCGTAGGCCCTGCAAGGTTGCCTACCGTCGCCGTTTGCGTAGCGGTACAGTTATTGGCGTCAGAAACCGTAACCGTATAAGTGCCGGCAGCAAGGGCAGTGGCGTTGGGGTTGTTGAGCAAGGCATTTTGCGACCATGTGTAGTTCACGGGTGCTGTTCCGCCGGTTGCTGTTACAGCAATACTGCCATTGGCATTGCCGCACGCCCCATCGGTTGGTGTCATTGCGGTAATGGTTGGGCCGGCAGTATTTGTTACCGATGCCGTGGCTGTGGCAGTACAGCCATTGTCATCAGTAACCGTTACCGAGTAAGGCCCGGCCAAAAGGCTGCCTGCCGTAGTATTATTTAATCCGGCATTTTGCGACCAGCTATACGTTAGCGGTGCCGTACCGCCGCTTCCCGAAACACTGATGCTGCCGTTGGCATTGCCGCAGGTAGCATTGGTAGTGCTGATAACCGCCAGAGTTGGGTCGGGCTGAAATGCAATGTCTATTCCGTTAGAGGAAGCGGTACAACCATTGCCATCGGTAATGGTTACATAATAGGTGCCTGCAATGGTGGGGTAAATGGTATCGGTGGTGGCGCTGTTGTTCCAGATATAGGCTGCAAAATTGGGGGTGGCTGCAATTTGGGCAAAGTTACCGCACCCAATACTATCGGTAATAGATACCGTAGGCGGAACAAACAACTGTATGCTGGTACTTCCCGAACCGGTACAGCCATTCACATCTGAAACGGTTACAGAATAAGTAGCCGGCCCTGTGGGCGATACATTGATGGTTTGCGAAGTGGCGCCGTTGCTCCATTCATACTCATCATAACTGCCGGGGTTAAGGGTGGCAGTGGCACCCGGGCAAATAACGGTAGGCCCTACAATGGTGGGGCTAAGGGTAAAGTTTACGGGTATGGTAATGGAGGCGGTGCGGGTACAGCCAATATTATTGGTGGCAGTAACGGTATAGGTGGTAGTGGTAGGCGGGGTTATGGTTACCGTTTGTGCAGAAGCGCCGGTACTCCATGCATAACTGTAAGTTGGGTCGCCCACGGCGGTAAGGGTGGCGCTGAAACCAAGACATACGCCGCTGGGGCCGGTAATGGTTATATCGGGGCTGGGTATGGTGGCAACTGTATGGCTTGCAGTACCGGTGCAACCATTATCATCGGTAACCGTTACAATATAGGTAGTGGTTACGTTGGGGGCAACATCTACGTTTTTGGTGGTTTGCCCGTCGCTCCAGGCGTAGGAGGCAAAGCCCGATGTTGCATTGAGCGTGGTTATGTTGCCTGCGCAAATTTCATCGTCGCCGGTAATGGCGGGCACCGGCAACGGATTTTCCACTATGTTGATAAATTGGGTGTTGGTGCAGTTGTTGGCATCGGTAACCGTTACGGTGTAAATGCCTCCGGAAGTAACCGTATTGCTTTGGGTACCGGTTCCGTTAGACCATTGGTAGGCGTTGTAAGTTTCGTCAACGGTAATTATGGTTGAACTGCCCGCACAGAATACCGGATTACCCGATATGGTTACCGGCGGAATGGGGAATATGGAAACATCGGTTGGTTGTGCAGGCGAGGGGCATCCGTCAACCGTAACCACTAACGAGTAAGTGCCCGATTGGGCGCTGCTGCCCGAAAGTATCGGGTTTTGCAGGGTGGAACTGTATCCGCCCGGGCCGCTCCATTCGTAGCTCGTAACGCCTCCGGTTATGTCGGCATCGCCAAACAATTGAACATCGCCGGCGCAGGCCGGTCCGTTGTTAGATACAATGGCATTGGGTCCTTGCAAAACGGTTACATCATAAGTTACCGGCGCCGAGGGGCATCCGTTTACCGTTACAACCAGCGTATAAGTGCCGGCTTCCTGTGTAGTAGCGCCGGTTATAGTCGGAAACTGGTTGGTTGAACTGAAACCCAACGGCCCGCTCCAACTGTAATCTATGGTGCTGCCCGCCGGCACGCCGCCCGGCACAAACACATCGCCCGACAGTTGCAAGTCCTGTCCGCTGCAGGGGGTGTTGCCGTTGGGTATGGCAATGGGGGTATTGTTTACATCTATGGTTACCGATTGCTCTGCCGTACAACCATTGGCATCGGTGGCTATTACGGTGTAGGTGGTGCCTACCAAAGGTGAAACGGTAATATTATCGCCCGAAACGCCGTTGCTCCATTGGTAGGTTGTTCCGCCGGTAGCGGTAAGCGTAACCGAGCTGCCCTCGCAAACCGGTTGTGCGCCGTTAATGGCAAGCCCTGTTAAGGAGTTGACCGTAACGGTAGCGGAAGTGGTGGCCACGCAGTTATTCAGGTCGGTAACCGTAACGGTGTAGGTGGTAGTAGCAGCCGGCGAAACGATAATGGCAGACAGGTTACCGGTAAATCCTGCCCAACTGTAAATGAAACCGCCGCTTGCGGTAAGGGTGATGGGTGGTTCTCCTGCGCAAATAGTATCATTTCCGGTAATGGAGGGTGTGGGCAACGGATTTACAAATACGGTTTGCGAAGCGGTGGCCGAACAGGCCCCACCAATAGAAACTGTAACGGTGTAGGTGGTGGTAGATGTGGGGCTTACACCAATAATATTGCCGCTGTTATCGCCGTTGCTCCATTGGAAGGTATCGCCGTTGCCGGTAACGCCAAGCAGCACTACATCGCCAATACACATGTTTATGGGCGGGTCGGCCACGGCGGTGGGTTGGGCAATTACATTTGCAACGGCCGTATTCTCTGCCGAGCAACCCTCGGCATTGGTTACTGTTACCGTATAGTTGGTAGTAGTGAGTGGCGTGGTGGTAATGGTTTGCGTAGTAGCGCCGGTTGACCATGCATAACTGGTATAACCCGGTCCGGCATCTAACGGAGTGGGAATGGGAACACCTGCACAGGTAGAAACTGCGGCAATAGGCGGCGGGGTTATGTTGTTTTCTGTAATTACATAGCTGGTTTCTGCCGTACAGTCGTTGGCATCGGTAACGGTTACGGTATAGGTACCCGGCGTGGTAACGGTAATTCCGGCGCCAAACTGCCCCGTTGACCATTCGTACTGCGCAAAACCTGCCGTAGCGCTCAGGAAAGAATCATCGCCGTTGCAAACGGTGGGGTCGCCGCTTACATTTACAACCGGTGCGGGGTTGGCTGTTATAGTAGCAGTTGTTGCCCCGGTACAGCCGCTGGCATCGGTTACCGTAACATTGTAAGTTCCCGGGGGCACGGTAATACTTGGTGTAGCAGCGCCGTTTGACCATGCATAGGTTGCAAAACCGGCGCCAACATCTAAGGTGCTGGTTTCGCCGGCGCACAAAGTAAGGTCGCCACTTATTGACGGACTAAGAGAGGTGTTTTGGGTTACCGTTGCCGAAGCCGTGCCGGTACAACCGCTTGCATCGGTAACAGTAACGTTGTAGGTTCCCGGGGTACTGACCACAATGCTTTGGCTTGTTCCAAGTCCGCCCGACCAAAGGTAGGTAAAACCGGGGGGCGCACTTAGCGTGGTACTGCTGCCAATGCAGAAAGAGGTAGAACCGCTTATGGTTGGCGTGGGGTTGTTATTTACCGTAACCGATGCCGAAGCCGATGCAGTACAACCCTGCGCATTGGTAATGGTAACCGAGTAAGTGGCGCTGCTGCCGGGTGTTACGGTAATGCTTTGCCCTGTTTGCCCGGTTGACCACAGGTAACTTGAACTTGCCGGTGTGGCGGTAAGAGTGGCACTGGCACCCGAACAGATTGACGGTGAGTTTATGCTGGGCGGGCTGGCGCTGTTTATGGTTACCGTGCCGCTGGCCGTGGTAGAACAGCCTGCAGCATTGGTTACCGTAACCGTGTAGGTAGTGGTTGCAGCAGGGCTTACCGTAATGCTTGGACCGGTTGCTCCGGTTGACCACGCAAAACCCGAATAAGGACCGCCCGATACTGCCAAAGTAGCAGAATTACCCACACAAGCCTGCTGAGGCGGTATGGTTGCAGCCGAAATAGTGTTTACGGTTATGGTAACCGAACCGCTGGCGGTGCAGCCCTGTGCATTGGTTACCGTAACCGTGTAGGTAGTGGTTGCGGTGGGGCTTACCGTAATGCTTTGCGTGGCTCCTGCTCCGCCCGACCATGCATAGGCGCTGTACCCGTTTCCTGCATTTAAAGTAACCGAACCGCCCGAACAAATGGTTTGCGGTATCATGTTGGGCGGTATAATATTAGACCCGATAGTTACATCTGCACTTGCGGTGGTAGTACAGCCCGCTGCATTGGTTACCGTTACGGTATAGGTGGTATTTACACTGGGGTTTACCGTTATGCTTTGGCCGGAAGCCCCGGTTGACCACTGATAACCGGTATAACCCGGCCCTGCATTGAGCGTTGTGTTTTGACCCGGGCATATAACAGCAGGAGGAATTACGGGAGCGGTTATATTATTTACTGTTACCGTGGCGCTGGCAGTAGCCGTACAGCCGCCGGCATTGGTTACCGTTACGGTATAGGTGGTGTTGGCGGTTGGCGATACACTGATGCTGGCGCTGGTAGCGCTGTTGCTCCACAGGTAAGTGCCGCCACCCGATGCGGTCAGGGAGGCGCTTTGCCCGTTGCAAATGGGCGTTACCGGCGTAATGCTGGCTGCTGCCGGCGGCAATACGGTTATGGTTTCGGTATCGCTGCTGCCACAAGGGGCGGGGGTGGTATAAGTTATGGTGTATGGCCCTGCACCAGAAGAAGCTGCCAAGGAGTAGCTGAACTGTCCGCTGGTATTGGTGCCGCCCAAAATGCCCGGACCCGACCATGTGCCGCCGGCAACGTTTGCCGTAAGCGTTATGGTGCCGCCGGCACCCTGGCACACAGGTGTTACGGAGTTGATAACCGGCACTGTAACCGGATTGACGACTATTTGTGTACTGTTGGTGCTACTTCCGCATGAATTGCTTACCGAGTAATTAATAGTATATGGCCCCACACCACTGGCCGCCGCCGCCGCCGGGTCAAACAAGCCGGTGGCAGGATCAACCCCCGGTCCCGACCACGTTCCGCCGCCGCTGGCCGCCGTTAAAGTAACAGGGGCTGCATTGCTGCAGAATGGCCCTGCCGGGGTAATGGTAGCGTTGGGCGGTGCATTGCTCACGTTCACCTGTATAGAAGTGCCGGTAGTTCTGCCGCAGGCATCGGTAACCGTTACCGAATAACTGGTGGTAACCGTAGGAGTAACAAAAATAGCCGGTCCCGATACGCCGTTACTCCAAACATACGTATATGGAGTAAACGTACTACCCGATGCAATAACCGCAATAAGTGCCTGTTCGCCCGGGCAAATGGTGGGTGGGTTGCTGATGAAAGCGGTAAACGGTTCGGGGCTGTCATAAATATTGAGTTGTGCCGCCGGGGGCAAAGTACAGTTGCATTGCAGTTCGTTTACCTGCACTATGATTGATTCAAAACCTTCGGGCAATAAATCGGCGTAGGCAATAACCGGCAACTGGTAAGAAATTTGTCCGGCGGGTATGGTTACTGTAATTGGCAGGGTTTGGTAATCTGCACCCGGCGTAGCGGTTCCTGTAATAATAAGGCTCAAAGTAACGGGTGCGCTAAGGTCGGTTATATCGCCCCGGGTAAACTCGAAATACCCGTCCTGGCAACCTTCGTAAGCATCTTGCGTACCCGAACTGGGCACAAAAGACGATACCGATACGGCAGTGCCTGCATTAAAGCTGTTGGCAGCAAGGAACACGGCAGAGTCAAGCACCGAGTCGCCTGCATCGGCAACGGCCAGTTTAATGGTATAGGTTTGGCAGGGAGTAAGCCCGGTAGCAATGGCGGTCATAACATCGGTATAGCCATCGTACTGGGTTATAATGCTGCCTGCCGGGTTTTGGTTATAATAAGCGCTGTTATTGGTAAGGTTTACGGTGTTAATACCCACATACGTGTTGCCGGCGCCGGGCACCAAGGCTATGTTTTGCTGCCCTGCAATGCCGGGTCCGCTGATGAAAAACCCGAAAACATCGTTAAAAGAGTAGCATACCCACTCGTCATATTCATCGGAGGCAAACACGTATTGAAATTGAACCGAACTGGTAAGCGGCACAAAAGTAAACGTCAAAACCGAGGCATCAAAGGTAGCAGAAGGCGGGCCGCAGGGGTTAAAAGAGGTAAGGGTGGTAAGGTTGGCGTCTCCCGGCGTACCAAAAGCGGTAGTTACCCCCGATTGGTTGTTGGGCCCCTCGGCATTGGTAACCGCTCCGCTGGCAATGATGATACCTTCCTGAATGCCAATGCTGGCACCGTTGGTAAAATACCCGATACCCTGCCCGTTTCCGCTAAAGTTAACACTTGAAACCTGTGAGCAACCGGTTAAAAATACGTTTTGCACCAGCCACGAGGCGTTGCTGTTGTTGCCGCCGGTTTGCACATCGAGGTTGGTAGGCGGCGGCGGCGGCACCACAGTTTGATATGCCAGGGTGGCGCAATTGGCATTGTTGGCGCAACCAAACCCTGTAATATAAACGGCAAAAGTGCCGGCACCGGTGGCGGTCCAGCTAAGTTGCGAGGCAATGCCGCAAAAGTCGTCGTTATAAGCGCCTGCAACACCGGTATTGGAGGCATTGTTAATAGATATTTCGGTGTCCCAACCGGCGGTGCCGCCGTTGTTGCAAAAAGTAAAATTATATTGCTGTCCGGCAACAGCAGTAAAGGTAAAGTAATCGCCGCCGGTTATACAACCGGTGGTTTGCCACGTAGCGGTAGGGGTTATACTGCCTAAAGCTACTGCACCCGGGTTGGCATTAATGCTGCATTGCGCCCGCGTTTCAGTGGATGCAACTACATAAAACAAAACAATAAAAATGGCGAAAAAGAGGGACTGTGTAAAGTTTCTATTCATGGCATTTACTTTTAAACTTAATACATGGGAGGAAAGATACGATATTTTTGGATAAAGATGCCTCTTCCGATTGAGTGAAATAGGAAGCGTTTGGTAAACCAAATTTACCATTTTTTGATATAATGCAATAATGCATGGTTATATATTTTTCGGGCAAACACGACAATTTCAGATTAAGATAAGATTTTAACTATAAACTTATGGTTTTCAGCTTTTTATTAATGATTAAACTTTTTCAATGCAGTTTAGTCCAATAAAAGATGTCGGGGTTTAAATGTAATTGCTTCCTTTTTCTTAACTTGGCACACAAAACTTATAGAAAAGCAAATGAAAGACATTTTGACGTTTTTATTGACCGTATTATTACCTCTTTGGTTGCAGGCGCAAAATGCAACCGAAATAGTAAAAAAATCGGAAGATAACCTGCGCGGCAAAAGCACTGTTGCCGAAATGAGTTTAAAAGTAGTTCGGCCTACGTGGAACCGCACCATGGACATTAAATCGTGGATGAAAGGCAATGATTATGCCGTAATTCTCATTCAATCGCCGGCCAAAGATAAGGGTACGGCTTTTTTAAAACGCAACAAAGAGGTGTGGAACTGGTTACCCACATTGGAACGCACCATTAAACTGCCGCCGTCTATGATGTCGCAATCATGGATGGGAACCGATTTTACCAACGATGATTTGGTAAAAGAATCATCGGCAACGGAAGATTATACCCATGAACTATTGGGCGAAGAACTGATTGACGGTGCATTGTGTTATAAAATTGAGTTTGTGCCCAAACCCGATGCGGCTGTAGTATGGGGTAAGCTGATAAGTTGGATAGATAAGCAAAACTACCTGCAACTGCGCACCGAATTTTACGACGAAGACGGCTACCTGATTAACACCATGCGCGGTTCTAAGGTGCAAAAAATGGGCGGGCGGTTTATACCAACTTTTATTGAAATGATACCGGCCGATAAAGAAGGACACCGCACCGAAATAACCTACAAATCCATTCAATTTAACCCCGAAATTAACGACAACTTTTTTTCAACCCAAAACCTGAAAAAGGTAAAATAATTTTACCGCCACTTCTCTGCTTATGCTCTTCAAATTAGCCTGGCGAAATTTATGGCGAAACCGGACCCGAACACTGATTACCATGGCATCGGTATTTTTTGCCGTGGTGCTTTCGGTGGTAACGGTGGCGCTGCAACAGGGCATTTGGGAAAACCTTATCAAAAACGTGGTGAGTTTTTATACCGGGTACGCCCAAATTCACCAAAACGGCTATTGGGAAGAACAAATATTAGACAACAGTTTTGAAAACTCCCCCACCCTTAACCAACAGGTACTGCAACAGCCTTTGGTAAACGCCCTGGCGCCCCGGCTCGAATCTTTTGCCCTTGCTTCATCGGAAAAAATAACCAAAGGCAGCCTGGTAATTGGCGTTGACCCACAATCCGAAAACCGCATTACCGCACTTCAGAACAAAATTATACAGGGTAGTTACCTGCTGCCTTCAGATACCGCTGTATTAATGGCGCAAGGGTTGGCCAATAAATTACAACTACAACTCCACGACACTGTTATATTGCTTGGACAGGGGTTTCATGGCGCCACCGCAGCCGGCAAGTATGCCATAAAAGGTATTGTAAAATTTGGTTCGCCCGAACTGAACGATGCTGCTGTTTACCTGCCTCTTGCGCTTGCACAGGAACTCTACAGCGCCCCAAACCGGCTTACCTCGCTGGTAGTTGGCATTGCAGACCCGCCCCACCTGCAAACCGTTACCGCCAACCTGAAACAGGCATTGGGCAACGCCTATGAGGTAATGAGCTGGAAAGAATTAATGCCCGAAATAGTGCAGCACATGCGCACCGATACCGGCGGCACTTACATAACCATTGCCATTTTATACCTGCTTATTACCTTTGGCATTTTTGGTACCCTGCTGATGATGGTGGCCGAAAGGCGTTTTGAGTTTGGTATGCTCATGGCTATTGGCATGAAACGCCGCCTGCTCATGTGGATAGTATTGCTCGAATCGGTGTTTATTTCCATAGCAGGCTGTATTGTTGGTATGCTTATCAGCATTCCGGTAGTATATTACCTTAAAATATACCCCTTGCGTTTTTCGGGCGAGGTGGCCGAGGTGTATTCCAGATTTGGGTTTGAGCCGGTTTTTCCTACCACAACCAAATCATCTGTTTTTATTGAACAAGCGCTGGTTGTGCTGCTTATTGCACTGGTATTATCCTTATACCCGTTGTACAAAGTAAAAACCCTGAACGAAGTGGAAGCCATGAGGCGCTAAGGAGTTGTACGAAAAGTGAAATTAGTACATATTACTTGCAGATATGAGACCTAACTCCTTTGCGGGTTTTGCAGTTTTTTCTTTTACCGCAAGGTTCGCAAGGGTTGCGCAAAGCTCGCTATTGGTTAAAAATATTGTTGCTAATGTTTTAACCCCGAGTACTCGGGGTTTAATTAAGTTCATAAAATTAAATGGATAGAACATTGGCTTGAAAAAAACGGCAAAATACCTTAACTTTATACCCGATACAAAACCGGGTATTTAAACGCTGTGCCGGCAGGTTTCGGCCTTTTATTACGCTTTATCTTTCATTTTATGCCCTTGTAATATGCTTTTTAAACTGGCCTGGCGAAATTTATGGCGCAACCGCAGCCGTACACTCATTACCATGGCATCGGTATTTTTTGCCGTACTGCTGGCAGTTTTTACCATGTCCTTGCAAAAAGGCGTGTGGGATAACCTAACTAAGAACGTGGTCAGTTTTTATTCGGGATATTTGCAAATACACCTCAACGGGTATTGGAATGAGCAAATTCTGGATAACAGTTTTGCTTTTACCGACTCGCTCAACCGCGCCGTATTGCAGCAACCACATGTTACCGCCGCCACACCACGCTTAGAGGCATTTGCCCTGGCATCGGGCAATGAAATAACCAAAGGCAGCATGGTGGCAGGTATTGACCCCGAAAAAGAACACATCGTAACTGCCCTTAAAAACAAACTCATCAGCGGCAGTTACTTACAACCAAATGACCGCGCCGTTCTTATAGCCGAAGGATTGGCAAAAAAACTGCAACTCACCACCGCCGATACCGTAGTATTGCTTGGCCAGGGTTACCACGGCAGCACCGCCGCCGGAAAATATAGCATAAAAGGACTGGTAAAATTTGCCTCGCCCGAAATAAACGAAGCAATGGTGTACCTGCCACTGCCCGAAGCACAAAACTTATACGGCGCAACCGGTATGCTTACTTCGCTGGTAATTTCTTTAGATGCCCCGCAAAACCTGAATGCCGTTGTAACCAACCTTAAAAAAGCTATCGGAAGCCGTTACGAGGTAATGCCCTGGCAGGAAATGATGCCCGAAATTCAGCAACTCATTAAAACCAAAGAGGGCAGCGCACAAATTATTCTGGCTGTGTTGTACCTGTTGGTTAGCTTTGGCATATTTGGTACCCTGCTCATGATGACCGCAGAAAGACGCTACGAATTTGGCATGCTCATGGCTATTGGCATGAAACGCCGCCGGCTTGCCGGTGTGGTGTTTATAGAATCAATGTTAGTAACCATAACCGGTTGCATTGCCGCCGTATTGGCCGGCATACCGTTGGTAAACTACCTGCACCAACACCCCATACGGTTTACCGGCCAAATGGCAAAAGTATATGAAGATTTTGGGTTTGAACCCGTGTTGCCCGCTATGTTCAGCATGGAGGTTATAGTAACGCAAGCCGCAATTGTGAGTTTTATGGCACTGCTGTTGGCCTTGTACCCCTTGCTGCATGTGTACCGCCTCAACGAAACCGAAGCCATGAAACGATAGTAAACAGAAAAAATCCATGAACAGAAATAAAAAAATCTCCATTTTCCATTTTCAATTCTGAAATTATGATAACAACCATTGCCTGGCGAAATATATGGAGAAACAAAACCCGGAGTTTGGTTATTATGACCTCGGTGGCGCTTGGGCTGTGGGCCGGCGCCTTTATTGCTGCCCTTTACTGGGGTATGGGGCAGGAACGTATGCGCATTGCCATTGAAAACGAAATTGCCCACCTGCAAATACATGCCCCCGATTTTACCCTTGAATTTGCCCGAATACCCGCCATACACAACGCCACCCAACTTACAGCCCAAGTTGCCGCCATGAAGGAGGTAAAAGCCGTTTCGGCGCGCGCCATAGCCATGGGAATGCTGGCAACCGCAACCGGCAGCGCCGGCATACAAATAAACGGCATTGAACCCAATGCCGAGGCTGCCACCTCACAACTGAAAAGCAAACTCACAGAAGGAACTTATTTTGAAAGCAAAAAAACCAATACAGCGCTCATAGGGGCAAAACTTGCCAAAAAACTCAAGCTCAAACTCAACTCAAAGGTAGTACTCACGTTTCAGGATAAAGAAGACAATCTGGTATCGGCCGCATTCAGGATAGAGGGCATCTACCAATCTTACAATACCGCCCTCGATGAGCGAAACATATATGTACCCATAACCACCCTTAATAACCTGCTGGGGCTGCAACAGCAAGCCCACGAAATAGCCATACTGCTCCATTCCGATGAACTGACGCCGGTGGTAAAGGCTACCCTTGCCGCACAAAACCAGGACTTAAAAGTGCAGGACTGGAAAGAAATTTCGCCCGAAACAGGGCTTATTTTGTCAACTATGGGGCAGGCTTCTATGGTGTTTGTGGTTATTATTTTGCTGGCGCTGGCTTTCGGTATCATCAACACCATGCTTATGGCCGTATTGGAACGCACCCGCGAAATTGGCGTACTCATGGCGCTGGGTATGAATAAGCTAAAACTTTTTGCCATGATTTTAACCGAAACCTTTATGCTGGTAATGGTAGGTTGCCCCTTTGGACTGCTGCTTGCATGGGGGGTTATTCAGCTTTTGTCGGAAAAAGGCATAGATTTAACCAATATTGCAGGGCAAACCATGCAGGATTTCGGGTTCAGCAATGTAATTTACCCCGGCTTGCCGGCCAACCAATACCTGCAAATTGTAATATTAGTGGTAATTACCGCCATTGTTTCTGCATTTTTTCCGGCTATAAGGGCGCTAAGGCTCAAACCCGTAGAAGCCATAAGAGGATAATAAAAAAAACAGCAACAACATAAAACGCACCAAATGGATACCGTAATTGATGTACACAACATAAGCAAAGTATATAACCCCGATACCATACCGGTATATGCGGTAAACAATGTACATTTGCATGTAGATCGCGGCGAGTTTACCGCCCTCGTTGGCCCGTCGGGGTCGGGTAAAACTACCCTGCTTAATATTTTGGGCGGATTAGACCACCCAACATCGGGTACTGTGGTTATTAACGGAATTGATATTACCAACCTCAGCTCAAACAAACTCATAGATTTCAGACTGCATAATATCGGGTTTGTTTTTCAGTCATTCAACCTTATTCCGGTGCTTACCGCCCGCGAAAACGTAGAGTTTATTATGCTGCTGCAAAACGTGCCCAAAAAAGAACGCAACCAACGGGTAATTGCCCTGCTGAATGAGGTAGGCCTGTCTGATAAAATGGATGTGCGGCCGGCACAACTGTCGGGCGGGCAGCAACAGCGCGTAGCCGTGGCAAGGGCACTGGCATCAAAACCACAGTTTATTTTGGCCGATGAACCTACTGCCAATTTAGACTCTGCCTCTGCCTTTAACCTCCTTGACATTATGGCAAAACTGAACCGCGAAGAAAACATGACCTTCATTTTTTCTACCCACGACCAACGGGTTATTGAACGCGCCCGAAGGGTAATAACCCTCGTTGATGGCAGCATTGCCTCCGATACCGCCCAAACAAAAACCGATTAACCACAAACCCCCCCGCCATGAAAAACCTGAACACCCTTAAAACCCGGTGCCTTAAAAAGGAAGGGAAAAAAATGTTTGTAAGGCTTAACCGCGCACTTAAAAAAGCCGCCCAAACCTGCTCAGAACCCGATATTCACCAAATGCGGGTGGCAGTAAAAAAATGGCGCGCCCTGCTGGCCTTAACCGCATTTGCCGGCCACGGCGCAAAACAAAAAAAGTTTGCCAAACCGTACCGCAAATTGTTTTCCGTATCGGGTAACATACGCGATGCGCAGGTACATGCGCTGTTTTTGCAAGACCATCATTTAACGGCAAAATTGCAACCATACCTGCAAAACCTTAAGCAGGAAGAAGAAAACAGCAAACAAATGCTGAAAGCCAAATACCGGTTGTTTAAAGAAAAAACTCCTGTTGGCAAACGCATAAAACAACTCAACTTTCTGCTAAGTAAAATTACCCCGGCAGAAGTTGCCGCTTACACCGCCCGGTGTATTGCAAAGGCAAAAAAACGCATTGCCGGCAGCTATACCAATGAAGAAGAACTGCACCAACTGCGCAAACTGCTTAAACAGTGGCAGTACAACGCAGCCTTGCTGCAAAGTTGCGGCTTTCAACAATCGGGAGGGCAGCAACTGATTGATTTCCTTATTCCGTTTAACGAACTGTTGGGTAAATGGCAAGACAGCACCGTTGCCATTGACTACCTGAACGAACTGCAAAACGGAGAACAGCAGGCAACCATTTCTCCCAAAACATTTTCCAAACTTTATGCCGAAATTGCCAAAGTAAAAGCAACGCAGCAACAAAGCATTATGGCAGCATTGCCCAACCTGAATGCCCTGTTTGCCAAAATGGAACAACAACATGAATAACTCACTTCAATACCAAATTGTAACAATTGTATGGAGTTGCTGCCTTTTGTTGCCTGCCCTGTTTTTGCAGGCACAGCCCGATACTTCTGCCCCGGAACGCAATTGGCAAATAAGCGGGTATATTAAAGACCTGCAAACCAACCAGTTTACCATTAACCCCAACAGCCTCATTACCGGCAGTTTAGTTCATCACCGGTTTAACTTTACCTGGTATCCGGCAACAGGGCTTACCTTTTCGGCCGGTTTAAGAAACCGCCTTTTTTACGGCGAACAGGTTAAATATACCCCCAATTTTGCCAGATTTATTGATGTGGGCAACTCGTTGGCCGATTTGTCGGAAGTGTGGCTTGAAAAAAACACCGTGGTGGTGCACTCTGTTTTAGACCGCCTTTGGGCCGAATATCAGACCGACAAATGGAGCATTCGCGCCGGCAGGCAGCGTATTAACTGGGGCATTCACCTCATCTGGAACCCCAACGATGTGTTTAACAACTACAATTTTCTGGATTTTGACTACGAAGAACGCCCCGGTTCCGATGCCATACGCCTGCAATACTTTGTAAGCGGTTTTGCACAAGCCGATGTGGCCGTTGCACCTGCAAAAACATGGAACGGATGGACAGCCGCCGCCCGTTACGGCTTTAACCAGTGGGAGTATGATGTGCAGGTGCTGGCCGGCAAATATAAAACCGATGTTTTTTTGGGCGCCGGCTGGGCAGGCAACTTAGGTAATGCAGGTTTTAAAGGCGAAGTGTCATACTTTCACCCCTACCGCCAGATAACCGATACCTCCGGCGTTTTAAGCGCATCGGTTGGGGCAGATTATATGTTTAACAAAGGCTGGTATATAAACGGCGCCGCACTGCTCAACAGCGGCGGGGCATCATCGGTAAACAGCCTGTTGCAGTTGTTTGCCTTTAACCTTTCGCCCAAAAGCTTAATGCCCACGCGCTACAATTTTATGTTCCAAACCTCAAAAAGTTTTACCCCGCTGCTTACCGGCAGCGCCGCCGTGCTGTACTCGCCCAACGGGCATTTGCTGGGCTTTTTACCATCGGTTTCCTGCAACATTGCCCTTAACTGGGATGCCGACCTTACCGGACAATTCTTTTTTGCCGATTTGGGCAGTAACCAACCGTTTAAAACCTTGGGCAATGCCGTTTACCTCCGGTTTAAGTGGAGTTATGCAAAATAATTTAAGAACGGTTTAATATATCAACAACAACAATACAGACAAATTTATTTAGTAAAGCCCCGCTTCCATCTTTTTTGTTTGCATGTTCAACTCAAATCCGCCCATGCCACTAAAATTAATGGCAGCAGTAACATCTCTTACATAGTGTAACCAATTTAAAGATTTTTTAAAATTTATTCTCAGATTATAAAATGATGTCTTAACTTAACGGCAAAATAAAATTAATTGTAGTATATGCTCTTGAAAAACATACCCCTAACCAAAACCCCAAGAGCCATTTTTTGCTCCTGATGGCTTTCGGAAAACCAACAAAATAATATTAATTTTGCAAACTGATTGTAATTAAACCGGTCGAAATTGGGTTATTGAGTGATAACGAAATAAAAGCAGCAATAAATAATGTTCGAACAAACCTTTAAAAACATTGACGATATACTTCACAAAGACGCAGGTTGCGGCAGTGAATTAGACTATGTGGAGCAAACCTCCTGGATTTTGTTCCTTAAATATTTGGACGACCTGGAGAAAGACCGAGCTACAGCAGCCGAACTCACTGGCAAAACTTACACACCAATCATTGACAAAGAGTATCAATGGACAGTTTGGGCAATGCCCCATCGACAGGTTCAGGGGCCGAGTGCCAAATCGAAGATGGTGGATGGTGAGTTTGTCGAACCAGACCACCACAAAGCCCTGACAGGTGACGACCTTACCGACTTTGTAAACAACAAACTGTTTCCCTACCTCAAAAAGTTTAAGACCAGTGCCGAAAGTGCCGACACCATTGAATACAAGATTGGCGAAATTTTCAGCGAACTGAAAAACCGCATACAAAGCGGTTATAATTTGCGTGAAGTGATTAACCGAATTGACGAGTTGCGTTTCCGCACCCACGCAGAGAAGCACGAAATGAGCCACCTGTATGAAGACAAAATCAAAAATATGGGCAATGCAGGGCGAAACGGTGGCGAATACTACACACCCCGACCGCTCATTACGACTATCATAAAAGTGGTTGCCCCAAAAATTGGCGACAAAATATATGACGGAGCTTGCGGTTCTGCGGGCTTCCTTTGCGAAGCATTCGACTACTTGCGAAACAGCAAATCTACTCTCCACCCTTTGGGGGGAGTTGGAGGGGGGCTTTCTACCAAAGAAACCGAGATACTGCAAAAACGCACCTTTTACGGCAAAGAGAAAAAATCATTGGCGTATATCATTGGCATTATGAATATGATTTTGCACGGTGTGGAAGCTCCCAACATTATACACACCAACACGCTTGCCGAAAACCTTGCCGACATACAGGAAAAAGACCGCTATGATGTGGTGCTTGCCAATCCGCCTTTTGGTGGAAAGGAACGTGCCGAAGTGCAACAAAACTTCCCGATTAAAACAGGCGAAACCGCTTCGCTTTTTTTGCAGCACTTTATTAAAATTTTGAAAGCAGGCGGCAAGGCAGGTGTGGTAATAAAAAACACTTTTTTAAGCAATACCGACAATGCCACCGTTGCCATACGCAAAACCTTGTTGGAAAACTGCAACCTGCATACTGTATTGGATTTGCCGGGCGGAACATTTACCGGGGCAGGTGTAAAAACCGTAGTGCTGTTTTTTGAAAAAGGCAAACCCACGCAAAAGGTTTGGTTTTACCAGTTGAACCTCGACCGCAATTTGGGCAAGACCAACCCACTCAACGAAAACGACTTGGCAGAATTTGTAGCCCTGCAAAAAACCTTTGCAGATAGCGAGAACTCTTGGACAGTGAATGTGGCAGCCATTGACCAAAACACGTTTGATTTAAGCGTAAAGAACCCGAACAAAAAAGAAGTGGTTCGACTTCGCTCACCACGCGAGATATTGGAAGAAATGAAAGCATTGGATGAAGAAAGTGCAGAAATTCTAAACTCAATTTTGGAACTGATATGATTAGGTGGAAGAAAAAGAAATTGAGTGAATTTTGTGAGTTCAGCAATGGACTTTGGACGGGAAAAAAACCGCCATTTCAAAAGGTTGGTGTCATAAGGAATACAAACTTCACTAAGGACTGTCAGCTTGACGATAGTGATATAGTTTATTTGGATGTTGAACAAACTCAATTTCAAAAGCGGAAATTGAAATATGGAGATATAATTCTTGAAAAATCAGGCGGTGGACCGAAACAACCAGTAGGCAGAGTTGTAATATTCGATAAAACAGAAGGCGATTTTTCGTTTAGCAACTTCACATCAGTAATACGAATTAAAGAACAAGAAGAAGTTGATTGCAATTTTCTACATCGTTATTTGGTTTATGAATATGTGTCGGGTGCAACCGAAAAAATGCAAAGTCATTCGACAGGAATTAGAAATTTAAAGTTTGATGAGTATAAGGAAATTGAAATCCCCCTACCCCCTCTCCCCGAACAACAACGCATTGTTTCCATATTAGACGAGTGCTTTTCCGCCATAGACAAGGCAAAAGCCAATGCCGAACAAAACCTCAAAAACGCCAAAGAACTTTTTGAAAGCTATTTGCAGGGGGTGTTTGAGAATGGGAATTGGGAAACGGAAAAACTAAATGAAATAACAGAAGTAAAGGACGGAACTCACGATAGTCCCAAATACATAAAAGAAGGAATTCCTTTTGTTACTCAAAAGAACATTAAACCTAATGGACTTTCATTTGATGATACGAAGTTCATAACTGAAACTGACCACGAAAAATTCTACAAGCGTTCAAATGTGACTTATGGTGATATTCTAATTTCAATGATTGGAGCAAACAGGGGAATGGCTGCAATAGTAGATGATAAAAGAGTTTTCAGTATCAAGAATGTTGGCTTAATTAAGTCAAGTGAAAGCATCAATATGAACTACTTGCTATACTATTTAAAATCATCATTGGCAATGAAATATGTTTTGTATATGTCTAATGGTGGAGCACAGGAATTTGTAGGATTGACAGCTTTACGGAGTTTCCCAATTCCTTATCCACCACTCAAAGACCAACAAACCATCGTCCGCCAATTAGATGCCCTGCGAGCCGAAACGCA
>MTCR01000042.1 GCA_002212725.1 Sphingobacteriales bacterium TSM_CSM | reverse complement strand
ACAGTTTTGTGGTAGGTTCAAGTGCTGTTCTTCGATTTAACTTTTGTGCTAAAAAACCCGCCCGAACGCAAAGCCCGAAAACGTTAGGCGTAATGCCGGGGCAACCAGCAAAATCCGTACATTTGGAATTCTAATTTACTTTACTTTGCAACAGGTTTTAACGCAGATACTATAAATTATGATGAATAAAATAATAACTATTTTTGCGCTTGTTTTCGTGTTGTGTTTACATGGCACAAGCTCAAATGCACAAAGTTGCAATTATATATTATCCATGCACGACAGCTATGGCGATGGATGGAATGGTGCCACACTTGAAGTTTTGATCAATGGCTTTTCATCTGGGATTTTCAGCGCCATTAATTCAGGAAGCGTGGATACAATATTGATAAACACAGGCGATAGTCTGGATTTAATTTACACAGCCGGCGACTATGAAAATGAGAATTCTTATATACTCTATGATGCTTCATGGAATATTGCTTTTCAGGATGGCCCTTCTCCCGGCACAGGCAATGTATTTTCATCAACGGGAGACTGTAATACAGCAATTTTACCGGGCAGTCATCCCTGCATCGCAATTCCGGTTGATACCGGATGCTTTTTTACTGACAACACGGGTTTCCCTGGCTCCGGCCTGATCCCGAATTGCTCCTGGTTTGCTGGGGGCGATATTTGGTTTACCATGCAGGCTCCTGCATCCGGCAATTTGAGTTTTGAAACCTTCAGCGGAAGCATAAACGATACCGGCATCGCGGTTTGGACAGGCGATGAATGCACAAATGTCAGAATTACAGGTTGTGATGATGATGGAGGTACCGGTTATTTATCTTTTCTGACTGTGTATGACCTTACGCCGGGTCAAACCATTTACATACAAGCCTGGAAATGGGGTGGTGGTGGAGGAACATTTGAAATTTGTATAACAGATTTGGGAACAGTTGTTCTTGACAGCTCAGAGCTACCTATCGTAATGATAAACACTTTAGGTCAAACCATTGTTCCGGATACGAAAATCGACTGCCTGATGGACATCAAATACAACGGGCCCAACAGTATTACCTATGTATCAGACAGTGCAAATGTTTACAGCGGGAATATAGGCATCGAAATCAGGGGAAATACATCAGCAACTTATCCTCAACGTCCTTATAATATTGAAACACGCGATTCAGCAGGCGGAAATAATAATGTTCCGATATTGGGAATGCCCGCTGAAAATGACTGGGTTTTGCTTTCCAATTATAACGACCGGTCGTTAATGAGAAATCTGATAGCCTTTAACCTTTTCAGAGAAATGGATAATTACAGCGTGAGGGCTCAATTGTGCGAAGTACTTATTGATGGTTCTTATAAAGGTATTTATGTAATAGGAGAAAAAATAAGACGCGATGCCAATCGTGTGGATATTGCAAAATTAACTGCTGCTGATACTGTTGGAGATGCGTTGACCGGTGGATATATATTACAACAAAACTACTGGGATGCAAACAATAGTTTTCAATCAAATTATTCACCGATAGACCATCCGGAATTTGATGTACATTTTGTTTACGAATATCCTGATTACAACACCATTCTTCCCGTTCAGAAGTCATATATTGCTTCTTACATTGACAGCCTGGAAACAGCACTATACAGTGATAATTTTGCTGACCCGGACTTAGGATATAGAAAGTATATGGATATACCATCCTTTATAGATTATTTCCTTGTCAACGAGTTGTCAAGAAATGCAGACGGGTTTAAAAAGAGTGTTTTCTTTCATAAAGATAAATTCTCAAACGGGGGCAAATTAAAAGCCGGTCCTGTATGGGACTTTGATTGGAGTTTTAAAAATCAAGAGTATTGTTTCTTTAACAACTCGCAGGGAGAAGGGTGGGCACATCATATCAATGATTGCTTTACTGATAATTATTCAACCGGTTGGTATATTCGATTGTTGCAGGATAGTACTTTTCAAAATGAGCTGAGATGTACCTACGAACAGTACAGGCAAAACATTCTGGACACAACAACTATTTTCTCATACATTGACAGTATAGGTGCAACTGTACAGAATGCCCAAGCAAGGCATTTTCAAAAGTGGCCTTTACTTGGCCATACTGGACCCGATTGGGAAATTGAACCCATTGCAGCTACCTACAATGCAGATCTTGATACACTTAAGAATTGGATTAATAAACGGCTCGTGTGGCTGGATGCAAATATTCCCGGACATTGCATCACAACCGATGTAACTGAAACCAATTTATCCGGCACAGTGAATTGTTACCCCGTTCCGGCAAGCAGCTATCTTATCATTGATTATTCCTTGCCATCTGCCATGAATGTATCTGTTCGCCTCTATAATTATTTAGGGACAGAAGTTTTATCAATTCCCCCAATAACGCAAAGCACCGGGCAGCATTCCCTAAAGCTCGAAACCAAAACTCTTTCGAGTGGTATTTACATTTTAAAACTTGAAAGAGGGAAAGACGTCATATCCAAAATAATAACTGTTATGAAATATTAGTCTTTTTCATGGCAGCTAAACTCAAGCGACACTGACTGAAAGAAATTAACATTGACAAATGGACCAGCAAGTAATAAATATTGACACAGGAAAAGCTAAGATTCTTGACCTTGACGCTGACGGGCAAGGTTTGTTTATTGCTTTTTGCAACAACGGACAAGTTATTGCAAACGACAAAAAAGTTTTTATCCATTCCAAAATTCAATTCCCAATCATTCGAATTCTTGATGACAATAAATTTCTGCTTGCAAACCGCAGAACAAAAAAGAACAAACCCAACGCTTTCATTTACGACTTTTCAGGACAACTTCTAATTTCATTTGTTGCGGGTGATGGCATCGAAGACATTTTGGTACATCACGGCAAAATTATAGTAACTTATTTTGACGAAGGTGTGTTTGGTGATAAGGGACCGAACAACAACGGACTTTCTGTTTTTAGTTTGGCAGGCAAACAAGAGTTTGGATTTAATGAAGGTGCTAATGAACAGCATATTTATGATTGCTATTGTATTTGCAAACACGGCGCTGACAAAGTTTTATTTTGTGCTTATGGTTGTTTTGATTTAATAGAACTGAACCTTGACACTTTCAAATGGCAAGAAGTAAAAACACCAACGGGCCTTGATGGTTTTTTTGCATTGACAAGCAAGGAAGGGGAGAAAATTATTTTCCACTCAGGCTGTGACGACAAGCAAACTTTCTTTGAGTGGAACACGCGGACAAGGGAAGTAAAAACAATCGGTAAGTATTCATCGCGGCTTAAGGGGCTAAACAACGGAAAATTTTTGGCTGTTGGAAAACATGGATTTACAATAATATCGTTTTGACAAAAGGATATGGCAAAAATTGAAAAGACATCGCTTAGAACTAAAAGTAGCACATACGCTTAACAACTAAAACTTCGTTGCACACGCAGCACATATAATGAAGCCACTGCTGAACGAAACCTGCGGTAGCAAGCCCGGTGTTATGGGATTGTTGTTGAAATATGGCAGGGAAAGAAAAGGTATTGAGCCTTGGAAAACCTGCTAAAGTTACCTTTGCAAGCACAGATAAGGCCACACAAGGCTTTGCGTGCGGGGTAGTCCTGTATGATTTTACAAACCCTTTGGCAAGTTTGTGTTGCACAAATACGCAGATAAATTCGGCGCATTAACTAAAGTGGTATTGTGGTAGCGGCAAACAGATGAGGTGTGCCAATGTCCACATAAACTATTTACAGGCACCCTGCGTATAAGAAGTTACCCCGTTGTTTCGGGCAACACAATCATTGCTGTAAGTTTTACCATCGCAGCCGCAAACGGGGGCATACTGCATGGTGCAGGCAGCATTGGGGTTTATTAACGATGAATCGATACAAGGTTTTTCGTTTTTGGGCGAGTTTCCGGCAGTGGCATTGCTGCCCGTGCGCGTATTGGTACAGGCAACCGCAAAAAACAACACGGCGACTACTGCAAGCAGGTAATTTTTTAGCATGATATAATTTTTACCGTATGGTGTTGGTTTGTTTATTGGTAACAAGAACACCCTGCTCCGGTGCAGTGTTCATATTGTTGGCAAATATTGGTAAAACAAAGGTGTTTAAGGCACAAAACAAAGGGTTGTAATGAAAGTATTGCTGTCGGGTTATACGGGGTTGGGTAATTTTGTGCTGAAAACACCCATGCTGCAGGCATGGAAAAACCTGTACCCCAATGACGAAATTCACCTCATTGCCGGCAACAGCTACGGCGCCGAATACCTGTTGCAACACAGCCCGCTTATTACCAAAACCCATTTGCTTTCTCCCAAATCGGGGTGGCTGCAAAAATGGCATTTTTTCAGGCAATTGCGCCGCGAACGGTTCGATTTGTTGTTGCTGCCCTTCGATGCACAACCCAATTTTCTGGTAGCCGGGTCTTATGTTGCGGGCATTAAAAAGCGCATCAGGCACCTGCACCCTGCCCTGCTCAACAACCGGCTTCGGTGTGCGGCTACCTTGTTATTGGGTAAGGCAACGCACTTTGTTGCCGTGCCGCCGGGCCGGCACGAAACCTTGCTTAATTCAGACCTTTTGTGTGTGCGGCACGGGCAACCGGTATTGCAAAACTACCCTACTACCGTATCGCTGCCGCCGGCTACCGGTGTGCTGCAGCGGTTTAACCTGCACCACCGGCCCTACCTGCTGCTGCAACCGGGCGCTGCCAACGGCATGTACCGCGCCAAAGTTTGGCCGGCAGCGTATTTTGCCACGCTCATAGGGCTGTTGCAAAACCGCTTCGGCAATCAATACCAGATGGTGCTGTGCGGCGATGAAGGCGACCTGCAACATTGGGTCATGCCCCTGCTGCAATTATTGCCCGATGCCGGAAACAGCCTTGTCAATACCGCCGGGCAAACCTCCCTGCCCGATTTATTGCACCTTATTAACCATGCACAAATGGTTATTTGCCACGATTCGGGGGTTATGCATATTGCCGATGCCCTGCAAAAACCGCTCATAGCCCTTTTCGGGCCAACCGATTATACCCGTACCCAACCGCTAAAACCTACTTCAAAAATCATTTTCTCACAATCGCCATACTTCAACGCCATGTTTGGCTTTGCAAAAACCGAAGCCGACCTCGAAAAAGAAGGTGCAGGGCAAAAGGCTATGGAAGGAATTTTGCCCGAAACTGTGTTCAGGGAAGCGGTAAACCTGCTTACGGGTTAACAACCGTTGCTTCCCGATTCAAAAATCAGGATTACCCGGAGCTGTTTTCTTTTTATTGACTTAGCCTCTTTACCAATAACAACCTCCGCCAATCTGCTGCTTCAATTGTAATTATTGTGTTGCTTTCGGGCAGTATCTGCCCAAAATACGTATCTTTAAGCCGTAAAAAAATATTTTCATCACCTGCCATTTGCCGCCGCCATGTTAGGAATTAAACACATAAAATTCGATTCAATGACTTATGTCATTCACTACAAAAACGGAAAAGTGGTAAAAGAAGGGCGCGGGTTATCTTTTTTTTACTTTGCTCCTACCAGTTCCATAGCCGCCATACCTATTGGCAGCAACGACCTGCCTTTTATCTTTAACGAATCTACCAACGATTACCAAACCGTTGCCATACAAGGGCAAATTACTTACAAGGTTAGCGCCCCGGGCACCTTGGCCGATATACTTGACTTTACCCTGAACGACAGGGGCGAGTACAACAAAAACGACATGGAAAAACTACACCAGCGCATTATAAACGAGGCGCAAACGGCTGTTTCTTCTTTCATTTCGGGTTTGGGGCTTAAAGATGCCATCCGGGCAGCCAAACCGGTTGAGCAAAAAATACTGGAAGGGCTGCTGGCATCGCAGGCTATCGGAATTTTGGGTATTGAAGTGCTGGGAGCCAACATCTTATCCATTAGTGCAACGCCCGAAATGAAGCGCGCCCTTGAAACCGAAACCCGCGAAAAACTGCAACAAGAAGCCGACCATGCTATTTACCAACGCCGCAATTTTGCCGTAGAGCAGGAACGAAAAATTAAAGAAAGCGAACTGAATACCGAAATTGCAGTGGAAGAAAAGAAAAAGCAAATTGCCGAAAAACAAATGGAAGGTAAAGTGCAACAGGCCGAAAATGAACGCAAACTGCGCGAAATGCAGGTTGCCGCCGATATTTCGGTTGAAAACCAACGCAAACAACTGCTGGAACAAAAAACCGAAAACGACCGCACCGAAGCAAAAGCACAGGGCTTCGTTCTTGAAACAGTGTTAAAACCCTACAAAGAAATTGACTGGAAAACTTTGATGGCCCTGAACAACAACTCCGACCCGAAATTCAATATTGCCCTGGCTTTCAGGCAGTTGGCCGAAAATGCCGGAAAAATTGGCACGCTAAACATTAGCCCCGATTTGCTCGACGCCTTGTTAACCGATAAGAAAGCGCCGGGTAAATGAGCATTGAATATGCCATTATCATAAAAAACAAAACACGCCTTGAAATGCTGGTAGAGCGCTTTAATACCAAGGCGCAGGCCAGTTTTTACATTGAACGTTCGGGTGGCAGTTATGCCGATTACGAACTGGAACACAACACCTTTCATGCAGCGCTCCATACCTTGCAACAACAGTTGTCAAAGGTTATAAAATATAAAATTGTTGATCGTGCCTTTGTTCCGTCGTTTCTGTTTTCAGACAAACACCTCATTGTGGTCATTGGGCAAGATGGCTTGGTTGCCAATACTGCCAAATATGCAAACGGGGTGCCTATTGTTGCCGTAAACCCCGATAAACTACGCTACGACGGCATTTTGCTGCCTTTTGATACGCATAATTTTATTGGCGCCGTAGAACAGGTGCTTACCGGAAATTTCAGCGCAAAAACGGTAACTTTTGCCGAAGCACGCCTGAAAGACGGACAACGCCTGCTTGCTTTTAACGACCTTTTTATTGGCGCTGCCACGCATGTTTCGGCAAGATACCGCATTACCTTTAACCGGCAAACCGAAGAACACTCGTCCAGCGGGCTGATAGTTTCTACCCCGGCAGGCAGTACGGGTTGGTTAAGCTCGGTTTTTAATATGGCCCACGGAATAAGCAATTTTGCATCGGGCAAACAAAAACACCAAAACAAAACAAGGGAACATGAATCCGACAGGCTTGTTCCGCCCAAACTTTCAAATGACCAGTTGCTGTTTGCAATAAGAGAGCCGTTTAAAAGTGTAAGAACCCAAACAAATATAACCGCAGGCATTGTAACAAGGCAAAACAAACTTCTTCTCGAATCGCTGATGCCCGTAAACGGGGTTATTTTTTCAGATGGAATTGAAAGCGACTTTTTGAGTTTTAACAGCGGTTCCATTGCCACCATTGGCATAGCGAATGAAACTGCTACGCTGGTAACGGCACTACCCGGCAAATAACCGCTGCCACGCATTAAAATAAATTTCCGAAAGTAGGGTATTTACTCGCCCGAATCTTGCTACTTTTGCCCCCATGCAACAATCCTCCTGTTTACAAGAGCCTTTTGCAAGTGTTGGCAGCCCATAGGGCAAGTGTTTTTTATCCGTTCACCATTTTACACCAAAACCATGAAACCCTATATCACCCTTTCTCAACTCAACGGACTTGTAAGGGAAGTAATTTCAGAAGCCATAAAACCCGACATTTGGGTAATAGCCGAAATATCGCAAATAAAAATGGCCGGCAGCGGGCACTGGTTTATTGATTTGGTAGAAAAAGAACGCGAAGTAATAACCGCCAAGCTAAGCGGCGTAATCTGGAACAGCACCTACAACGAACTGCGCATGAAATTTGGCGCCGATTTGGTAAATCTGCTAAAAAACGGCAACAAAGTTTTGTTCAGTGGAACGGTTGGTTTTCATGAGGTTTACGGTTTAAAAATTGTCATATCTGACATTGACCCCTCTGTAACCCTGGGCGAACTGGAACTCAAACGCATGGAAACCATACAGCGCCTTACAGCAGAAGGATATATTGGCAAAAACGCCCAATTACCGCTGCCAATGGTGTTGCAGCGCATTGCGGTTATTTCATCGGCATCGGCGGCCGGTTTTGGCGATTTTATGAATCATACCCAACAAAACCGCTACGGGTATTCGGTTTGGGTAAAATTGTTTCCGTCGCTTATGCAGGGCGAGGGTGTAGAACAGGAACTTATAGGCCGGCTTCGGGAAATTGAAGCACAAAAACACCTGTTTGATGCGGTGGTTATTATTCGGGGCGGCGGCAGTAAGTTAGACCTCGATGCATTTAATAATTACCATATTGCCGTGGCTATTGCTCAATGCAGTTTACCGGTGCTTACCGGCATTGGGCATCAGCAAGATGAAACCGTGGCCGATTTGGTGGCACATACTTCGCTTAAAACGCCTACGGCAGTGGCAGAATATATTTTGCAAACCTTTCTGCACTTTGAATCTGCCATGCTGTCGCTTTTTAATAAGGTATCAAAACTAAGTGTAACCCTGCTCAAGCAACACCATTTCGGGTTGCAAACGCTGCGGCAAAGTTTGGCTATACAATCCAGGCAAGAAATAAGCCGCCAAAAACAACAGCTCAACCTGCTGTTGCAAAGGCTGCCGCGCGCAGCCAAACGCCTGTTGCAAACCAAGCAGGCGCAACTGCAACATACCGGGCAAACCATTGACCTGTTTAATGTAGAGAAACTGCTGAAACGGGGGTTTACCATTACCCGCATGAACGGCAAAGCCCTGAAAAGTGCAGCCACGGCACAACATGGGCAACTCATAAGTACACAGTTTGCCGATGGAACGGTAAACAGCCGCGTAGAAGGCAAGCAGTAGCGCTTTGTTGCAGGCAGCAGCGTTATTTACCTTAGTTCAAAACAAAATCGGTAATGAGCAAATGGTGCCGGCAAAAACCATATTCCTGCGGCTGGTTTGATGCCACTACAATTAACCGCCGGGCGGCATTGCTGTTTACCAAATTCAAATACCATTCAACGGCTTTGGAATCGAGGTTGGTGGTTGGCTCATCGAGTAATACGGCGGGCGTGTCTGAAAGCAGCGCCAACCCCAGTTTAACCCGCTGTTTCATGCCCGATGAAAAAAAGCGCAACTGCTTGTTTCGGGCATGGCTCAACTCCATGCGGTCAATGGCTTGTTGGGGTGTAATACGGTCTGTAAACGGTTTCAGTTTTTCGTGAAACTGCACCATTTCAAGCAGCGAAAACTCCTCTACCAACTCCAGATAAGGCGTTGCAACAGACAGAAAAGGGTAAACCGACAACACATCGGTTTCATGCCCCTGTACAGCATAACTTATTTTACCCAATGATGGCGATAAACTGCCGGCTATGATTTGCAAAAGTGTTGATTTGCCCGAACCATTGGGTCCCAAAATGGCATAGGCATTGCCCGTTTCAAACGTATAGGAAACATTTTTGAAAATCCACTCCAGCCGGAAGCGCTTGCCTACTTTGTTCAGTTCAATCTTCATCCTCTGCTTCCTCGCTGCCGTTGGCGTTTTTAAACGGTTTAAGAATACCTTTCGGGGAGTTGCGAATAAAGGTGGTTATAAGTTCTGTTTCGGGAGATTGCTGCACCTCGTTTTCAATCATATCCAACGCTTTAGATACCGATAAACCCATTACAAAAATATACCGGTAAACATCTTGTATATGGTGTATGGTTTGCCTTGAAAACCCCCGTCGGGTTAGCCCCACCGAGTTAATGCCGGCATAGGCCAGCGGTTCTCTTGCAGCCTTAATATACGGCGGTACATTTTTGCGAACAAAAGAATTGGCGGCAATAAAACTGTGTGTGCCAATACGCACAAATTGTTGTACGCCTACAAAACCTTCCAGTATGGCAAAATCGTCAATAATAACATGTCCGGCCAGGTTTACACAATTTGCCAGAATAACATTGTCGCCCAGTAAACAATCATGTGCAACATGCACATAAGCCATTAGCAGGCAGTTGTTGCCCACCACCGTTTTACCGGCATACTGAGTGCCGCGGTTAATGGTAACACACTCCCTTACGGTAGTATTGTGCCCAATTTCGGCGGTGGTTATTTCACCTGCAAATTTAAGGTCTTGCGGAATGGCTGATATTACGGCTCCGGGAAAAATACGGCAGTTATCGCCTATACGTGCGCCGTCTAAAATGGTAACGTTGGGTCCAATCCAGCAATTGTTGCCAATTACCACATCGGCTTCAATAAAGGTAAAGGGTAAAACCGCAGTGTTGCGCCCTATTGCCGCATTAGGGTGTACATGAGCAAGCGGCGATATTCCTTGCACATTTTTGGCATTGTCCATCAGGAAATTATCGGTGTAACCATGTATCATGAGCATATTGTATAAAAATGCCGTAAAACAGGAGCAAAGATAAAGAACGGCTGTTGTTATATGTCTGTTTTACGGTAAAGGTTTAAAGGTTTTCAACAGGAGTTGCCTGTTATTTGCCTGCCTGCATGTACAAAAACAACTATGCCGCTAACTCCGGGGCACACCTTTTATATTAACACTTAAAAAGCCGTTACGTTGAATGAGTTGGGCATATTTTTTGGCGTTTATGTACAATTGCAACATTTGTTTTGGTTTAAGTACTTAAAACTATTTGCCACCGGTAATTTCAAGTGCCATTACCGGTGGTTGTTTATTTGCGTCTTGCAATTTGGGCTACCAATCTTGCTTCGGTTACCAATTTATTGCCCACCCATGCAAAAGCATCCATTTCGCAAATGCCGCGCCGAATTTCGCTCACTAATTTCAGTTCAAACACCAGGGTATCGCCGGGTACTACCTGCTTTCTGAACTTTGCATGTTCAATTTTCAGGAAAAAGGTAAGGTGGTTTTCGGGGTCGGGCACGCTTTGCATTACCAAGGCACCACCGGCCTGTGCCATAGCTTCAATTACCAGCACTCCGGGCATAACGGGGTGTCCGGGAAAATGCCCGGCAAAAAACGGCTCGTTTATGGTAACATTTTTTACCCCCACCACCCTTTCTTTGGTAAGCAAAATAATTTTGTCTATCAGTAAAAACGGCGGCCGGTGCGGCAGCAGCGTTTGTACGCCGGTTACATCATAAACCGGTGTGGTATTGGGGTCGTAGTGCGGGGCTGTATGATGCGCCTTTTTTCTTAACTCTTTTTTAAGTTCTTTTACAAATGCAACATTGGCGGCATGGCCGGGTTTGGTGGCAATAATACGGGCTTTAAGGGGTGCGCCCAACAGGGCAATATCGCCCACTACATCAAGCAGCTTGTGCCTTGCGGCTTCGTTACTGTAGTAAAGGTCAACGTTGTTAAGATAGCCTTCGGTTTTTATGGTTATTTGGGGCAAACCGGTAATTTGTGCTATTTTATCCAGCAGTTCGGTGGCCGGCTGCCGGTCGAGATATACAATGGCATTGTTCAGGCTGCCGCCCTTAATAAGGTTGTGTTGCAGCAGCACTTCAATTTCGCTGATAAAGCAAAAAGTGCGCGCCGGTGCTATTTCGGCGGCAAACTGGTTTACCGCGGTAAGTGTGGCATACTGTTTACCCAAAACCGAGGTGTTGTAATCAATAAGTGTGGTAACTTCAAGCGCATCGGCGGGCAATACTATGTACTCGCTGCCGGTTGGGGGGTAGGTAAACCTGAAAGGAGCATCTATTGAAATAAATTCGCGCGGCACTTCCTGCCCTACAATGCCTGCCCCGGTTAGTGCATCGGTAATTGGCTGCGCGCTTCCATCTAAAATTGGCACTTCTTCGTTATCAATTTCCACCAGCACATTATCTATTTCAAGGCCGGTTAAAGCAGCCATTACATGCTCAATGGTTACTACCTGCGCATGATTATGGGCAATTGTGGTGCTTCTTTGGGTATTAACCACGTTTTCGGCAAGCGCTTTAATAAAGGGTTTATGAGGCAGGTCGGTGCGACAAAATTGAATGCCGTGGTTGGGTAAGGCAGGTTTAAAGGTAATAGTAGCCTGTTTACCGCTGTGCAATCCTATGCCGCTTAATTCTACAACCTGCTGTATGGTTTGCTGTTGCTGGTTCATGATGTTGGAGTTAGTAAAACAAATTTTTGACCGGAGTTATGGCGATAGAAGTTTAGTTTAGCTATACTGCTTTAACTATGCTTATCCCGAAGCTGGTCTTCCACGTTTTTGAGGCGGGTTTCCAAATCGGGCAGTTGTTTAAACAAAACATAGGCGCGCATTTGGTTGCGGTAGTCAAAAGCAGGCGAGCCGCTTAAAAACCGGTTTTCTTCGTCAACCGATTTGGTTACACCGCTTTGGGCGTTGATTTTTGTTTTCGGGGCAATGGTCAGATGTCCGGTAAATCCGGCTTGTCCGCCTATCATACAATAGCGCCCTATTTTGGTACTGCCCGAAATACCGGCTTGTGCGGCAATAACCGTACTTTGGTCAATTTGCACATTGTGAGCTATTTGCACCAGGTTATCAATTTTTACCCCTTCCAAAATGGCGGTAGTGCCCAGGGTGGCGCGGTCAATACAGGTGTTGGCGCCAATTTCCACATCATTGGCAATGGTTACTATGCCGGTTTGGGGTATTTTGCGGTAGCTTCCATCGGGCTGCGGGGCAAAGCCAAAGCCATCGCTGCCTATAACCGCACCGCTGTGAACAATGCAGTTATTGCCTATGATGCAGCCTTCATACACTTTTACCCCGGCATACAGAATGGTGTTTTCGCCCACCTGCACTCCTTTACCAATATAGGTTTGCGGGTAAACAAGTGTATTGTTGCCCAAAACCGCATTTTCGCCAATATAAGCAAAAGCGCCAATATACACGCCCGTTCCTATAACGGCGGCCGGATGTATAAAACAGGGTTGCTCAATGCCCTTGGGGCGGTTTATTTGGTTATACAACTCCAGCAGTTGCGCAAAACTTTGGTAGGCATCGGCAACCTTTAAAAGGGTGGCAACAACCGGTTTTTCGGGGGTAAAATCTTTATTTACCACCAATGCCGATGCCCGCGTGGTATAGGCAAAATGCAGGTAACGCGGGTTGGCAATAAAACTCAAATCGCCGCTTTGGGCTTCTTCAATCTTGGCAAGGTTGCTTACCAATACCTCAGCGTTGCCTTCAATTTCGGCGTTCAGCAGTTGGGCTAATTGCTTTATACTAATTTGCATGGTGCAAAATTACGCAGTATGGTGCAAATAAAAAAACCTGAAATGAAATTGCATGGCTCTATGCGCGTATCTTTACCCCAATTTAATGTTTCCCCATGGAAATTATTATTGTTTTGCTTTACCTGTTACTGCTGCTTTACCTCATCAGGAAACTGCCGTTTTTCGATGTTCCGGCAATGCCGCGCCCGGTTTTTATGGCGGCTTTCCTGCTTAAAGTAGCCGGCGGATTGCTTTTTATTGTTATTAACCAACGGTATTTTTACGACGGCGGCGACTCAAGGGTGTATTTTACCGCCGGAAAAACCATATACAACACACTGTTTCAAAACCCTTTGCACTTTCTTGAACTTACCTTTGGACCCAATGCCCGGAAACCGCCTGCGCACTTAGCCGCTATAATTGAAAATATTCCGGCATGGAACGATGTGCGAACCTATATGATAATAAGGGTTAATGCTCTGGCACATCTTGTTTCGTTTCATTATTACAGTATTCATGCCATTTTGGGGGCTTTTATGGGTTTTACCGGCTTGGCAGGCATATATAAAACCTTTGCCGGTTATTTTCCCCAAAAACGGGTATGGTTTTTTGTGCTGTTTTTCGCCACCCCTTCTGTATTGTACTGGACATCGGGTTTGCATAAAGAGGGCATTTCGCTGTTGTGTTTGGGTATGGCGGTTTACCGTTTCGGATTACTTGTAACCAACAAGGTTACCCCGCGTGGGGTTGTTGCCTGGCTTGTTTGGATATTATTGCTGGCATTGTTCAGACCCTATACCTTTGGGTTGTTAATGCCGGCGCTGACATTGTGGTTTATTGCCCAAAAGCAAAACTACAAACCCCTGCCTGTTTTTGCGGCAGCATATACGGCCGGCTTTGCCCTGCTTGCCGTTATAAGTAAACTCCTACCAAAACTGAATGTTTTTGCGGTTATTGCCGACATACGCTACTATTTTGTAATGTACAAAACCGGCGGCAGTGAAATTGACCTGCAACTGATGCAGCCCACCTGGCTGGCCGCCTTACAAGAAATGCCCCGTGCGCTGGTAAACACCTTGCTGCGCCCCGAACCCTGGGGCAATATGGATGTTGCTCAGCAACTTGCAGCCCTTGAAACGCTTGCCTTTACCCTTTTTGCCGCCCTGTGCCTGCTGCTGGCAAACCTGCGTACCTCGCAAAACCGGGCTTTTTTGTGTTGCTGCCTGTTTTTTTCGGTTACCTCGTTTCTGCTCATTGGGCTTACTACCGATAACCTGGGCGCCATTGTGCGCTACCGGAGCATATTGCTGCCTTTCTGGCTGGGTTTCTGGGTTGCAATAGCTAACTTTGAAGGTATCAAAAAATATTACAGATACTAAGCTGCAATAAATTAAGTACATGCGTTGTTGCTTTGACCTTTTTCAGCATCATAGCAACAAAAAAACCTGTTGCCTGTAATATGCCCGATATTTAAGTTCATTTGGCATTTGGCTGCATAAACAATGCCGCCCCCGCCCCGGTTAAGGAGCAGAAGCGGCATTGATGAAACAAACTTACAGTAGCCGGAAGCTGAAAACGCTATCGGGCTATAATAAATTTGGCACGTTGACGAACCGCATTGCCGGTTACTTCAACAAAATAATATCCCGAATTAAGGCTGCTTACATCAACCGACAGGTTGTTGAAACCAATCTGTATAAACAGGTTTTGCTGCATTACCAGCCTTCCGGTTACGTCAAATATCTGCATAACAGAACCGGGTTGCTCGGTAAAGGCCTCAAACTGAACAGTAAGTACAGAAGAGGTGGGTACCGGCATTACCTTCAGTTCCGAAATGGCATCCTGCGTCATTTCCTCACCCATTTTACCCTGGCAGGTATTGCGTTTGTAAACCGAGTTAGAGAACATATAATCGGTACAGCCTGCCCTGCGCACACCTCTGCGGTAGTACGTAGAAGCATAAATAACCGGCGGGTCATAGCTGGCGCCGGTAGCGCCGCTAATGGTTGTCCAGGTCCAGTTATCGGTGCTGGATTGCCACATGTATTCCAAAGCGCCGTTGCCACCTGCAACAGGCATGGTTTCAACAATGGCTTCGGGGTCAAACGGAGCACATTTAGCTTCGTAGTAACCTACCTGTCCGGGGTCTGTAACATTGCTGCAGGTGCCGCCACAGTTGGTTACTTCCACAAATATCCACGAGGTTTCGCCATAGTAGAAGTTGCAGGAAGCATCATTGGGAGCAGCACAACGGCGGAACCATGTTTTAGTGGCAACACTGCCGGCAGGCGCATCATAAGTTGCACCGGTAGCGCCTGCTATGGGTGAAGCCAGCGACATAGTTGCAGGAGCTGTAGCACCTTCATATCGGAACCACTGGTATTTTACGCCACCTGCAAACGAGGTAGTGGCAGGTGCAATGCTGGTAAAGGCAACGGGGTCGCCGCTGGTACAAATGGTTTGGTTATAGCCAATAGAACCGCCTGCAATATCATTGCAGTTTACCGTACAAGAAGTCACATCCACATATACCCATTCCGATTCGGCGGGGTAGGTAGTACATGAAGCGTCATTTACCCCTGCACAACGGCGGAACCATTTTTTAGCCGTAACACTGCCTGCAGGCGGGTCGTAGCCGGCACCGGTAGCGCCCGGAATCATGGTAGCCATGCTCATAGAGGTAGGCGGATTTGCACCAACATAGCACATCCATACGTATTTTACGCCGCCGGCATAAGAGGTGGTAGCCGGGCTAAGGCTGTTAATGGGTGCCGGGTCGCCGCCATTGCAAATGGTTTGGCTGCTGCCTACAGAACCACCGGTAACATCGTTGCAGTCAACAGAGGGTACAACGGTTTTAATAACCACGTTAGAGAATAACCATGCGGTACAGTTGGCACGGCGTACTGCCCTGCGGTAGTGGGTAGTGGTGGTAATAACACCCGGGTCGTAGCTTGTGCCGGTTGCACCGCTAATATCGGTCCAGGTAGTTCCGTTGGTGCTTTGCTGCCATTGGTATTGCAATGCACCGCTGCCACCCGACGGAGCCGCAGTTTCTACCATTTGGGCGGGGTCAAAAGGCGATGCGCCGCTTTCGGCATAGCCAATATTTCCGCCATAGGTTACGTTATCGCAGGTTGTGCCACACGGGCCGGTAACTTCTTTCAGCACCGAACCGGAGAACTGGTAAGCCGTACATCCCATTCTGCGAACACCGCGGCGGTAGAACGTAGAGGCGGAAATGCTTGCCGGGTCATACGATGCCGAAGTTGCACCGCTGATGTTGGTCCAGGTCCAGTTATTGGGGCTTGATTGCCAGATGTATTCCAGAGAACCGCTGCCACCCGAAGGTGCTGCCGTTTCAACAATCAGAGCGGGGTCATACGGCCCGCAACCCGATTGGTAATAACCTACCGAGCCGGGGTTGGTAACATTGTCGCAAGCGCCGGTTCCGTCGTTGTCTATAATGGTTACTACCCCTTGTCCGTCTTGTATGGTAGCATTTACAGGGCTGCTAAGGTTTACCAGGAAAGTTTCGTTAGGCTCAACTACCGAGTCATCAATAATGGGTACGGTAATGTTTACACAGGTTTGACCGGCCGGAATGGTGGCGGTGGCAGTGGTAGCGGTATAATCGCTGCCGGCCAGGGCGCTGGCATTCACGGTAGTGTAGGTAAACGTAATAGCCAATGAACTGGTTTCCGATGCACAAACCTGCAATACTGCCGGTCCGGCATTTTCAAGTACAGAAACATCGTTTACGTTTAGTTTGGGAAGCGTGGAGGTAGTAACCGTTTTAATAACCACGTTGGTATTGAGCCAAATGGTACAGTTGGTTCTCCTAACACAACGGCGGTATTGGGTGGTTTGGGTAATTACACCCGGGTCATAGGTCATGCCGGTAGCACCGCTAATGTCGGCCCAGGTTGTACCGTTGGTGCTTTGCTGCCATTTATATTCCAATGCGCCCGAACCGCCCGAAGGAGCTGCCGTTTGTACAATATTGGAAGGATCAAAAGGCGATACACCGCTTTCATCGTAACCGATGGCCCCGGCATAGGTAATATTGTCGCAAACAGGCGTGTCGTTGTCAAAAATGGTAACCACACCCTGCGGGTCGGCTATGCTGGCATTCGTCGGGTTGGTAAGGTTTACGTTAAACGTTTCGGTGGGTTCTGCCACCAAATCATTAACAATGGGGAACGAAACGTTTACACAAGTCTGCCCTGCCGGAATGGTGGCCATAGAACTGGTTGCCGTATAATCGCTGCCGGCAAGTGCACTGCCATTGCTGGTAGTGTATTGTACGGTAATGGGCGATATGCTGGCAGCCGAAGCACAAATTTGCAGCGTGGCCGTACCGGCGTTTTCATTTACCGTAACATCGTTAATGGTAAGCGAAGGCGGCGGCGTATCGTTGTCTAAGATGGTAACCACCCCTTGCGGGTCGGCTATGCTGGCATTTGTGGGGTTACTGAGGTTTACATTAAAGTTCTCGGTAGGTTCTGCCACTAAGTCGTCAAGAATAGAGAAGGTTACGTTTGCGCAGGTTTGACCGGCCGGAATGGTAGCCGTGGTGCTGATAGCAGTATAGTCAATACCCGAAAGTGCACTGGCGTTGGCCGTAGTGTAAATTACGGTAATGGGCGATATGCTGGCAGCAGAAGCGCAAATTTGCAGCGTGGCCGTGCCGGCGTTTTCATTTACCGTTATATCATTAATGGTAAGCGACGGCGGCGGCGAGTCGTTGTCTAAAATGGTAACCACCCCTTGCGGGTCGGCTATGGTGGCATTCGTCGGGTTGGTAAGGTTTACATTGAAGTTTTCGGTAGGTTCTGCTACCAAATCGTCAATTATCGGGAAGGTTACATTCACACAGGTTTGACCGGCCGGAATAGTGGCGGTGCTGCTGATGGCGGTATAATCTATGCCCGAAAGTGCGCTGGCGTTGGCCGTAGTGTACACCACCGTAACCGGCAGGAACGAAGCAGCCGAAGCACAAATTTGCAGCGTGGCCGTGCCGGCGTTTTCATTTACCGTAACATCGTTAATCACCAACGTAGGCGTGGGTGAGTCGTTGTCTAAAATGGTAACCACACCCTGCGGGTCGGCTATGCTGGCATTTGTGGGGTTGGTAAGGTTTACGGTAAAGTTTTCGGTAGGTTCTGCCACTAAATCGTCAATTATCGGGAAGGTTACATTCACACAGGTTTGACCTGCCGGAATGGTAGCCGTGGTACTGATGGCAGTATAGTCTATGCCCGATTGTGCTGAACCGTTGGCGGTGGTATATACTACCGAAATGGGGGAAGTACTGGCAGCCGAAGCACAAATTTGCAGCGTGGCGGTGCCGGCGTTTTCATTTACCGTAATATCGTTAATGGTAAGCGAGGGCGGCGGCGTGTCGTTGTCTAAAATGGTAACCACACCCTGCGGGTCGGCTATGGTAGCATTCGTCGGGTTGGTAAGGTTTACATTAAACGTTTCGGTGGGTTCGGGGTTGCTATCGTTAATAATAGGGAACGAAACGTTGGTGCAGGTTTGACCGGCCGGTATGGTAGCCGTTGCGCTGGTAGCCGTATAATCTAAGCCGGCAATGGCAGTAGCATTGCTGGTAGTATAAACCACCGTAATAGGCGAAGTACTGGCTGCCGAAGCGCAAATTTGCAGCGTGGCCGTGCCGGCGCTTTCATTTACCGTAACATCGTTAATGGTAAGCGAGGGCGGCGGCGTGTCGTTGTCTAAAATGGTAACCACACCCTGCGGGTCGGCTATGGTAGCATTCGTCGGGTTGG
>MTCR01000043.1 GCA_002212725.1 Sphingobacteriales bacterium TSM_CSM | reverse complement strand
CCTTTGTTGTAATGGGTTACGACTACCACTATTCTGCCGACAGCCAGGCCGGACCGGTTTCGCCTTTGTACCACGGCACGCGTTGGGGAACCTACACCTTAAGCAGAACGACCGACACCTATCTTTTACAGGGTATAACCCCGGCCAAACTGCTGATGGGTATTCCCTACTACGGTTATGACTGGAAAACCGAAACCGCAAACATACCGGCAGCCACCATAGGCAACGCCGATACCCGTACTTACAGCTACCTGCGCAATAATTTCTTTGGCACTTATACCCGTCAGCTTGACAACCACAGCTTTTCGCCTTACTTTATTTATACTTCGGGTGGTAATACAAGACAATGCTGGTTTGAAGATGAGCAAAGCCTTGCAGCCCGCTATGACATGGTGCTGAACCGGCAACTTGGCGGCATTGGCATTTGGGCTTTGGGTTACGACAACGGCTATGCCGAATTGTGGAACCTCATTGAAGAAAAATTTACCGATTGCCATGCCTATTGCAACGGTACTTTTTACGATTCCGGCGGCCCGCAGGGCAACTACCGCAATAACGAAAACAGCACTTTCACCCTTGCAGCACCCGACCCCGGCGGGCAAATCACCCTGTCTTTTACCGCCTTTAATACCGAAGCCAATTACGATTTTGTGTACATTTACGACGGCCCAACTGCTGCTGCGCCTTTGTTGGGTACTTTTTCGGGCAGCACCAACCCGGGCACGTTTACCTCTTCCGGCAATGCGCTCACCGTTCGTTTTACTTCAGACAATGCTACGCTTGCCCCCGGGTGGGAAATTAACTGGTTTTGCGGTTGCAACCATATTGCCGCCATTGAACCGCTTGCACCACAATATAACAACGATTTTACCGCCTACTTTACCGATTTGGGCAACTGCAATGCTGGGGTTAAGTATGGTTTTTACCAATCACAACAATCTTGGGGCGGCGCATGGCGCAGCAATAACAATATTGGCTTTTTTAACGACGATTTTACCGCCACAGCTATACACCCCGATTGGCAGGTGGCATCGGGTAACTGGCAAATTGCCGATGGCAGTGTGTGGCAAACAGATGATTCAAACAGCAATACCAACCTGTTTACACCGGTTCATCAGTTTGGCACCGAAGTTTGGTTGTTTCATTGGCGTGCCAAAGCAGCCGGCTCCGATGTTTACAGCCGGCGGGCAGGTTTGCATTTCTTTGCCTCAGAGGGCAGCTCTGCCAACCGGGGCAACTCCTACTTTGCCTTTGCCCGCTTTGACGACGATAAAGCACAAATCTACAAAGTAACCGACAACAACTTTGAACTGATGGCCAATGCCGATTTTGATTTTTCACCCAACCAATGGTATGATTTCAAAACCATATACAACCCCGTTTCCGGCCTCATTGAATTGTATGTAAACAATACCCCTGCCGCCACCTGGACCGACCCCGAACCCTATTTAACCGGTGAGTTCATTTCGGTGCGAACCGGCAACAGCAAAACCTATTTCGATTTTGTGCGGGTGTACCGCGCCCGGGGCAATCAGGAGAACATATCGGTAGGCAGCAGCCCCACAGATGAGGTAAACCAAACAGCACACGAATGCCGCATTTTATCTTTAACCAATTATACCGACAATAAATGGAGCAATCTGGCTGAAGCCGAAACCGGCATTGCCTTTACCGTAAATACCACCGAACACCTTTTGCCCGATGAACAAAACAGCCCCGCTCCTGCCCTTACGGTTTACCCGAACCCCGCCCATGATTTAGTACAGGTTATAATTACTGCGCCAAACTTTGGCAACGCCAAACTAACCCTGTACGACCTGAACGGCAGGGAACTATTGACGCAAACACAAAATATACAAACAGGAAACAACTTTTTTCAGGTGCCGCTGAACGGAGTGCCTGCAGGACTGTATCTGCTTGCCCTTGTTGATGAAAACGGCAATACTGCCCGACAAAAACTGGTGGTTAAATAATTGTTGGAAAGATGATCAATTGAATAAAACCGGTAGCCTGGTTTCTGATTTTTGCAACAAAGCCGGTTTTCGGTCTCATTACATGGTCGTCTTTCCCCCAACAATTTACCTGTGTATTGAGGTAAAAAACACATCAAACAGCGTATAACAACCAACATTTGGCCGCAGCATACTTTTTTACAGGGTATTTACTACCTTTGCACTGCCAAAAACAAGTTTATGTCTCATACTTTGTTTCATTTCACCACACCTCAGTTATTGCGCCTGCATTCGGGTAAAGTGCGCGACAGTTACCGCATCAACCCCCAAACCCGCCTTATTGCCGTTACCGACCGTCTTTCGGCCTTTGATTTTGTGCTGCAAACACCTATTCCCAATAAAGGGGCAGTACTCAACAGCATTTCTTCCTGGTGGTTTTCACAAACCCAATCTATTATACCCAACCACTTTATAGAGCAACCCGACCCCAATATTGCCATAGTAAAAGAAGCCGAACCTATAAGAGTAGAAATGGTGGTGCGCGGCTATCTCAGTGGTTCGGTATGGCGCGGATATCAGCAGGGCGAGCGCACTTTTTCCGGTGTAACGCTTCCCGAAGGGCTAACTAAACATGCCCGTTTTGAACAACCCATAGTTACGCCCACCACCAAAGAAAAAAATGATCGCCCCATTAGTGCCGACGAACTGGTACGCGAGGGTTTTACCACCCATGCCCAATACCGCCAAATGCACGCCAAAGCGCTGGAACTATACAACTTTGGCGCACAATTATTGCTGCAGCGCGGCATTATTATGGTAGATACCAAGTATGAATTTGGCCTGCTAAACGGCGAACTCATTTTAATTGACGAAATTCATACCCCCGATTCATCGCGCTTCTGGAGCCTGGCAGAATACAACGAAAATCCCGAAAACGCCCGCCAAATTGACAAAGAATATATAAGGCAATGGCTGCTCGCCAACAAACAAGATGGCGCATACCCCACTGCCCTGCCGCACGACATTGCCGAAGAAGCCAGCCGCCGCTATGTAGAAATATACGAAACAGTTACCGGTATGCGCTTTAATGTGCCCCAATACCTGCACCCAAAAGCCCGTATTTGTGCCAATTTAAGTGAAAAAGGCTATATAAAGGACAGTTGCATAGCTATAATAACAGACAGCAAGCAGGCACTGCCCTTTTGCCGCAAAGCACAGGAAATTGCCGAGCGCTACGATGTATTTGCAGATGTGCGCCTTATAAAAAACGACAACGATATAAACCAGTTTCTCGATGAATACAATGAATCGGTTGAGCCGGTTTCGGCATTGTTCATTGAAGAAAATTACAGCGAAATCATGGAAGAACTATCGTCGTACTCTAACCTGCCCTTTATTACCACCCCACTCGAAGACATTGTTCAAACAGAAAACCTGTATTTAGACATTCAGGACGCGCTGCGCTGCCTCAACAGCTACCGCATTCGCGAAGCCATGATTGAAGGAGAAGAATTTTAACCAAAAGCCCTGTGTACTATGAAAATTGCAATACTTGGTTCGGGGGGGCGCGAGCACGCATTAGCCTGGAAATTTGCCCAAAGTGTATCTGAAAAAAACGTGTACGTAATACCCGGCAACGGCGGAACCGGCAATAATGTTCCTATAGACTCTACCGATTTTGATGCCATAAAAGCCTTTTGCCGCTACGAAGGCATTGAACTCATTTTTGTAGGGCCCGAGTTGCCACTGGTAAAGGGCATAACCGATTATTTTGAGGGCAGCGGCATAAAAGTTTTCGGGCCTTCTAAAAGAGCAGCCCGGTTAGAAGGTTCAAAAATTACCGCCAAAAAATTCATGAAACACTACGGGGTAAGTACCGGTAATTTCTGGCTGTTTAACAGCCTGGCACAGGCTCATAAACTCATTGAAGAACAAAACGGCAATTTGGTTATTAAATACGATGGTTTGGCAGGGGGTAAAGGCGTTTATGTTTGCTCATCGGTACAAGAGGCAAAAGATGCTTTGGAAGAACTAAACACGGAATACCGCTACAGCGAAAGCGAGGAATTTCTTGATTTTTTGATTGAAGAAAAACTCACAGGCTACGAAATTTCAATTATAGGGTTTACCGATGGCCGGCATATACAGTTGCTGCACCCGTCGCAAGACCACAAGCAACTGCTCAATAACGATAAAGGCCCCAATACCGGAGGCATGGGCGCTTACTGCCCGTTGCCGTTTTACACCCCGCACCTGCATGCTCAAATTATGGAGCAGGTGGTAAATCCCACGCTCATCGGGTTGCAGTCAGAAAATGTAAGCTATCGCGGTGTTATTTATTTCGGGCTGATGATAACCCCTTCCGGACCCAAACTGCTGGAGTACAATGTGCGCTTTGGCGACCCCGAAACCGAAGTATTGCTTCCTTCGCTCAAAACAGATTTGCTGCAAATAGTGTTGTCGTGTTTTAACGGCACGCTGCCTGCCTGCACCCCGCAGTTTAACCCCGGTTATTATGTAGATGTGGTGCTGGCGGCCAAAGGTTATCCGAAAGTGTATGAAAAAAACAACCCGATAGAAGGCATTCCCGATGCACAAGCCACTGCGCTGGTGTTTCATGCAGGCACTAAAAAAACCGATGAGGGAACCCTGCTTACCAACGGCGGCCGGGTGCTGAATGTGGTGGGCAATGGCAATACCCTGCAAGAAGCCATTGAAAAAACCTATGCCGCCTGCAACAAAATTTATTTTAAAGACTGTTATTACCGTACCGATATAGGCAAGCGCAACTTGCCATAAGCAAATTTCTAAACCGTATGAAAAAAATTGCCATTTTTATTTCGGGGCGCGGAAGCAACATGCAGGCCATTGCACAAGAGGTAAAAAGCGGCATTCTGCAAAACCTCTGCCAAATTGTGCTGGTTTTTTCTAACAACTGTGCAGCAGCCGGCCTCCAAATTGCCCGCCAAAACGGGTTGCCGGTTGGCTGTATTGAATCATCGGGAAAAAAAAGAGCCGAATTTGACCTTGAGGTTATCAACTTCCTCCAACCCTATCAACCCGATTATATTGTGCTGGCCGGCTATATGCGCATCTTATCGCCGGTGTTTATAAAAGCCTATGAAGGTAAAATTATTAACATTCACCCGGCCGACACCCGCCTGCACCAAGGGCTGCACGCTTACCAATGGGCATTCGAAAATCAACTCGAAACCACCACCATTACCATTCATTACGTAAACGAAGGCGTTGATACCGGGCAGATTATTGCCCAGCAAACCGTTGACCTTAAAGGAGCCGCTACCCTGGAAGAAGTTGAACAGCGCGGCCTGCAGGCTGAATATGCCCTTTACAGCAAAACGCTGGCAAAAATCTTTGCCGAACCGCATTCAATAACAGCGCCCTAAAACAACGCAAAATCAAGTTGGATTAATATAACAGTAAAATCCCGCGCTAAAAACATACATGCAGCTTTTACGCGGCACACAACAATTTATACACATAAACAACCAATATATTATGTGCGGCATAGTAGGATTTACCGGAAACCACCAGGTAGTGTACGATATTGTTTTGGGGCTTACCTCCCTGCAACACAGGGGGCAAGATGCCGCCGGCATTGTTACATTCAAAGATTATTTTCATATTAAAAAAGGCTTGGGTCTTGTTAGTCAGGTATTTGAAGAGCGGCACTTTAAGCGTCTGCAAGGCAATATAGGCTTAGGGCACGTGCGTTATACCACCCAGGGCAGCAATGAATTACAAAATGCCCAACCCTTTTCGGCCAACTACCCGTTTGGTTTGGCTATGGTACACAACGGCAATGTTACCAATTTTAAAGAATTGCGCAACATCCTTTACAACGATTACCATATTTTACCCGAAACATCGAACGATTTGGAGCTGATTTTGTACGTTTTTGCTTCCGAACTCATAAAAAAAGACCTTAAAGACATACAACCCGCCGATATTTTTGAAGCGGTAAAAGCTACCCAGCAAATGGTAAAAGGGGCGTACTCGGTTATTGCGGTAATTGCCAACCATGGGTTGCTGGCTTTTACAGACCCGCACGGCATACGGCCGCTTGTTTTGGGGCGGCAGGATACCATAGATGGAACAATGTATGGCTTTGCCTCCGAGTCTAGCTGCTTTGATTACCTTGGTTATGAACTGGTGCGCGACCTGGAAGCCGGCGAAATTATTTTTATTGACAACAAACTGCGCCTGCATACTTCCGATGGCTATCGCATGAATAAGGCTTTTTGTATTTTTGAACATATTTACTTTGCCCGCGAAGACAGCATCATACAACAACGCCTGGTAGCTGCAGAAAGGGTGAAAATGGGGCGAATGTTGGCTAAAAAGGTAAAAGCCGCCGGACTTCAGCCCGATATAGTGATTGATGTGCCTACATCGGGATATTTTGCCGCTTCGGGCCTTGCCGAGGCACTGGGCATTCCTTACAGACGCGGTTTTGTAAAAAACAGTTTTATTGGCCGCAGTTTTATTTCGCCCACCCAAAAAGAACGCGAGGAAGTGGTTAAGAAAAAACTAAACCCCATAAAAGCAGTTGTAGAAGGCAAACGGGTGGCAGTAGTTGACGACTCGATAGTTAGAGGAACCACCTCTAAAAGAATTGTAAAAATGCTGCGCAACGCAGGCGCCGCAGAAGTGTATTTTATTTCTGCTGCTCCGCCCATTACCAACCCCTGTGTGTATGGCATTGATATGGCCATAAGCACCGAATTAATTGCCTCCCGCAAAACCCATGAAGAAATATGTAGCTATATTGGCTCCGATGCCTTGGTTTACCAAACAATAGAAGATTTGCAACAACTTTATACATCTTTACCCTGCTGTTATGCCTGTTTTACCGGCAACTACCCTGTAGAAGATTCTGCAAAACTATTGAGCGATATTGAGCAGGAGCGTATGGAAGCAAAGGCCTAAACGCCCGGCAATCTTGCAGTTTTAGGCTAAACTTTGTCATTTACCCAACCAATAAATCCTTTAACAGGCATTGCCCTGAAATTTTACAGAAAATAACTGTATCTTCAACCCAAATTTAACAATTCAATAAATTTCTAAAATTCTGTTACATGAAGACGAAACTTTGGCTCTCGCTTGTACTGTTTACAGCCCTTGTTATGGCAATGGGTGCCTGCAAGCAATCTTATTCATGCACCGACGGAGAACAAAACCAGGGTGAAACCGGTATTGACTGCGGTGATGCTAGCGGTCTTTGCCCGCCCTGCGCCAACATGCCCAACTGTTCCGATGGCATTCAAAATGGTGGCGAATTGGGTGTTGATTGCGGCGGACCATGCCCCAACCCCTGCAATAACCCGCCTGCACCTACGTGTTCAGATGGCATTCAGAACCAAGGTGAAACCGGTATTGATTGTGGCGGACCCTGCTCGCCCTGCACCACGCCCGGAACCGGTGCCATGACTGCCGTAATTGACGGAACTAATTGGACCGCTACCAATGTAAGCGGTTTGGATACCGGGGGTAAACTGAACCTCATTGGTAAAACGTTCTCTGCCACCGATACCATTGAAATAAGGCTGGTACACGGCGGTGCATTTGCCACCGGAACCTACGATTTTACCGCCATTAATCCCGCCACTTATTCGCAGGGCGCCATTGAGTGCATCAGTTCTGCCGGTACCATTACTTTTACCACCTTCAATACTTCCACTAAAACCGTATCGGGCACTTTTACCTTTTCCTGCACCGATGCCGGAGGCGGAACCGGTTCGCATGATATTACCACCGGCACCTTTACCAACATAGTGTATAACTAACCAAGTCCCAACTTACAACAGGGGCAAAACAAAAAAACCGGGCAGGGCTACTGTCCGGTTTTTGTATGTTAACGAAAACATAAAATAAAACTTAGCTTTCCGATGTTTTGGCGGCAGCATTGGATTGGTAGCCTTTGCTGTTTTTCGGGCGGGTTTTGCCGTTTGAGCCTCGCCAGATTTTACCGCGTTTGGTGCGTTTATCTCCTTTTCCCATAAGTAAATGCGTTTAAGTTTTGTTGTTTATTTGTGAACCGCAAAGATAAACATAAAAATCAAATTTAACACCATTGCGGCAATATTAATTTCTGTCGGCTGTTTGATAGGTTCAGGGGCAAAGCGGGGATAATGAAAATGCGGTTTTGCAGTTTAAATATACATGAATAATAGCCGCCCAAGGTGTTTATATGCTGTAAACCTGCTGCCAATAGCTTAACTTTGCGCTGCTTAACCTTGCGCACGGAAAAACGTTTGTACAGGTTGTATTTCACTGATGCTTAAATACAATTAGTTTATATGAAGCGTTTGCTTTTATTTTTAACATTGCTCCTTTCGGCAACAACAATGTTCATGAACCCGGTTTATGCACAGGCCGGTTGGTCGCAAAATGCAGGCTGTACAGGTACTTCCCCCCTCCCATTGCTTGTTATGGTAGATGCCTGCGGAGATGGTAATGCCGAAGCTGCCAATGAATATTTTATGTTTCAAACCGGCACATCTTCTTACAATGTAAATTCACCGGGTACTTCGTTAACCGTTGCCTGCCCGCCGGGAACCATAAACAGTCAGGTAACCTCTTTTACTTCGTCGCCGGCAAGTGTTGCAGGGCTTAATGCTTTGGTTGGCGCCTGCGCATCGGGCAATGTATTTGTTGATGCCATGGCAGCACCACCGGCCGGGGTCAGCGGAGTAATACCGCCCAATGCACAAGTTTTGGCTTTTACTACAACTTTTCCCGACCTTTCAATTTTCCCGCCCAATTATTTTGCGAGTTTATGCGGCGCTTCTCCAATTTATGTCATTTTTGGCAACTATCCCGGACCCTTGCCCATGTTCAAAAACTTTGGCTGTACGGGTTGCGGCTGTTTCAGGTATATAACGCTTAGTTTTGGAGGGTGTACATATTCCATTACTTACGATGTAGAACAACTGGTAACGGCTGCAGGTGTGCCGGGTACCGCAAACGGCTCTTTTATTACCATGGACCCGGGCGGGGTTATTGGCTATGGCAATGAAAACAACGAGTGTATTCCGGTGGCCACTTTTTGTACACCACCCGCAGCCCCGGTTTTTACCGTTACCAATCAGGCAATCTGTAGTGGGCAGCCGGCGCCCGCCTTTACCTGCTCCAACTGCGATGCAGCTACCGAATGGTATGGCAGCGAGTTTGGCTCTACCCTTATTGCAACCGGCACTTCTTACACACCAAGCCCAACACCGGCAACCACTACCACTTACTGGGTGCAAAACGTTGCAGATTGCAACAGCGACCGCACACCGGTTACGCTTACCATAAATCCCAATCCAACGGTTAGCGTAAGCATACCGGGCGGTTTTACCTATTGCCAGGGGCAAAGTTTTTCGCTTAATGCATCGGGGTCTTCCAATACAGGTGCTTCACCTACCTACAACTGGACTATTTCCGGCCCGGCAGGAACCGTTACGGCTTCGGGCGTAACCCCGTCTGTTTCCATTACCAATCCCGGAACTTATTCTATTAATCTGGTTATTACCAACACCACTAACAGTTGCAGTAATTCGGCTACCTATAACAATATTTTAACCATTACCGCGGCAAGTGCTGTGGTAATTGATGTGCCGCCGCCTTCAAGTATCTGCAACACAGCCGCACCGGTTACGCTTACTACTACGCAAAGCGGCATAGCCGGCACCTGGAGCGGTAGCGGGGTTTCCGGCAATCAGTTTAACCCCGCAGGTTTGAGCGGCAACATTGTGCTTACGTTTACCCCAACCGCCGGGCTATGTGCGCTGCCCAATACGGCAACAGTATCGGTAACGGCGCCGGTGGCAGCAGTTATTGGCACCCCGCCGCCGGCAACAATCTGCAATACAGCCGCACCGGTTGCCCTCGCCACCACGCAAAGCGGCATAACCGGCACCTGGAGCGGCAGCGGGGTTTCCGGCAACCAGTTTAACCCCGCAGGTTTAAGCGGCAACATTGTGCTTACGTTTACCCCAACCGCCGGGCTATGTGCGCTGCCCAATACGGCAACAGTAACGGTAACGGCGCCGGCAGCAGTGGTTATTGGCACCCCGCCACCGGCAACAATCTGCAATACAGCCGCACCGGTTGCCCTCACCACCACGCAAAGCGGCATAACCGGCACCTGGAGCGGCAGCGGAGTTACCGGCAACCAGTTTAACCCCGCGGGTTTAAGTGGCAACATTGTACTTACGTTTACCCCGGCAGCCGGGCAATGTTCGTTGCCCAATACGGCAACGGTATCGGTAACGGTAGCTGCGCCGGTTGTTATCAGCACAGCGCCACCTGCTGTAGTTTGCAATACCTCAGCACTGATTTCGCTTGCCGCCGTGCAAAGTGGTACAAACGGCATCTGGAGTGGTACCGGTGTAAGTGGTAACCAGTTTAACCCTGCAGGGTTGAGTGGCAATGTAATACTTACCTTTACCCCCACTGCCGGAATTTGTGCACTTGCCAATACGGCAACTGTAACGGTTACGGTAGCAACTGCCGTAATTATCAGCAATCCGCCACCGGCAAGTATCTGCAATATTGCTTCTCCCATAGCGCTCAATACCACGCAGAGTGGCATTAGCGGCAACTGGACCGGAACGGGGGTAAGTGGCAACCAGTTTAACCCTGCCGGTTTAAGTGGCAATATTGTACTTGCGTTTACCCCAACCGCCGGGCAATGTGCATTGGCCGGCAATACGGTTATAAACGTTACGGCTGCTGCTGCTGTAACCATCAGCGCTCCGCCGGCCTCACCTGTTTGCAGCACCGATTCTCCGCTTGCACTCAACCCCACCCAAAGTGGCATATCGGGCACGTGGAGCGGGGCGGGTGTTTCGGGCAACCAATTCGACCCATCGGGTCAGAGTGGCAGTGTAGTTTTAACCTTTACCCCGGCAGCCGGTAATTGCGCGCTTCCAAATACAACAACAATAACCGTAACCACAGCTACGGCCATTGCCATCAGCACCCCGCCGGCCTCACCGGTTTGCAGTACCGATGCGCCCATTGCACTCAACCCCACCCAAAGCGGCGTTGCAGGCACCTGGAGCGGAGCGGGTGTTTCGGGCAACCAATTCGACCCATCGGGTCAGAATGGCAGTGTAGTTTTAACCTTTACCCCGGCAGCCGGTAATTGCGCGCTTCCAAATACAACATCCGTAACTGTAACCACAGCTACGGCCATTGCCATCAGCACCCCGCCGGCCTCACCGGTTTGCAGCACCGATGCGCCCATTGCACTCAACCCTACCCAAAGCGGCGTTGCAGGCACCTGGAGCGGACCCGGCATAACAGGCAACCAGTTTAACCCTTCCGGCATAGTTGCGCCCTCTGTAACCCTGACTTTTACCCCCAACATTGGGCAATGTGCTTTGTCTGCCACTGCAACTGTGGTGGTAAATCAGGCTTCGGCAGTAACCGTTACCAACCCGCCGCCGGCATCTTTATGTTCGCTCGATGCACCGGTAAACCTCAATTCTGTGCAGAGCGGCGTTTCGGGCGTTTGGAGCGGAAACGGAGTATCTGGTAATGTGTTTAACCCTTCGGGAATAGCTGCACCCTCGGTTACGTTAACCTTTACACCCAATGCCGGACAATGTGTTTTGCCCAATACCGCAACTATTGTTATCAATACGGCTTTGCCGGTAACAATTACAGCGCCTCCCGCCGGCAACTTTTGCACTCTTGATGCTCCGGTATTGCTTGCTGTTACGCAAAGCGGTATTACGGGTTCCTGGATCGGCAGCGGTGTATCGGGTGGCAACCAGTTTAACCCTGCCGGCTTAAGTGGCAATATAGTGCTTACCTTTACCCCCGCCGCAGGGCAATGTGCGCTTGAAAATACGGAAACGGTAAATGTAACCGGTGCAGCACCGGTATCGGTAAGCAATCCGCCACCGGGTGTTTTATGCAACACAGGTACCCCTGTAACGCTTAACTCCAGCCAAAGCGGCGTATCCGGCATATGGAGCGGCACCGGCGTATCGGGTGGCAATACATTTAATCCCGCAGGTTTAAATGGCAACATTGTACTTACGTTTACCCCCGCGGCCGGGCAATGTTCGCTTTCAAATACGGCCAACGTTAATGTTAGCAATGCTGTGCCGGTTTCTTTGAGCGACCCGCCGCCGGCTTCCGTTTGCGAAAATGCAACTGCTGTAACCTTAAACACCACCCAAAACGGAATTTCCGGTACATGGAGCGGTGCAGGAGTGAGTGGAAATTTATGGTTGCCAACAGGGTTACAGGGTATTGTAATACTGACCTTTACCCCCGCCGCCGGACAATGTGCCCTTGAAAATACGGCATCAGTAAACGTAGTTGCGGCTCCCGATGCCGGCACCATAATACCACCGGTTGCCCAACTTTGCAACAACAACTTGCCGGGTAATATTACCACCCTTGATTTAAATGCCTTAGTAAGTGGCAATACAGGCGGATTTTGGACAACAGATGCCCCGGCAGGCACAGTTTCGGCCGGCAATATTTTTAATGCCACCGGCTTGCCCGATAACGCAACCTATACCGTTACTTACACGGTTGCCGGCGTTGCGCCTTGTGCTGCAGAAAGTACTTCGCAAATCATAGGCGTTATTAACTGTGCAGCCAATTGTACCGAAAACGCCACCATTACTGCACCTCCGGCGCTTTGTGGTGCTGCGGGCAATACATTAGACCTTAACACCTTGCTTGTTGCCGGTGTTACTACCAACGGCGGCACCTGGACAACCAATGCCCCGGCCGGCACTTTATCGGGTTCGGTGTTCTCGGCTTCGGGATTAAATGGCAGTTATACGGTAACATATACGGTAACCGGCGCACCGGGGTGTCCAAACCTGTCTTCCACCCAAAATATTAACCTTGTAGCGCCACCCAATGCTGCCACCACAGCGCCGGCCGGCGCATTATGCAATGCAGTTGCAAGTCCTGTGCTTAACCTTGCCTTATTGGTTACCGGCAATGCCGGTGGTATTTGGTCATGCCCTGCCGCCCCGGGGGCCATTAGTGGCAATACTTTTAATGCGTCGGGGTTGGCCGCCGGAACATATCAGGTGGTTTATACGGTGAATGCGATTGCGCCATGTGCAACAAATGCAAGCACCACCCAAACCATTACTGTTGCCGATAACACCACCACCGCAGGCCCCGATGACAGTATTTGCGGGCTAACCTATACGCTGAACGGTTTTTCGGACTATTCAGGCACATGGACCTTAGTGGCAGCGCCAACGGCATTGGCATCTGCAACTTTTGCCAACCCCAATTTGGCACAAACCGATGTTACCGTAAGCGAAACCGGCACTTATACCTTTGCATGGAACCCGATTGGCGACCCATGTACTACCCAAGATGTTGTAACCATTGCCTTTACCGATGCACCTTCTGCTAATGCCGGCCCCGATGCCACCGCCTGCGGCTTAACTTATACCCTTGCCGCCAACGGCACAGGAACATGGACCTACAGCGGCGCAGGAACAGTAGTTTTTGACAATGCAAATAACCCGACGGCAACGGTAACCGTACCTGCTGCAGGAATTTATCAATTTTCATGGACAAGCGGAGCAGGCGCCTGCGCAGCAACCGATGCGGTTCAGGTTACCTTCATTAATCCCTTGCAGGTAAGTACTGCAATTAACTGCTCAGCAGATTTGAGCAATTTTACCGTGGTGCTCAACATTGCGGGCGGTACGCCTCCTTATTTTGTAAACGGATTGCCTGTGGCCGGCAGTGTTTATACCGGCACATTTATAAACAATGCCAACTACTCGCTGCTGGTTGATGACAGCGGTGTTTGTGCATCACTTCTTGAAAGCGGAACACAGAACTGCGCCTGCCCTGCAGTAGCCGATCCTGTTTTACTGCCTTATACCGACACAGTTTGCCAGGGAGTACCTTTGCCTCAGATTTCGGTAACACCAAGTGCTACAGATGTTTACAACTGGTATGCCAGCCCGCCGGGTGCTAGTACCTTTATCAGCACCGGAAACACATTTGCCCCACCGGCTGCGGGCAGTTATGCTGTGCAGGCGGTAGCTCCAAACGGCTGTGTGAGCGCTTTTGTTGCTTTTGATATTACCGCCCTGCCTCAACCACCCACGCCATTGCTGAATGCAACCTATGATTTTTGCACCGGCACGCCGGTTCCGGTTTTGGCAACGGCGGCCACAGCAGGCGCAACCTTACAATGGACAGGCGCTGAAACCGGTTCGGGTACCGAATTTCAGCCTTTGGTAACTGCATCGGGTAATTATGCCTATACTGTTACCGAAATTTCGGCACAAGGTTGCAGCAGTCAGCCTGTTGCCCTTACCCTTAATCTGGCAGATTGCACCTGCCCTGCTGTAGCCACCATCACACCCAATCAGGTAAGTTGCAGCGGCGATGCGGTTAACCTGACTGCCACCCTTACTTCAAACCTCAACTTAGACCATGTGGAATGGCTGGCACCCGATGGCAGTTTGATTGGCAGCAACCTTGCCGTTTCGGTATCGGAAACCATTACCGCCTGCACACCACAGGTGTTGGATTATACGCTTAACGTGTATTGTTCCGATAACCCGCTGGTTCCTTCTTCGTCTCAAACCGTATCTGTTACCTGGTATCCCATACCCGATGCCGTATTGAGCTTAAGCCCCGATGGGTGTAGTATAACCGCTACACCCAATTGTCCGCAATTTCTGGTATCGCCCAATACCACGCAAAGTACCACGGTAAACGGCAGTACCAATGCCGTGACTTTTACCGTAATAAACAACGATGCTGCTTTGCTGGGTTTGCCCTGCTCCTTTACCAACATAACCGGAAATTATAACTGTGTTATTTCATCATGTCCGTTTATTGCCGGGCTTGCACCCGGAAGCCAAACCCAGGTTTGCAGTGGCAGCAGCTATAACCTGATATTAGATGTAACTGATTTTGTTACCCTTGCCGATGTGGAATGGGCAGTAAACGGCACTTTTGCGGGTGGCGGGCAAAACATTGCCCTTACTGCCCCAACCGTAACCGGCTGTACTGCGCAAACGGTACAGGTTACAGCCAGCATTTACTGCACCAATGACCCCTCTGCAGTATGGGATTCGGAAACATTTGACATTACTGTGTTTCCCGCCTTTGACCCGGCGCTGCTCACTTTTACACCCGATTGCAGTAACTTGCCCACACTTACATCGGCTTGTACAAATTATGTACTTGCGCCGGTAAATGTGCCGGTTCCTGTGCCCGGCACCAATACCGCTACCTGGAGTGTAAGTTACAACGGCAGCACCTGTATTGATGAAACAGCCACCTACACTTACACCTGCAGCGGATGTCCGGTGGCAGATGTGCCGCTCAGCGCCAGCCTGCCTGTTTGCGATGGCGACATACCCGACTGGTCTGCGTTGGAGGCACAAATAGGCATAACCGATGCTGACGGAACTGCCAACGGCTTTGCCTGGTTCTCTGATGCTGCACTTGCCAACCCGCTTACTCCTGCCGATTATGCTCATTCGGGCGCTTGTGCTGCCGAAACCTTTACCTTATATGTTGCCGTTTTGTGTACCGCAGGTAATCCGGTACCGGCCGGAACCCTTACCCTTACGGTGTTTCCGCAACCCGTTACGGTTACACCGGCAGGCGGCTGCTCTTTGCAGGTACAGGACAACTGCGGCAACCTGCTTATCATAGAATACCTGCAAACAGACGGCACCTGGAGTGGTAATGTGCCAAATCCGGCCCCGACAATGGGCGAAACGGCGCAATGGAGAGCCTATGTTGCCGGCGCTCCCGATGCCAATGCAGACGGCGCTCCTGATTGTATGCAAACCGGTACTGTAATGGCAGTTTGTGCGTGTACACCTCCTCTCCCGCCGGTGGGAGTGGTAACCGATGTTGCAGTTTGTGCCGGAGAGGTAAATGCCACGGCTTTTGAAGCAACCACCGTGGCCGGTACCTATGTAATTTGGATTGATGCCACAACCGGTTTACCCATTGCCGATGGCACTACGTTTACGGCAACAACACCCGGCACCTATTTTGCTCAGGCAGTGCTTGACGACAACGATTTATGTACCAGTACACAGGTTGCTTTCACCCTCACAGGGCTGCCAACAGAAAACGCCAATTTTACTTATGCAGGCAGTCAGTTTTGCATAGGCGATCCTGCTGCCCTGCCCACCATAACCGGAACTCCGGGTGGCACCTTTTCTGCATCGGGGGGGGTAAATATTGACCCGGTTTCGGGAAGTATTGACTTTACCATAGCGGGTTCGTTTGTTGTTACCTATACCACACCCGGCATTTGTTCCGATACCGGAACCTTTAACCTGTCGGTTATTGACTGTACCACCTGTACACCGCCGGCGGCTCCCGTACTGATAACCGGTTTGCTGAGTATTTGCGAGGGCAGTACCAACTCTGCAGCCTTTGAGGTTACCACTCAGCCCAATACATTTGTGCAATGGTTTGACAGCAACAACAACCCGATAGATACCGGAAATACATTTGTGCCTTTGCTGCCCGGCAGCTATTTTGCACAGGCTGTTGAAACCGGTAATGTTTTATGTGTGAGTACCCAGGTTACAGCCATACTCGAGGAATTGCCGCAGGAGGATGCCACATTTACCTACCCTTCAACTTCTTTTTGCACCGGTACAGCAAACCCGGTTCCTGTTATAAACGGCACACCGGGCGGCACGTTCAGCACAACAAACGGATTAACGGTTAATGCCCTTACCGGCGAAATTGACCTGGCTTCTGTTCCGGCAGGCGGCAATTTTGACATAATTTATACCACCGGCGGTATATGTGCCGGCAGCGATACCGTTGCCATTACCATTACTACATCGGGCATTAATGCCGATGCCGGCCCGGATATAACCATTTGCGAAGGCAATGTGGCTGAACTTTCGGGTTTGGTATTATCGGGCATAGCCGGCACAGTAAACTGGACTGCAACACCGGGCGTCGGCAATTTCAGCAATGCAACTTCGCTTTCGGGCGATTTTACGCCACTGGTAACGGGTAACATTACTTTGTATTTACAGGTTACCGATGCCTGTGCCAATACTGCCATCGACTCACTGTTGCTAACCGTGCAACCGCAGGTGGTAATCAGCGTAAGTGGCGATGCTACCATTGCCGCGGGGCAAAATACCCAACTGACTGCTACCGGTGCAACCAATTACCTCTGGCAGCCCGGCACCGGCCTAAGTTGTACCGATTGCAGCAACCCCATAGCAGCACCGGTTGAAACAACCACCTATGTGGTGAGCACTGCCGATGCCTGTTCGGAACCGGTATCGTTTACGGTAATTGTAACACCGGCGGGTGAAAAATTACTTGTGCCCAACGCTTTTAGCCCGAACAATGACGGAGAGAATGACAGGTTCAATATATTTAGCAGCCAACCCCTCAACAGCTTCATACTGCGCATTTACAACCGTTGGGGCAACCTAATCTTTGAAACCACTAAGCCCGATGAAGGCTGGGATGGCACCTTTAAGGGAAAGGAACAGGAAATTGGCGTATATGTTTATGCCATACAATACAGTTTTGCCGATGGTTTTGAACAGTACAAAAAAGGAAATATAACCTTAGTGCGATAAGAAAAACACCGGCAAGCCTTAACATTTTACAAACCCCGAATGGGGGAACATCTATATCGGCACACGCTTATGCAGCTTACAGGTGCAACTTAAATTCCTTTCCCGATATTCGGGACATTTACCTAATTCTCCCTATTTTTGGGCAATTTTGTAAAGAACATTACAACTGACAACTTCCAAGTATTGAACCAAAAGGATTGACAGTACATTGAAATCTGCCAATGCTTGCATGTTATTACCCAAATGCCATGAAACAGAACCAAAAAATTGAATTGCGCAACCTGTTGCTGGAAGATTATTTAGACCTGAAAAACGCCTCGATAGAAGCCTATTCGGGTATGGGAGGCGATTTTTGGGACGAGCAGCATCTGTCCAGGTTGCTTTCCCTTTTTCCCGAAGGGCAACTTTGCGTAACCGTAGATGGAAAGGTAGTAGCAAGTGCCTTATCTATTATTGTAGATTACAAAAAATATGGGGATAATCACACCTATGAACAGATTATTGGCAACTATACTTTTAATACACACGACCCCGACGGCGATGTGCTCTATGGAATTGAAATATTTGTACATCCGTTGTACAGGGGTTTGCGATTGGGCAGAAGGCTGTACGATGCCCGTAAGGAATTGTGTGAAAACCTGAACCTGCGCTCCATTATTGCCGGCGGACGTATTCCGAATTACGAGTTGTACTCCGACCAGCTAACCCCGCGGCAGTATATTGAGAAAGTAAAAATGAAAGAAATTTTTGACCCTACGCTTGCTTTTCAATTATCTAACGATTTTCACGTGCGCCGGGTTTTACGCAACTACCTGCCCGGCGATACACAATCAAAAGAATATGCTACCTTGCTTGAGTGGATTAACATTTACTACCAAAAGGAAGAGCGCCTCATAAATACCCCCAAAACTACGGCAAGGCTCGGACTTGTGCAGTGGCAAATGCGCTTGTTTGACGATTTTGATGCCCTGATGAAACAAGCTGAATATTTTATTGATGCCGTAAGCGGCTATCAGGCAGATTTTATATTATTTCCCGAATTTTTTAATGCCCCGCTAATGGCCGACTTTGATTACCTTGGCGAGGCTAAGGCTATAAGAGAACTGGCTACATTTACCGATGCCATACGGCAAAAGTTTGTGGAGTTTGCCATGTCTTATAATATCAATATCATTAGCGGCAGTATGCCATATATGGAAGATGAAAAACTGCTTAATATTTCATTCCTCTGTCGCAGAGACGGAACATGGGAGTATTATCATAAAATACATCCAACTCCGTCGGAGGTTAAAAGCTGGGGCATGACGGGTGGTAACAGAATTAAAACTTTTGATACCGACAGTGGGCGCATTGGTATTTTGATTTGTTATGACGTGGAATTTCCTGAACTTGGACGCCTGTATGCCAAACAAGGCGTTCAAATTTTATTTGTCCCTTTTTTAACCGATACGCAAAACGGCTACAACCGTGTGCGCCGGTGCGCACAGGCACGGGCTATTGAAAATGAGTGCTATGTGGCCATTGCCGGCTGTGTGGGAAATTTGCCGCAGGTAAATAATATGGACATTCAATATGCGCAATCGGCAATTTTTACCCCGTCTGATTTTGCTTTTCCTACCGATGCCATTGGCG